>JAUVDV010000072.1 GCA_030595125.1 Deltaproteobacteria bacterium
GGAACGCGGCCAGGAGCACGGGGGTGGTGGCCAGTGTGAAAACCCCCATCGCTACCAGCGCGAGCAGGACGAACGGACCCTCCGCGAGAAGGAAAAGCAGCATGGCGACCGGCGCGGATGCGGTGGTGATAAACAGGACCTTGCGGCGGCCCAGAGTGTCGCTCACGGATCCGGAGATGATCGCTCCCGCGGCGCCGGCCAGTTCGAGGATCGCCAGGGCGATGTTGGCGAACCAGAGGGAGCTTCCCTCGCCGTACATGAAAGTCGGCAGGAAGGTCACGGCGGCGCCGGCCATGAAAGCCCGCGCGAAGAGAACTCCCATTACTGCGGGTATCAGGATCCCCATCCTGCGCCACAAACGGAAGATGTCCCCAAAGGCGGACAGTGACATGGCTTTCCGCTTCTCTTGCGGTGGTGGCAGCGGAATTCTTCCCAGACGCCACCACAGAACGAGGGTGCCCATCACACAGACCGGTATGATCTTCCAGAGACCCTCCAGCGTGAGGCTCGTGGCGGCCTGAACCGCCAGCAGCGGTCCCGCAGTCCTGGCCAGCTCTCCGCCGAGCATCCACAGGCCCATGCCCCTTCCAACCTGCTTGCCGGCTATCTCGGCGATTATCGCCGGGCCGGTAACGTGAATGGCCGCTATGCTTATGCCGGAGGTAAACAGGAGCACCGCCAGTATCGCATAGCTCGGGGCGAGCCCGATGAGACACATGAGCGCGCCGGTGATCCCGGGTGTGATGATCACAAGCATGCGGGAGAAAGAACCACGATCGGCCAGGGAGCCGATCAACGGGTTGAGGAGTGATGGAACCTGGGAGAACGCGGTAAGGGATCCCGCCTGCAGCAGGGAAAGCCCCAGCTTGTCGATCAGGAGCGGCAACAGGGGCGCGAGAAAGGCCGTGAAGATATCGTGGATGAAGTGGGCCGCGGAAATGGTCACCACCTCGGATGTCTCGAAACGCTTTTGGGGGCTTTGGTTCTCGTCTGTCACAATCGGCGATATACCACTTTCTTGACCAGGGCGGGCCGCGAACCGTAAGTTTGAAGAATGATAAGGCTGGTACCGATTTTTATTCTGGCGTCGGCGGTTCTCGCCGGGTGCATGGACTCCCTGAACGACTACGGGGATTGCGTTACTATTGAAACGGCGCGCTGCGATCTTCGCGAGAGCTGCGATCCCGGTTTCGACCGCGCTACCTGCGTCGCTTACTACAAGGAGTTCTGCCGTACCCGCGAGATCGACGGACCCCTGGGCAAGAACGCGTCGGACAACCAGGTCGACGCCTGTGTCGCCGCCATCGCGACCTATGGTTGCGACCTCGATCCCAAGGTGGACGAGACAACGGACATCCCCGCGTGCGAGTTCCTGTGGTCGAATGATCCGGAAGAGGACTCCGGCACCGACATCCCGCCCGACGCCGGCCTTTAGCCGGAATCCGGCCTGTGAGATTGACAGTTTTCGTTCAGCCATTACCCTTGAAAAGCAGGAAACAAGACGGCGCGAGTTAAAAGCGGCCGGCGGGAGAATCGAAATGAAAATCAGTATCAAGTATTGCGTAGAGTGAAACTACTATCCAAGAGCTGCCGGTCTGGCAGAAGAGATCAAAAAAGAGTTCGGGGTCACGACCGATCTGGTGCGCGGCGGTGGCGGAATCTTTGATGTGACCGTGGACGGGAAGAAGGTCTTTTCCAAGCACGAGGTGGGGCGGTTTCCCGACAACGGGGAAGTTGTAAAGACCATCAAGTAGGATCCCGCAGCATGAATGCTGGCCCCCTATCCCCGACCCTTTCCCCCGGAAGGGGAAAGGGAGAAGAAGGGTTCGGTTATTTTCAGGGCGAAGCCCTTTCCGACACGAAGTGGCGTATTTCTGGCCGCGGGATTTATTTCCGCGGACGCACGGCGGGAGGGGGCGCGGAAGTTAGAATGTACCAGCCGGGGCAAGTGGTTCCGTGGTAGGGGACGGCTTTTCCTGCGTCTTTCCGGTATCGAAGCGGTTCATCAGCTTGGGCATTCGGGGATCGTTCAACATGCCCCCAACCAGCTGCTGATAAAAAAGGAATATTTCGTTATTGAGGTCAACGGCGCCGGTTTCCGCCTCGTCTGTTGCGGTTTCCGTCTCGTCTTTCGCAGCTTCTGTCTCTTCCGTTGCGGGCACGGTCTCCGTTGTCGTTGCTTCAGCCGCGAACGCATCCTGATCGCCCATGACGGGTTCCTCCACCGAAGGTTCCGAAGGTTCGGGAGCAGCGCCCCATCCCAGATCTTCGGTTGAGGTTTCCCCCGTGTCCTCGACTTCCTGTCCGAAGGCCTTGTTTCCCTTCTCGGATACTTCCAGGAGAACGTCGCCCTTTGAATCGTACAAAACGAGGGTGAGATCGTACACGAGATCAGCGTTCTTGAGCACCGAACTCCACCATTCGTTGATGGTGATGACGACGCCGTGGTCGGCGCCCGCGTTGTTCACCTTGTCGAGGATCTCCTTTGAGTTGTTCGTTGGGGTGGTCCTGATTCGCACCACGTCGAAACCCTTTTGGGAGAAGACCTTGATCAGGGCGTCCGCCGTGATTTCTGAGAGGGGGCGTTCGCTGGCGGTGGTGAGCGGCACTCTCTTCATGCTGGATGAGGCAAGCTCACCGACCGATGACTGGCTCGTTTCGCCCTTGATCACTCTCGACCGCGCATCGTGAACAGCTACCGCGACCCTGCAGCGGCCCGAGTAGGTAAGCTCGGGGTTGAGAGTAGAGTAATAGACCGGGTTGGTCGTGACGCAACCGCAGGCCAGCGCGGCCACGAGAATGGTTATTGCAATACGAATGTGTCTTTGCATGCCCCACCTCCTTTTGATTCCCAATATGAAACACTTACTTGTGCTATAGTTGCGCGTCAAGGAAAGAGCGATTGACGAGGTGCCAGCTGGACAAACTTCACGATCTGATCGTTGTGAGTGATCTACATCTGGGCGAGGGGAAACCCGAGGGCAGTAGCCGATGGGCTTCCACCGAGGACTTCTTTCACGACGAGGCGTTCGCCAGGTTCCTGGATCACGTACACGACCAGTATCAAGACGACCCATCCGGTGTGGTGCTCGTTCTCAACGGCGACATATTCGATTTCCTCACAGTCACCAGTGTCCCCACGGATGAGGAGGCAAGCGCTCTGGGTTTCGAGGTGTTCTCCACCGAGCACAAGTTCGGCCTCAACGCCACCGAGGCCAAATCAATTTACAAGCTCGATGTCATCTTCCGGGGGCACCAGGCTTTCTTCCGCGCCGTCTCCAGGTTCATCGCCCGGGGGCACAGGGTGGAGATCATTCGCGGCAACCACGATCTGGAGATTCACTTCGAGGGAGTGAGGGCGAGGATTCTGGAGCACCTTGCCTCCTTCAGTTCATCTTCGGGCGGAGCGGATATGGATGCACTGGCAAAGAGGGTGCGCTTTCACCATCTGTTTTATCTGGAGGAAGGCCGACTCCACGTGGAACACGGGCACCAGTACGATTCTACCAACAGCATCAGGTATCCCACTCGACCCCTCCTGTCTCGCAAGAGCCGGTGGTGGCGGGATGAGCAGGACGCGGAGATGCTCGACTACCCGATCGGCTCCATCTTCGTGAAGTACTTCTACAACCGTGTGCGGAAGCTCGATCCCTACGCGCCCAGGCTGTTGTCCCCCGAGCAGTACATGGATTTCATCCAGCGCTATAACTTTTTCGATGTGTGGCGGGTGTACAGGGATCACTATCCTCACTTCATCGCCGCTCTGGGCCCTTCTGTGACCACGGGTAGCTCGGGATCCTCCCGGGAGGGCGACGCGGATCAGACCGCCAAGTTTGAGGAGATGGCGACCGAGACGGGGACGGGGAATCTGTTCAGGCGCTGGAACGACCTCAAGATCCATCCCGAATCCGCGAGCAAGCCGGCCATTGTAAGGAAGGCGGCTGTGCCGGTAGTGAAGAGGTTGTTGTGGTTCGGCCTGTTTGCTTTTGTGGCTCTCTACCTCTGGTTGCTCGTGTTTCAGCTCATCCAGACTATTCCCGTGGTGGCCGCCAACGCGTTTCTCATGTCCGTATTTGCGGTGGTCACATTCGGAGGCATTGTCTGGATATGGGTGCATCTGCAAAAAAAACTGCGACCAAAGAGCAAGGAGCCGGACAATTGCGCAGAACGCGCCGGCAAGCTGGGCGATCTCACGGGAGTTCCCCTTGTCCTGATGGGCCACACTCACAATGTGGATCACCGTGTCTCATCCGACGGGCGAGTCGAGTACGCCAACAGCGGGACGTGGACTTCGGTCGGCAACCCCTGGAACCGTCTGATGCGCGACGCGAGGCGGTTGACCTTCCTGCACGTGGTGGGGAAGAAGGTTCATCTCAGGAGATGGAACGACGACGCCGGCCGCTTCGATGACGTGCCGCTGTTTCGCCTGGATGAATTGGCGCATTAAGCAGGCTAGGGAACTGGCTACTCGATGGGGGTCACGTTGAGGAGCTGCATACCGGTCATATCAGAGTAGGTGTACGGACCCGAACCGATGTTGACGTTCTCGATTGAATAGTCTGCCGGGTCGACCTTGTGGGCCTGGTTGAGATCCTGAGATACGGTCCATATATATCCTTCGTGGTCGATGGCAACTCCGATCATGGCTTCTCCGCCAACCGGGAATCGGTCTACCAGGGTCACATCGGCCTCGTTGACGCGGACCAGATCGCCGCCGGTGTTGGCGGACCAGACCGAGCCCTCGCCATCAACGGCTATGCCCCGGTTGAAGCCGCCCACAGCAAGCCAGTCGTTGATTCCGCTGCCCGGGTCCAGACGACTGACGCAGTTCAGGCCGGAGGTCCAGATCCTCCCTTGTGAGTCTGCGGAGATTCCGTAACCGCAGTGAACCGGGAAGACTTGCGTTGCGAGAGTGGACATGTTGATCCGCTCGACACTGCACGCCCCGACCGTACACATCATGCCGATGGTCCAGAAGTTGCCGAGACCGTCCATCACGCCGCCGTAATGACCCAGGGCGGTGGCCACGTTGCCCTCGACCGCGCCGGTTTCACCGTTGAGTTTGTAAATAGTCTTGTTGACCATGGCGCCGATCCAGACGCTTCCACCGAGGCCCGTCTCCGGGTCCTCCTCGCCGTCCCAGGCGGTTGCCCGCGCTCCGACGGTCATGCTGCTTCCGCCCAGCTCTGTGTTCCAGGCCATGCAGTCGTCCTCTCCCCACGGCAGAACCTCGGTGGGATCGGTTGAAGTGTCGATCTGGCCGTTGCCGTTCCAGTCCATTGTGCACTCCCAGTAATCGGCGATGAACTTGGTCACCGATGACGGACCGCTTCCCGGATCGCGATTTGTCACTACCATGTCCCCGTGGAGGTTGACCGATGTGCGCGACGGATCGCATGAGGATGTCGGGCACGTCCGGTAGCGGGCGACCTCCTGGGCGTTGACCGTGCACACCTTGGACAGGGTGCTCTCGGCGGTGTTGGCTATCCAGATGAAGGATTGCACCGTGCCGGGGCACATGTTGGGGCCGCCGATAGGATCTGTGTCCGAGTCCGTATCCGAGTCAGTGTCCGAATCCGCGTCGGTGTCCGTATCGGTGTCGGTGTCCGTGTCTGCATCGCCGGATCCATCGGTATGATCTTGTGAAGCGGAACAACCAAAAGCGAGCCACGAAAACGCGGCGATGGCAGCAAGGGCGAACACTGTATGTCTCATGGCTTCCTCCATAGTTAATAAACCCACATCGGCCAGGTTCACGTAAATAGTACCACTTCCAGAGTATATAGTGTTGCAATCCCCCAATTTGGATGTGGAAATTTGGATATTGATGAACGGAGCGAATCGTATACTGTTGGGCCGGGATGGGGCCAATGTGAGGAAGCATGTTCGAAAAGACTAATATCGGAAACGCGCCGTGCAGCATGGGCATGGATCAGAAACTGGCGGTGCTCTTTACCTACGTCTTCGGCTGGATAGGCGCCCTTGTTTTCTATCTGGTTGAAAAGGACAATAAATTCGTAAAGTTCAGCGCCATGCAGTCCATCCTGATAAACGCCGTCTGGATCACTCTGATCATCACCCTGTCCGTGTTATCGAGGTTCCCGGTTTTTGGGTTCGTGTTTTCAATTCTGAGCTATCTCACCTCCATCGCGTTCATCGCGGCGATCGTCTTCCTGGCCATCTCGGGCTACAAGGGCGAGAAGATCAAGCTGCCCATAGTCGGCGACTTCGCCGAGCAGTGGAGCGCAACCTCATAACGTAGGCCCTTCCAGTTCCGGTCCTTCGGTCTTGTCGGGTTCTTCGGTGGGTGGTTCGATATCGTCGGCAGGCTCGGTTTCCGGTTTGGGTTCGTCAGTGACGATGATGGTGTCGGCGTCGGGAGAAAGAACGTAGTCGCCGACATAGTATTTCTTCACGACCGCGCCGGTATCTTCGAGCGCAATTCCCAGCATCTCGTCGCCGTTCTTTCCGGAAATAAATACCCGTTCCTCGCCTCCGGCCCAGGTGACGTTGAAGGGGCCTTCAAGATAGCCTTCGATGCTGAGCACGTCGATCACGAGAACTCCATCGTAGAGTGAGAGCCTGTACAGCTCGTGCCGTTCTTGCGAAAAGGCGAGAAAGTATTCGTTGAAGAACGGATCTTCTATGTCCTCCGCGTCCCGCTCCCAGAAGTACAACAGATCGAAGGGCTCGCTAAACGCGCCGACAGCCTCGATCCATGCGGCCTTCAGCTCATCGATGTCACCCTCATAACCCGATTTTTCAAGAGCCTTTTCCACCGAATCGTCGGGGGGAGGTTCGAGGGTTATCAGGGCCTTCTCGTCCTCGCATTGCACCGCGATCGATCTGACAGGGGGAAAGCCGCCGGCCAGATAGTTCGACAGGCTCTCCAGATCGTCGGAATCCACATCGTTGTCGCCATCCTCATTGAAGAACATCGATGTGTACTGAACGCTGGAATACTTGCTGTTGATTTCCTCCCGGACCGCCTCGTTGATCTCGTGTTTTTCGTTCAGAAAATCACAAACGATTTTGGAAGTGCGATCATCTTGCGCCTGCGCGATCGGGTTCTTGTCCATGACCATGAGATACTCGTCTATATCAATATTCTCGACCACGAGATCCTGCGGCAATGGGCGCTCGCTCACAGTTGCATCGCGTGGGTTCACGTACGGAATGAACGTTCCCCTCGCGCAGCTGCAGAGAAGCAGCGCGGCCAACAACAGCGTAATGATTGTCAGGTTTTTTTTCATTTACGTCCTCGTTTCCATATTCTATCGCTACCTGCCTACCAGGGCCAGCGCCGTTATCTTCATGTCCAGCTCTTTGGGCTCGATGTTCAACTCTATGGTCAATTGCCCGTCGTCGCCTTTTTCGCAACCTTCGATGTCGACGTGTTGCTCCTGCTCGCCGGAGAAGACGAGGATCCTGCCGACCGGCTCGCCGTTGCATGATACGACGATGCTCCCGCCGTCCGCCTCGGCGTGGGTCTGGACGACCACTCGCGAGACCGAGGGCAATGCTGTTTGAATCGGTGTTTGCGGCGCCGGCGCGAATGCCACCACCGGAGAGTCCGTCTCGCTCACCGGGATCTTCTTTCCGCGAGGTGAGACGGCTTTCATACGCAGGAGCGCGGCAAGAGCGGTGGGCGCGGGGTCTTCTCGGGCCAGCTCCCCGGCGACCGGAGAGATCACTCGCGCGTCACGGAATGTTGACAGGGCGTCTGCAAACACCGCGCGGCGCTCGGGGAAACGCTCCCGCTTCATTCGCTTGATGAGGATAGGCACGGATTCCCGTTTTCCGGAGGTAGCTAACGCACGCCCGATGTCCAGGGCCAGCTGGTAGTTGTTGATGAGCGAGATCAGTGTGTCATGGGCTCCGGGTGACGAGGTCTCGGTCAGGGCCACAACTCCCCGGGTGCGGTCCTCGATGGGCGCGTCATTGTTGCCCACCAGCTCGATCACATCGTCGAGCGCCTGTCGGTCGCCCGTCTCCAGTCGTGCCAGCGCTACCTCGCGCCACGGGGCGGACATTTGCTCCAGTCCTGGTTGAATCCCCGCCATTTCGGCCACCGCGCCCTCCTTGCCGGCCCGGTGGAGCGCGATCGTGAGCCACGCGTTTACCACCTGATCGTCGCCGAATCGAAGAGCATCGATGTCCCCGGTAGGGCGCCGGCCCCACATCCGGGCGATGAGCTCGGCCGCCTTCCGTCGAACGACGGGCTCCGAACTTTTTGAGATTACATCGACAAGGCTCGGTATCGCGCTCTCATCTCCCGATAGCGCCTTCTGGATCTCGACGGGCCAGCTCTTCTCACCTTCATGAGACTGAACGGGTCTCAGCTCCACCCGGGAGTGATCTCTTTTCCACGCGCGTAATTTTTTCTTCAGCTCGGTGACGATATCCGGTTTTGCCGAGGCAACGGACGTGATCTCCCCGGGATCGGCGACAAGGTCGTAGAGGCGGGCGAGGTCCTTTTCCTCGTCCCAGATGAGTTTGTAATCGGTCCTGACGGCCATGAACTTGTCGTGAACCTGGCAGAAGGTGGTCAGACGGTGGGAGTCTCTTTTTGCGATGAATCCGCTCAGATCCCTGGAACGAACCCGGGCGGGCACCGGGATCTCCAGCATGGAGAGCACCGTTCCCATCAGGTCCACGAGGCTCACCGGCTCCCTCACCACGTGATGTTCGACGCCCGGAACCCTGATGATCAGAGGGACCCTCACCTGCTCGTCGTAGAGGGTGGTGCCGTGGTACTTGCCGCCGTGATCCCCAAACTCCTCGCCGTGATCCGCGGAGACGATAATGATGGCGTCGGGATACGACTCGTCCAGGTACTTCAGGAGTTCGCCCACCGCCCGGTCGACCGTATGGATCTCGCAATCGTATCTGTCCGAGTCGTCCGGACCGAACCGGGTGCATGTCTCATCGTAAGGCTCGTGGGGCTCGAAGAAGTGCGTCCAGGTAAAGACCCTGGCGCCCTCCTGCTTTTTTTCCTTCAGAAAATCGATGGTCTGTTTCACGCGGTCCATTGCCGGAATCTCGTAGTCCATCTTGATGTGTTTGAATCCGTAACCTTTTCGCAGATACGGCTCGAATCGTGCCCGGTCGATAAAGAATACCGCCTTGGTGAAGAAGCCCCCGGTCTGATATCGGAACCTGTGCATGATCTCGGGCCAGGTCTCATGTACCGGGGGAGCGCCCGGGACATCGAAGAGCGGCGCCACGTACTTGCCCGTCATCAGGGAGCTTATCGCGTAAGAGGTATGGGGAATGGCCGTGTACGCGCGCTCGAAAACTACCGATCTCGAGGCCAGTTTCTCCAGGTTGGGGGCGGGGCGTCGTTTTGCGCCGGGGTATGCCAGCCGGTCGAACCTCATGGCATCCACAGTCAGGAGAATGACCGGATTTCCCGGCATCGCGATGGCCGGACCGTGTGAGCTTGCGGGTTCGATGGGTTCCGTCCCGGATTCATCGATTTCGTCGAGGAGTTGCTGTGCGCGGGGAGGCGCGATCGCGCGGGCAGCAGCGAGCACGTCTGAGGCGGCCACGGTCCGCTCGGTGATCACGAACCTGGGGTTCTGGCTGCCGCGTGCCATGGACAGGGAGAACCCGCCGGCCACCACCGCGCCGAGGCAGACCAGCGTCGCGAGGATCATGGCGAGGAGACCCGGACGCCGATTCCAGAGCACTCGAAAGGAGGACGCCGACAGGAAGAGAGCCCCGGCCGTGAGGGACAGGTGGAACGCCGGGTACAACCTGACCAGCACCCGGGAGTCGATCGCGTGGAGAATTGCGGCCGAGATGAGGCAGAGGGTCGCGAGGACAAGCCGTCTCCGGATCTTTCCGTACGACCAGAGCACCGTGCGAATAGCGATGATGCTGCCGACTATGCCCAACGCTCCGGCGATGACCGCCACGATCAGCGAACGAGCGGGAATTTGACTGGCTTGCGGGCCTTCGGTCAGTTTCCACAAGACGAGATCGATGGAGGTAGCCAGCGGGACGGCGCAGGCCAGCTCGGTGCGCCAGGGTCCGTCCAGGATTCTGCCCGGTCGGGACAGGGCGGAGATCCCTTCGATTGCGGCGCCGAGCAGGGTCATGATGATCGCGCCGGCCGCAGCGCACAGCCCCATGCTCATCAGCGCGGTCCTGTACATCTCGGAGTTGTCGAAGAACATCTCCGTGGCCCGCGTGAGGATCACCACGGCGTCGGCGCCACCCAGCAGCAACCCCGCGACGGCGCCCGCGAGGGCCCACTTGACAATCGATCCGATCATCCAGACTCCTCCCCCACCGGGCCGTCACCTGCGATGACCCGGCGCCTGAGTTCTTCCCTCAACGGAGCGAGGGCAGGGGAGGTCGGCCCGCCCCTTGCGCTCGACAATGTAACCACGTCCTCCTTGGCGGCGTCCAGCAGGGCCCCATCCCGGGCAAGGTTACCAAACCTGAAACCCGGCAGGCCGGCTTGCCGACGACCGTAGAGTTCGCCCGGTCCGCGCAGCTGCAAATCCGATTCGGCGATTTCGAAACCGTCCGTCGTGCGGACGATCACTTCCATTCTGGCCAGGGAATCCACACTCCGAGAATCGTACACCAGGTGGCACTCCGAGGCCTTGAGGCCGCGCCCCACGCGTCCCCGAAGCTGGTGGAGTTGTGCGAGGCCGAACCTGTGAGCCCCGTCGATTATCATGATTGTTGCGGTGGGCACGTCCACGCCCACTTCTACCACGGTGGTCGCCACCAGGAGATCGATACGACCGTTTGCGAAGTCGTCCATCACGCGATCCCGTTCCTCCGGCGGCAGTCTTCCGTGCAGGAGGCCGGTGCGCTCATCGCCGAAGCGCGCTGCCATCTCCTCGTAGACATCCGTTGCGGCGTTGACCTCGATCTTATCGGATTCCTCGATGATCGGGCAGATCAGGTAGGCCTGCTCCCCCCTGTCCAGGGCAAGGGACAATTTTACGAGGGCCTCTTCTCTTTGATCTTCCGACCAGAGGAAGGTTTCAACGGGCATGCGTCCGGGCGGGAGTTCGTCCAGAACGGATACATCGAGGTCGCCGTGCACTGTGAGCGCGAGCGTTCGGGGTATCGGGGTGGCTGTCATCACGAGCAGGTGAGGGGACCGGGCGTCCTGTCCCTTGCCCACGAGGCCAAGCCGCTGCGCCACTCCGAATCTGTGTTGCTCGTCCACGATGGCGAGCCCCAGCTTTGCGAAGTTGACCGAGCCCTGGATGAGCGCGTGGGTGCCGATGGCCAGGCCCGCCGCGCCGGTCTCGAGAGCTCGCAGAGACTTCTTTTTGACGGACGATCGAGCCTGGCCGATGTGCAGCACCACCCTGATTCCCTGCTTTTCAAGGACAGGGCCCAGGGTTCGCATGTGCTGCTCGGCGAGGATCTCCGTGGGCGCCATGAGCGCCGCCTGACACCCGGATCGCACCGCCGCTACTATGGCCGCCAGCGCTACCACGGTCTTTCCCGAGCCCACGTCACCCTGAAGCAGTCTTCGCATGGGTCGGTTGACGGACATGTCGGCGAGGATCTCCCCCGACACCTTCAGCTGGGCCGCCGTGGGCGTGAACCCCAGCATTTTTCCGGCCTCGGTGGGGAGGGAGTCATCTTTTTCTATTACCCACGCGGGGGAGCGATCCATCTGTTTGCGCCTCAGGGAGAGGGCCAGCTGGATGTAGAAGAATTCGTCGTACGCCAGGCGTCTGTGAGCGGGGGAACTGCCGTCGATCCACGCATCGAGATCCTTTGCGCTGACGTCATCGGGAGGCAGATGGACAATCTGAAGCGCGCGGTCCAGGGGCACCAGTCCCCGGCGATCCAGCAGCTGAGCGGGCATGGGATCGGAGACCAGCTCGCTAGCCCTTCGCGCCGCCGAACCGATAGCCTTTTCAACCACGCGACCGCCGACCCCCGGCACCTCCGCGTAGACCGGCACCACCCGGCCCATTCGATCGCTCTCATCATCGGCGGACGCAACCACCGGATACGCAATCTGCAGCCGTCCCTTGTAGTTGCTCACCAGGCCGGCCAGGACGATCTCGTCCCCCTTCTTGAACCTGTCCGATCGCGGTCGCCGGTTGGAAAACCACATTGCGCTCAGGGCGTCGTCACCGTCCTTCAGCTTGATTTCCATGATCCTGCGCCAGGGGCGGCCGTATACGCGGATGGAATCCACGATTCCCGAAGTCATCACTCTGGTGCCGGCCTTCAGCTCGCCGATTGGTGTGATCGTGCGGCGGTCGTCGTATCTTCGGGGAAGCCAGAAGAGCACGTCGAGGGGGCTACTCAGGCCGCGGCTCGCGAGTCGCGCGGCGGTCTTGGGGCCCACGCCGCTCAGGTCGAGGAGCGCCGGATCGAACGGGGTGTTCGGCGCTGCATCTTTTCTTTTTCGCCCGGTCGATTTGTCGCGTTTCGCGGGTTCGTCGCTCAGATCCTCGATCTCCATGGCCAGACTCAGGAGGTATCGCTGACCCCGTGCGAGAACCACCGGTCGACTGGTACCCGGAAAGGAAGAAGGATCCCGGACCGACGTCGCGAACGCCGCCAGCTTCTCCTGGCCCTCCCACAACGGGCAGGCTTCGATCTTTCGGAGATCGTCCAGGGCATGTTCGCTCCCGGACGGATCGGGTCCGCCCACCAGGGCTGTCGCCAACGCCGATCTCAGCCTTGCGACCGCCTCCGATACGCTCCGCATGTCTCAGAATTCCACGTCAAAGATTTCGTATTTTTTTGCGCCTGAGGGAGCCTGGATGGTCACCTGGTCTCCCACCTCTCGACGGATGAGCCCACGTGCTACCGGCGATGTGATGGAGATGGTGCCAGAGTCGATATCAGCCTCGTCCTCGCCCACGATGCGGTAGACCACCTGTTCGCCGGTATCCAGGTTTTCCAGGTGGACTTTGGCGCCGAACACCACTCGATCCCCGGATAGTTTCGACGGGTCGATCACCTCCGCGCGGGAGATGCGCTCCTCGAGGTGCTCCAGGCGTCCGGCGATGAGCGACTGCTGCTCCTTGGCGTACTTGTACTCGGCGTTCTCCTTGAGATCGCCGTGTTCGCGGGCCGTCTCGATCGCCTTGACGTTGGCCGGGCGGTCGACCTCCCTGATTTTTTTGAGCTCCGCCTCGAGCGTCTTGAGCCCCTGCGGTGTCATTGGGAATCTGTCCAATTCACTCCTCCAAATCTTGAGACTCGCAGAATAACACGACTTGGCGCGGCGCCAAAGGGACTACCTGTTTGATGTTTACCTGTTTGACAGCGTGAAAACGTTGCAGTAACAAAACGAGGTCTTTTTATGGGCGGTTAGCTCAGCTGGATAGAGCGTCGGTCTCCGGCACCGAAGGTCACAGGTTCGAACCCTGCACCGCCTGCCATCAAAAATCAAAGTCCAGAGGCGAAAGCCCCTGGGCTTTTTTAGGGTTCTTCTGGTTCTTCTGGTTCTTCTCACTTCGGGTTCTTCTGGTTCTTCTCACTTCGTGGTGGGTGTTGCCCAAAACACATTCAAGCGCAGGTATTTCCACCTCGAAAAATCCAAAAAAACGACTCTTCGTGAACCGACAATACCTTTCGATTTCGTTCTAAAAAAGGTATACTGGTAGCTGATACGGGGCATGTAGTTCACAATTTGGGGAAGGGTAGACATGCGGTACTTTTTACTTATCAAACTTGTCACAATTTGCGTTTTATTCTGGGGTTGCGATCGTGTTTCAGCCGTTAACGACGCGGGATCCGTCGATGCGGACACCGATATCGATTCGGACACGGACACCAACTCGGACACAGATACAGATACCGATACCGATTCGGGCATCGATCCGATTTGTGATTCGATTCCCAATTGGACCGAGCACATTGTGGATGGAGAATTCATTGAGGCCTTTTCGGTATACGCGGCAGACGTGGACGGAGACGGCGATATCGATGTGCTCGGCGCGGCCTTTGAAGCCGATGCCATCACCTGGTGGGAGAACACAACGGGTGACGGTACTGCCTGGACCGAGCACACGGTGGATGATGGGGCATTCGACGGTGCCAAGTCGGTATACGCGGCAGACGTGGACGGAGACGGCGATATCGATGTGCTCGGTGCGGCAGCATATGTCGATGCCATCACCTGGTGGGAGAACACAGTCGGAGACGGAAGCGCATGGACCGAGCACACGGTGGATGGGGCATTCTATGGCGCCTGGTCGGTATACGCAGCGGACGTGGACGGCGACGGCGACATGGACGTGCTCGGCGCGGCAGTATCTGCCGACGACATCGCCTGGTGGGAGAACACAACGGGCGACGGTACCGCTTGGACCAAGCACACGGTGGATGGGGATTTCGATAACACCCATTCGGTTTACGCAGCGGACGTAGACGGAGACGGCGACATGGACGTACTCGGCACGGCATACTCCGATGATGACGTCACTTGGTGGGAGAACACAGTCGGAGACGGAACCGCCTGGACCGAGCACACGGTGGATGGGAATTTCAACGGAGCCAGATCGGTATACGTGGCGGATGTGGATGGAGACGGCGACATGGACGTACTCGGCGCGGCATACGACACCGGGGACATTAGCTGGTGGGAGAACACAGCGGGCGACGGAACCGTCTGGACCGAGCACGCGGTGGATGGGGATTTCAGCGGAGCCATCTCGGTGTACGCGGCGGACGTGGACGGCGACGGCGATATCGATGTGCTCGGTGCGGCAGCATATGTCGATGACATTACCTGGTGGGAGAACACAACAGGTGGCGGTACTGCCTGGACCAAGCACACGGTGGATGGGGATTTCGATGGTGCCTTGTCGGTATACGCTGCGGACGTCGACGGAGACGGTGATATGGACGTGCTCGGCGCGGCCAGCGGAAGCAACGACATCGTCTGGTGGGAAAGTGATTGTATTCCTTGAATGCTTTTACATGCAAAACGAAAGGTAGGGTGATGCGATACTTGTTTTTGATTGCGCTTGCGACAGTACTGGGTTCTGGCGGGTGCTCAAACGTTTCGGCGAGTACCGATGCCGGGTACACCGATATCGATACGGACACGGACACCGACTCGGACACAGATTCCGATACCGATACGGATACGGATACTGATACTGATACGGACACCGATACAGAGACTGATACCGGTCCGCTCGAATGCAATCTGGGAGAGTACAGCGGCGATTACATGATCCTCGAACCCTCGGATTTGGCAGCGCTTGCAGGATACACTTCGATCTTGGGAGATCTGGATATATTGTGTCCTTGGTGTGCGGATTTAGGCGAACTGAATTGCCTTACCTCGGTGGGTTATTGGTTGCACTTAGCTGGTCTGGATTCACTCCAGAATTTGGATGGCTTGAGCAACCTCACCACAGTAGCGGGTGATCTAGCAATTACCGGCAATGATCTGCTCACAAATCTACAAGGTCTGGAAAGTCTCACCTCGGTGGGAGGAAACCTGAACATCGAGGATAACGACGCCCTCACCAATTTGGTTGGTCTGACGAACCTGACCACAGTTGAAGGGGATTTCTATGTCACAGACAACGACGCCCTCATCAATTTGGTTGGCCTTACGAACCTGACCACAGTAGACAGGACTTTCTATGTTGAAGAAAATGGGGCTCTCACCAATGTGGACGGCCTGAGTTCCCTGACTTCGGTGGGCGGTTTATTTTTGTTCTACAACAACCTTACTAACCTCGACGGACTAAGCGGCCTCACCTCGGTGGGTGGGGGGGGACCCTTTGGCATTTATTTGGGATACAATCTGGGCCTCGACGATCTGGCCGGTTTGAGCAACATCACTTCGGTGAGCGGAACCTTGGAATTTTTATGCAATGATGCCCTCACAAACCTGAACGGTCTGAGCGGCCTCACTTCTTTGGGTGGAAGCATATCATTAGGGGAAAATGCCGCCCTCGAGAATCTGGACGGACTGAGCGGCATTACTTCCGTGGGTGGTGGGCGCATAACAATCGAGAACAATGTCTCCCTTGAGAATCTGGACGGATTGGGCAACGTTACCTCATTGTGGGGAAGCGGAGACTTGCAAATCAATGACAACACGGTCCTTCCCGATTGCGAAGTCTGCGAACTGATAGACCAGTTCGCCACTACTCCAGGCACAATTGATGTAGAAAACAACCTCGACGACACCTGCACCCCCGTTCCGGGAAGTTGTCCGTAACTATCCACATCATCGTGATGTGTCGGTGGGCGTACCACCTCGCTTCACGCTCAAGCGCAACCAGATCATCCGACCGATTGCGAATATGAAAACCGCAGCGGGAATCGGCAGCACCGAAATTCGTACGGCGGTCAGTTCCCGAGTTACTTTGAAGATGCAGAAAACTGACCACATTGCCGCCATGAAATACTGGAAATAGATATGGAAGCTGTTGAGTTTGCCCGTGGCGATCTTTTTCCGTATTCGTTTCTGCGATGGCAGGAGAAACAGCGGCGTCGCCGCGATCAAGTACACGAAGACTGCGCCGAAGACGCCTGGGTCTTCCCTTAAGTCTTGGAACAGGTAGGCTGTCACTAACAGCACCGCCAAGAGCGATCCGGTCGCGATTCTCCATTCTTTCAGAATGTCCATCTCATCCTCGTTGATACCCCCGGTAGGCGTTCGCAGGTGGAGCTTCGCAGGAGACTGCGAGGGTTGCGAGGACTGCCAGGAGGCACATTTGATAACTATTCATGTTTTGATCGCCTTTAACGATACCTGATAGTAAAGCCTTATCAAGAGTAATGTATCTACGGCCCTGCTGTCACATGAGTGTATACAACGAAGTGGACATGCATGGAAGAGAACGGCGGCGGATCCACCTGTGGGCCGACTTTGCCATTGGTGAGATTCGATAGACTGTTCAGCTCATCTTGCATTGACGGAACAACACCCAACCAACCCGCTCCCCAAATCTGTCCTGTGAAATTGTCCGGATTGTTGTAATCAGTGTAACCATCATAGGCTGGTTCGGGCATGGTGAATTTGATGGTAGGCAACAATGCCCCATTACGCCTACGTAGTTGCGCCTTATTTCCTTTGCCATTACCACCCGAATTACCCATTACGGTTCCCTTTCGAGGCTTTTTCTTTAACATCTCTTCAATGCCGTCCCACTGCCACCAGTCCATTGGCAATTCATCCGAAATGCCCGTTCTCTCTACAATCATGTACTGATACTGAATGCCGCTGCTGCTCTGTCGGCGAATGAAGTCTTGGATATCGTGGATGTCTTCGGGGGTAAGGCCATAATCGTCACCGTCAAGACCACGTTCCAATACACTTACACTATTTTTTATTTTTTCGGCTTCCTCCAGCGCTTTCTTGGCTTTCTTGGCTTCAGTCTTTGCAGTGTCGAGGTTTCCATCTTTCATCGCCGAAACATATCGGTCCAATGCATCCTTCGCGCGTTCCATTTGAAGATCAAATTCCTGACGTATTTCATTTTCCCAAGCCTCTTGATGGTTTAAAACCAACCCTGAATGAAACGATACTGCAGCAGCAACGGCAAGTGATAATTGGCCACTCTTTACCGCTGCTACTCCCAATAGGGCTCCTACCACTTCCAGGCTGGTTCCGATTTCGTGTAGACCACTCGGATCCAACCCTCCATTCACCATCCCCCCCACATACGCATACCCATTCCCATAATTATTCATATCCCCCCAAATACCAATGGTATCCAAAGAAATAAAGCGCTTCATCTGGGCAGAGTAATACCTGGTACGGTAATACATCATTCCGGTTTCCGGGTCGTAGCGCCTGCCCGAGAAAGTGTATGGGTAAACCCAGGCGTCATTGGGTTGGTAATGATCACCGTATAGACCGTATTCCAAGGCATCTTCTATTTGTCCACTGGAATTGACAATCATGGTCACGTTGTTTCTGGCATCGTGCACCGGCATGTATGAATCCAAAAATTTGATCCTATTTCTTTTTACCGAGTACTCATCCCATCGGAAATACCGGTCCGTATGAGTGAGATCATGGTGAATCTGAAGAACTGCTACCGCGTCATCTATGTCTTCGCGATATTCCTCCACCACATCGTCTCCAAATAGCGCGTACTGTACCTGAGTTCCATCACTTGTGTACTTGGCAACTCTGCGACCCAGGGCGTCGTATACATACTCTGCAATAACTTCGGCCTCCGAGCCATTATCGTCCACCACGGCAATGAGACGCCCCATGTTGTCCCAGTGCAAATTCCGGGTGATTCCATTTAAAGAATCGCAGGCCGTCTCCAAATTGCCAAACTTGTCGTAAGTGTAAACTATGGAGCCGCCGGCACCGGCAAACACAATTGAATCCAGTTGGTTGAGACTTTCGCCGGTTCCTTCGTTCCAAATTTTGTGGTCGTCTGTTTCGCCAGGGGAGGAGGGGGGGGGGGCATTAGAGTCCCATGTCTGGCGAACATTGTCCACGTCGTCCAATTTTACGCCAGTTGCTCCATACTCGCTGTTGCTGTAACTCTTTACTCTACCCAGGTTATCCAGGTCATAGATGACCTCTTTGCCGTACCCATCAAGCTCACTCATGAGCCGGTTCGCCTTGTCGTAGTGATACACCATATCGGACATCGGAGTACCATCGATACTAACCTGCAACTGACTCCTGTTTCCATAGATGTCGTATAATATATCACCCATGGAGACTTCTGCCGCTCCCGCGTACAGGGTACGAGAGGAAAGCTTGTTTCCTGTCCAGGACAACCCAGCCAACGAATCGACATGCGCTTTCGCTTCCAAAAGCAGAGAGGGATGAGCTACATCCCAGGTATAGTTGGTTATCGATGTTGGAGTAAGCGTCGGCCTTTCCAGAGACGTCTGAGACATACCAATGTAAAAAGCGTTGGAGATCCTTTCATTGGGTTCGCTGTTGATAACGTTTTGAGAATCTTGCTTCAGGTTGCCCAGGGTATCCCATTTTCTATTGATCTGGGTCTCCAACAAACCAGATGAAAGGTCCCTGGTGTACGAAGACATCGGATGGTCCGAGGCCCCCTTTACCAGACCGTTGTCCCAATAGGTGAAGGTTTGTGTAGTGCCGGAAACACCCTCCTGGTCAACGTTCATCGAAGCGACTCGGTTATAAGAATCCAACGTGTTGGTCACTATACGAGTTGGCATAGCGCCGTCTGAATAGACAATTTGAGTGATAGCGCCGTCATCGTTTCTTGTAAAGGCCTTGAAAGAATCATCTGGACGGATTATCTGCTCTGTTTCACCAAACTGGTTGTAAATAAATTGGGTCACGTTCCCCTGTGCGTCTGTTCGGTGGGTGACATTGCCGCGCCAATCGTATTGGGCGCTTATACCTATTGTGGGATAGGCAGCCAAAAAGGCGTAGTTTGTGGGTACTTCGCTGTTGTTCCAATACGAGTAGTCGCCGCCCACATCGGTCAGTACTTCGTAGGTTGCGAGGGCATTTCCCCTGCCATCGCGGGTGACAATGTTTTGTTTTCCCACAGGATCAATAGTAGCGACCAGGTAACCAAACCCATCGTAGATATTGAATGTTTCTTGAAAATGGGTGGGCTCGTCGATGTCATCGGGGTCGACCTGCACACTCGAGACTACATTATCGAGGGCATCGTATGCGCGAAGAGTCATGGTTTTCACTGGAGAAGAGATGTACGCCTCCTTGTGGTGCCTCTGCTCCACAATTCTCCCAAGGGCATCAAGACCATACGAAACAGCAGTATTAGAGTCACCGTTTTCCACCCCAATCAGTCTGCCGAAGCCATCCCTGTGATTCACCGTTGTGTAGGAATGCAAACCGGCTGAGGTCTCTTGCGTGACCACCTGATCATGCTGGTCCATCCAGTACCCCGTAAAAACATAGTCGGATCCCGGCGATTCACCTATTGTGTACTGGTAGGTTGTCTTGGCAGTTCTCACTCTACGTTCATCTATGTAATATCCCTCGGTTCCCAGAGACTGATCGTCAGAGGCTCCCGAAGGAACTCCCTGGGTTATCATTGCCACATCTCCAAGTGGAGTACGGTGGTACGTTGTGGAAACAGGTTGGTATCCGGCTGACAGATCTGGATTGAGTCCGGTTGTCTCCCTGTTTAACAGTCCTCTATCGTCGTATTCATAAAGGGTTGCCTCGGATCCGTTCGAATTGTCCGAGTCGGCAGCGTCTACTAACGCGCCGATTTTTCCATCTCTTGTATAGTATCTCTTTGTATATCTGGCATCGATTTCCCCGGCCCCGTCCGTTGTTTGGTAAAGGGAGTTTCTGCCGTCGTATTCATACATGGTCTCGGTTTCTTGGGCAGAACAAGCGCCGGGGCATGATATGTTTTTCAAATCCAATTCTACTGCATCCACGTTAAACAGATCCGATGTAAAGTCACAATCGGAGTACCTGGTTTCCGAGAATTTCAGGCCGTCTTCCTGAAATACTGTCTTCACACAATCGTATTTCTTCACATCGTACTCGTCTGTGGTCACTTGAACACAGGCCGCAACTTCGCGGCCAAGGGAATCGTATGCGTTCAAGTGATACCCCCAATCTCCAACCTCATTTTCCATCTCCGGGTAATCGAATGCACAGTCCCCCCCCCAGTCCCAGGGGCAACGTCCAAATCTTGTGACGATACGGTTGCCCATTTCGTCGTAGAAATAGTTTTCCCTTTTGGACACCTTTCCTGCCCCGTCTTTCACCTCTGTAGATGTAGTATTTCCCACAACATCGTATGTGAAATCGCGAGTAACCATGGGAATGAACGCCCCGTTTGCGAAATCGAATTCGCCTTTGGATTCCTGTATCAGACGATTTTGCCAGTCGTAGAGCTTGTACTCCATAAGCTGGGTTGTTCCGCTCAATCGTGTATGAATCACAGCGCTGTCATTTCCAATAATCGAATACGTCGTCAGTGTCGGCACCGATTCGGGGTCATTGAACCAGATCTCGCGTCCCTTTTCGTCGTATGAATGGCCGGTTACAGATGCGATTCGCGACCCATACCCCGTGGTCTCCGGCAATAACTCGCAGTATGGAAGTGCCGGTGCGTTGGCGGTATCCCAGGGGCTTTCTCGGTCACATTCAGCAAACGGTATGGTCCAGCTGGAAGCGTCAATAACGTCGAAAAAATTCCTCGTTGTTAAATACGGGGGATTCACAAGAGGCGGATAGGACCCAGACGGCACATTGGGAAACAGGGTAGCCACTAGTTCCCCGGGGGAGCCAGGGAAACCGCCGTTTTCCATGTAGACGTAATGCATTTCCTTGATAACACTGCCGCCGTCATGTTCAGCACGGAAAGGCATGTTGTATACAGGTTCATAATAGTTGTTGATCTTGTTGTATTCTAGGGCGTCTGTGCCGATTGTCGCTTCTTCAATCTTGTTGGACAGCCAATAGCTCAAGTACCAATGGTCTTTCCAAAAATCGAGCATCTGTTCGTCTGCGGTTCTGTAATCACTGCTGACTATCTCGTTTGCAAAAACAGTATCGATCAATCTGGTTTGGGTTTTTGTAATGCCGGAGGGTAGAGTGCCGGCAACAACGTTTCCATCGTAATTTGTGGTGAATTCCTGAGTCCAGCCCTCACAAACAGTGCTGGGATCGATTTCTGGCTGTAGGTCCAGGTCAATACTGCACGATTGGGGCATCCCCTCGCCCCAGGCATCCAGAGGATTCTCCGTAATTTCTCTGTCTACATAATACCAATCAAATATCTTGACTACATGAGATTTGCCGTTGATATATTTTGTACTGGCAACGCCGTTTTTAACAGATGTGGTCCAACCCCAAATGGAACTGAGGTCATTTATATCCGGAATTCCGGTTTTTAAATGGTGGAAATAAGTGGTTTCATTTTTTTGTTCACCAAAGTCAGAGCCGTTGATGGTCTTGGTAAGTCTACCTGGATATATCGTTGGAATAGAGATCACGTCCGTGACGAAATACCAGTACATGCAGTAATAACTGTCTTCAAATCCTTCGGAATATTCAAACTCCTTTTCCACTGTTCCATCTCTATTCATAATCTTTGTCAGTGGAACATTCCATCTAAGAGAGCTACCCCCAGTCCCCCACTCCTCTTCCTTGTACCCATAGGACCTACTATTGAGTTCCTCCTCTCCGTTCATCCACTTTACATGGTGAATTCCATTGTCAACTCCACTGCCTAGGAATCCCCAGCGATCACCAACGCCCCACCAATACTGAATATCCGGCATTTTCTGTTCATCAATACGAATGGGAGTATTGATCCCTAGTAGTTTGGGTACAGGTGGTTCATAGTTGCTGCTTGTAAACCATTGCATATCGAATTCGTAACCCCGGCCTTCCGTATCAATTACACACCACAGGAGTTCCTCCGGCTTATCAGCCGTATAGGTGTAGTGGTATTGTTGACGATTACCGGCGGCATCTTCGTAGTAAGTGATTCTGTATTTTTGAAGCTCCCCACCCCTGGTGCTCGCGTCGGCGTAAAGGACTGCCGGCTCTCCCTCGATTTCAGTCGGCGTGTTCCTGATATCTTGCCTTGCATAGAACGCCTTGTTGCCCGCAGCATCTCTTATAAGGAACCCTACTTGATATTCGGTTCCAGCTGGACTGAAGGTATGATCAAGATCTGTGCATGGGTTAGAATCCGGCGAAGGGGAAACCGGAAAGTTGGAACGATTCTCATCTGCAATATCTCCATCAGAATAGTATACAGCCGTCAATTTGACGGCGCTATTTACCGTAGTAAAAACAGGACGCGCTGTTCCCCATAACTGATTTAATAAACCCGGGTTTTCCAGAATGGGACCTTTCACCATTTCCATGAGTATTGGGGTGCCGTTGCCGTCATTGAGAAGCATGTTTTCGTTGAATTTATCCCAAATCAAGTATCTATCGTGATTGCTGGTCCAGTTTCTCCCCAAATATCCATCGGTATTTGAGCTGCCGCTTGTATAGGTGCGTTTGACCTCAAAATCAAAACCGACAGACGATACAGTCCAATCGGTTTCTGTAAATGTATTTTGCCCAACGGGAGGATCGGTTGAGGTTGGTTGAAGCACGTAGTTGAAAATTGAATGTACTAAATTAATGCTATTGTACCTGCCCCAACCACAGCTAAGGGGATCGGTGAAATATTCATATACATTCCCCCAATCGGAAATAGGTGAACGAAAACCAGTGGCAATGATATTACGTCTGTCATCTACTAAAAGAGCGACATCCGATAGGGAATACTCTACTAGTGCAAACTCGTTGGCCGACCAGACCGGTCGGGTAAACCGAAATTTTCCGCCCTCTAATGTAAAAAGATTGTAGCCTACTAAATCAACCGTATGTGTATCGCCAGCGACGTCTATCCAGAGATCGTCACCATCGGCACCACCGTAAAACCCCTCGGAGTTATCAATGCCAAAAGGCGCTAGCGGGTGCCATTCTGTTCCAATTCCAGAATTATACCTCCCGAGTGGATTGAGTTCTACATCGGGATAGGTTGTTCCGTTGAGGTCCCCCGGTATCAATTCTGTTACTTGAGAAAGTGGAAACCCGGGACCGTCCATAAGTACAGTAGGGATGCCGCTCTTTCTGATTGCGTTCGCTATATTCTGAGCGCGTGACAAGTCGTATAGAGTGTCAGAATCAGTCTGCCATACCAACAAATCGAAATCTGTGATTACTCCTTGAGTACTACTTGCAATATATCCATCATGAAAATCTTGGGCAGATATCCAAGTCACAGTGTAAGGTGATCCCGGAGTGGTCTCGAATATTTCTTGAAGAGACTCGTAGGTCATTGTTTCAAAGACTGGATTAACTAGCTCAGTTACAAAAGCAATTTCATAATTCTTGTCGGATGATGTTGGCATTGGTGTTGCGTGAGCAATTGAACTCATCAACGCGATACTCAATGCAACCAGGACAACAACGCTCGCGCGACAATGTTTTTTAAACATTACTTTCCCTTTCATTTTCATTTCCTCCCTTTTCCATCCCTGTTTACCCAAACGAAACTTTGAAAAAAGCGAGAGGTTCATCCCCTGCTCTTACCAATTATTCCCAATCATCAGTGACTCGTCGGCTGAACATCTCAAGGATGGCCAGCAGGTGCGTGAGCTGTCCGTAATGTTCGAGGTCGAGTTTCTTATAAATACGAGAGATCGCCTTGTTGACTTGCTGGGGGCTCCTGCCGAGTCGCTCTGCGACATCGACCAGCTTGGGCAGACCCCGACAGATCTCGGTGAGCAGGTCGAGATCCCATTCCGAAAACCCGAGCGACCGCACGTACGCGCCCTCCCTGAAGGCATCGTGACGATCGAGATCATCCGCTGCGTTCTGCGGGCCATCGAGCAGACGCTTCACCTGAGCGATGAGCACGTCCAGGTTATTTCCCTTGACGAAGTAGTCGTCAGCTCCGGCCAGGGCGGCTCGCAACACGGTGTTTGGAATTCCGTCACCGGTGAACATCAGGATCCTTCCGCCGAAGCCCTCACCGCGAAGTCGGCGGACGATGTGGATCCCGTCCGGCTGGTTGTCACCCAGCCCGATGTCCTGGATCAGGAGGTCAGGACGCTCTGTCTTGAACCTCTCGAACACCTGTGCCGCCGAAAACATCGGCACGACGGAGGTGAACCCTTTCCTGTTGAGGAAATCGACAGATCGTTTGAGGATCTTTTTGTAATCATCGACAAACCAGATGACTGGTTCAGGAGCGAGCTTCGCGGCGTGGCGTACTCCCATTTATGGTCTCCTAAAAAGTGTACTTTCACGTATATCGTCTTCCGTGGAAACGCGTCAAGTGGAATGATCGTGACATGCTTCGTGCATGGTTATGCATTGCTGATGTCTGACTTTACACGTCGATTACCCATGGAATGCGGACGGAAGTGGTGAGTTCGATCTACTTAGAGCGGAAGCTCAAGGTCGGGTTTAGATTTTCACATTCGTTTCGCCTTCTGAAGCTTGACCAAATCTTGTCCAAACTGGAGGGGATCTGAGTGGACTCCAGGGGAATGGAGAGGAAAGACCATTTGGTCCAAGTGTTTGATATGTAAGATAAAATGCAGTGATGACGCGTGGTTGCAGGATGTGTAGAAACGAGCTCCGGCACCGAAGGTCACAGGTTCGAACCCTGCACCGCCTGCTGAAAAAACTCCAAGCCTCGAAGCTGCGGTCTAGAACGTCGGGCCGTTGAGCGCGACGCCCCATTCCACCACCGTGAAACCGTCTCTCTCGAACGGCTCCACTGCCGGCGTCGCGACGAAGTCGCACTCCGCCGCGCCTTCGATCATCAGCCACAGCCTCAACAAGCTGTCCGGCTCTGGCTCGACAAGAAGCGCCATCTCCTGTTCGATGATCTCGATCGGCTGGGGGAACACTCGATAGCACGGTGCATAGGGCAGATGGACCGTCCAGTAATCGAGGAAATCGGTGGTCTCATTTTCGTTCAATCCCACAACGGGCAGTTGCTCCTCGAACCAGGCGAAGATATTCTCCGCCGGCACGGCCCAGCCCTGCTCGTCCTGGAACAGCCACAGTACGGTGGACTCGTAGAACAGGAAATCGTGCTCACCGTCGAGCAGCCCCGATGGCTCGGCCCACACGCTCCAGCCGTCGCCGTACTCGGGCTCCGACTCGGTGATGCTCATGCCTGCGGCCGGTGTAAGTGTCACGTCGATCTGCATCGCCGTAGCGGGGTAGAGGTAGACGTACGGGGCGTCGACGTCGGCCCACATGGTGAAATCCTGCTCGACCGATTCGTTGACCCCAATCACCAAACCGGATGCCCCGACAGCTGCGCACATATCGTCGGGATCGGTAGCTTCGATATCATATGTGCCCGGAGGCAGCGGCAGCAGGTAGTTGCCGTCTGTGTCGGATACTGCCGGACCGAACGAGTCGGAGTCCTCGTCCATCGCGACCACCTCGGCGTTGGGTTTGGCCCCGCAAGAGGGCCCACCGCCGGTGTCCCAGCATTCCTGGATGTATCCGTGCGCATCGCCCCAGTCGTCGGTGTCTATGTCCGTATCCGTATCGGTTGCCCCACCGTCGAGGCCACCGGACGAGCCGTTAGAGCACCCGCCGCAAACCATCACGGTCGCAAGCAGCATCAGAATCAAGTATCTCATTACCCCCGCCTTTCGTTTTGCACGTGGAAATATTTTACCAGTGTTTTGAACAAGCTGCCACGATATCAGAATGGCTGTAAGGAGCAGTGGAGATGTCCGGGTCATAAGCAGTTAGTTATGTCCGCCCCATCGGCATCCGTAATAATTGGCTTATGGAAAAGCCAATTGAATAATGGATCGCCAGGAAGGCGAAGCAAATGACAAGGTATGAAATTTTTCTCAAGACAACCGCAGGAAAGCTCACCTGGACGCAGGCGGCGGAGGTGCTCGGCATCACTCCCAGGCACATGCGTCGATTGCGTGCGGAATATC
>JAUVDV010000084.1 GCA_030595125.1 Deltaproteobacteria bacterium
CAGGCTCTCCCGTCGTTACGGCATCATGGATCCCTATTTCGGGTTCGAGGCGCTCCTGGGCTGGTCGAAGGGCGGGGCCATCTTCACGATCGACGACAAGTCGGCGGGTCAGATCAACGATCAGCCTCCCATCGTCGGGTCCATCGACTTCGGCATCGAGCTGGTGCCGTGGGATATCCCCTCGGAGTTCAGAAAATTTGTCATCGGGGTCGGCGCGCGCGCCAGTTTCCACTCGGAGGGCAGGGAGGCCACTCCATTGTTCGACGCCCTGGGAACCTCGAGTTATTTCAACGACCAGGAGTACGTGGACTTCAACGGCAATGGTGAGGATGACGGAGGCGAGGAAACAGCGGCACTCAATGGCTGGACGGGGATGACCGACGTTGAAAACTACGCCACATTCCTGGGGCGGATCTACTTCATGATCCAGCCCGCCAAGTACGTAAAGTTTCGCGTGGGTACGGATCTCGGCCACGAGACCGAGCACTTCATCACCAAGACGGATCAGTGCCCGGCAGATCAGGTAGTGTCCGGCGGTGGTTGCAGGATATACAACTGGGGGCATCGCCCGGAGCTCGACAGGCCCGGCAATCGATTCAGGGCGGAAGAGACCTTCCTCTTTACCCTATTTATCGATGCAACCGCGCAGTTCTGATTGACCCCACTGATCATAACCGTTCTCTACGACAACTACGGATCCGTCCCCGGTTTCAAGTACGGATGGGGTTTCTCGTGCCTGGTCCAGGGAGCCTTCGGCAAGGTGCTGTTCGACACGGGATCCGACGGAACCTCCCTTGTCGACAACATGAAGAAGCTCGATATCCATCCGAGGGAGGTGGACGCGGTCTTCCTGTCTCACGATCACTGGGATCACGTGGACGGCATCGGCGGATTTCTCGCCCAGAGAGCCCGCGGAGTACCGGTTCACATCACGCCGGCCTTTTCGGGCGGTTTTCGCGATCGCATACGGAGCGATGGTTGTCACGTGGTGGAGCATGGTCCGGTGAAGGAGGCTGCTTCGGAAGTGGAGGTCCTCCCCGGGGTGTTCTCAACCGGCGAAATGGAGGCAACGCCCCCCGAGCATTCAATGGTCGTTAACACCGCCGGCGGCCCGGTGGTGGTTGTAGGATGCTGCCACCAGGGGTTGAAGAGCCTGCTCGAGCGCGTGCGCGAAATGTGCGGCGATGACATCGCTCTTCTTGTGGGTGGTTTCCACTTGTTTCGGGACGGGGACCAGGAAGTGAAGGACACCGTGAGGATGGTGATGGACATGGGCGTCAAGAAGGTAGCGCCCACCCACTGTACGGGAACGCGCGCTATTCGTATCTTCGCGGACGCGTATGGTGATAACTTCATCCCGATGGGCGTCGGTGTCGTTGTTGACTGCTGAAGAAGGAGGATCCATGCCCCGAATGCTGCTTGCGTTTTCTGTGATGTCGGCCATGTTCTCGGCCTTTTTAACCGTTGCGGTTGCGGATGACAAGTTGTCCCAGCCCAAGTACGAAGACTACTTTACAGACGAGGCGCTCCGGGTGGATCTGATCCACACGGGCACTCGCGGGGAGGAGTTCTTCGGTATCGACGAGATCGTCGCCGAGCCCCTGTGGCCCGGCACCCGCGTATACCTGGTGGACAACACCGGGTTCGGCAAGTACAGGTTTCGGGTGCTGGATCAGGCCACGGGAAAGGAGATCTTCAGCCAGGGATACTGCACCCTCTTCGGCGAGTGGCTCACAACCTCGGCGGCGAAGAAGTCGTGGCGTTCCATGACGGAGCCGGTTCGCATGCCGTTCCCAAAGGCCCCTGTCACCCTTGTGATGGAGGTGCGCAACGACAAGACCGGCAAGTTCAAGGAGATCCAGAAACTGCAGATTGATACCACCGCTTATGATATCAGGCGCGGCAGGGCGTTTCCCTTCGACGTGCTCGATCTTCACAAGAGCGAGAGGAGCCCCGCCACTGCACTCGATGTCGTCATCGTGCCGGACGGGTACACGGTAGATGACGAGGAGAAGCTCGAGGCCGACGCGCGTCGCTTTGCCGCCGTGCTTGTGAATCACTCGCCCTTCGACAAGCACAAGGACAAGATATCTGTCCGTCTGGTCAAGGCGGTCTCCCGCCAATCCGGTCCCGACGAGCCGAGGAAGGGCCTGTTCAACGACACGATCGTCGGCACCACGTTCGACACGTTTCATTCGGCTCGATACCTTACGACCGATGACATGAAGAGGTTGCGCGAGGTCGCGTCCAATGCGCCCTACGATGCGATATTCGTAATGGTCAACTCGTATCGTTACGGAGGAGGAGGCATCTTCAACTCATACTCGATCTTCACGTCAGACTCGGAGTACTCCGAGTACGTGATGGTGCACGAGTTCGGTCACGGTTTCGGGGCGCTGGCGGATGAGTACTACAGTTCGCCCACCGGGTTCGAGGAGGATGAGTTCTACGCAAAGGGAGCCGAACCCTGGGAACCCAACATCACCGCGCAAACGAAACGCGACAGGATCAAGTGGAAACATCACATCAAACCGGACACCCCGATCCCCACCCCGGACGAGGCCGAATACAATGACGTCGTGGGGCTTTTCCAGGGCGGCGGGTACAAGGCAAAAGGCCTCTACCGTCCGACTCGGGACTCCAAAATGCACCACAAGGGGCTGCTTCCCTTCGGTCCGATCAACGAGGAAGCGATAGAGAACATGATTCATTACTTCACCGATTCGGAGGTGACGCCATGACGCGTGTGTCGGAGTACATGGGTAATGTCGTGGCGGCGGCGTTTCTGCTGGCGATCGCGGGCTGCGGGGGAACGCCGAGCGATGTTCGAGGCGCCGACGACGCGGTTTCGGATATCCCCGGCGTGGCTCCTTCTGTCGATGGCGTTGAGATCGTCGAGCCGATGGTCCTTTCTCCACAATCAGCAGAGGCGGCGGCGGTCCTGAACGCCAGGGGCGACCCTGTCCTGGTGGACGGGAAGATCGTTTACAGGGGGGCGTCAGCGGGTCTGGTGATCAGTGAGATGTCACAGGACGGCGCAAAGCTACTGGAGCGATCCGTGGTGTATCTCCCGGACGCGGCCAGCGATGTGGTGGTGGCCGGAGGGATAGCCTACGTCGCATGTGGGCCGCGGGGGGTGGTGGTGATCGATGTCGCTGACCCGGTTGCGCCAAGGGCCATGTCGGCAGTCAAGACCAGGGGGGCCGCGTTGAGGCTCGATCTCCAGGGAGACAGGCTCCTGGTCGCGGATGGCTCCACGGGGTTGCTCTTGATCGATGTGACAGACGCTGCGTCCCCGGTCCCGATAGCTGCCTGGAAGTCCAGGGGATATGTGCGCCACGCCATCCTCCGGGGGGACACGGTCTACGTTGCAGAGGGTCTTTTCGGGGTCACCCGGTTGCGGATCGGGGACGACGGGTTCGAGATGGTATGGCGGTACGATACGGGTGGGCAGGCTCGCGCAGTGTCCCTCGCGGGGCAGAAGTTGCTGGTGGCGAACGGGCCCTCCGGTATCGTAATGCTGGATGTCTCCGGGCAGGGAGATCCGGTCGAGGAGGGCAGAATGCCCCTCGACGACATGGCCAGGGATGTTTTGAAGCAGCCCGATTCCGGGTTTGGCTTCGTGGCCGCAGGGGATGACGGGATCATCGTTGTCGATGTTTCCAATCCTGAGAAGATGGTCAAGGCTGGTGAGTTCGTTCCAAAAAGGCCGACCAACCGCATCCGCGCAGGGCAGGGCGATCGTCTTTATGTAGGCAATGACGCGGACGGCATGCTCATTCTTGACGTCTCCACGCCGGAGACGCCCCTGCGAATCTTCCCACCGCAATAACGTAGTTTGTTTTTTTCAAGGTCTGGCTCTCGTGATTGCAGCTACGGGTAGAGCCACGATGAAACCGACCGTCGTTGCGACGAACAACCCCAATCCACCGCAGATCATCGCGCCTGCGGCCCCATCCTGGACAGGGTCTCCGGTCATCAGGCCGAACCCGAGCAAGACCAGCGGCCCGCACACCATGGGCCACAGGATCGCCCAGCAAATCGTGTAGATCCGGACCAGTCTCGGAGCGCGCCCCCACAGAGACCATGCAAGCGAGGGGCCCGACAGCACGATCCCGACGAGCAGGAGGCCGCCGAAGAAGACCATACCCTCGACGGCGTGGTGGTCGAGGGAGCCCGACCCCCGGAGATCGGTCGCTGTGAGTACTGTCCCACCCGCGATGGGCAAGGCCAGTCCGAACACGTACCCGAGCGAGAGAGCGAGCTTTACAGGGATCGGCCATGTTGGATATAGGTTGGATAAAGCGTCTATTTTGGTTCCGCCAGGCACTTTCTAGACTTCCTCTAATGTTGGCCGCCATCATCTTCCCCTACCTCAGGGGAAGGCCAGGATGGGGTTTAAATGTAGGAAATACAAAACACCTCATTTTCAAGCCGTCAAGAGGCACCCTTGGCGGGGGACCCAAAAGATGAGTCTGAAAATGAGTCTGGCACCCTTGGTGCGGAAACCCTGAAAATGACTCTGGCACCCCTGGTGCGAAGTCGATTTCGCTTCCATTGATTAATCTGGTATCTATGTGTTCCTTAATATGAGGATCGATACGTGACTACTATAAGACTAAAGGCAGCGGCTCTGGTTTACGGCCTTTTGGCCGCAGCTGCGGTTGCGTGGGGTATCTTCAAGGGCGAGCCGGATATCTTTCACCACCCGGCCGGTCTAATGGGAAATCATAACATGTTGATAGTGCTCGGAGGCGCGGCCGGCGTTGCCTTCGGTCTGGGGATAGCGCGGCTCACCAGTTTTACCGTGTACCGTTTTCGTTGGGCCAGGGGGCTTCACATCGAGTTCCGGGGGCTCTTCGGCCCGCTGCGCAACACGGACATCCTGGCCTTTGCTGCCTTCTCGGCAATAGCAGAGGAGATGTTCTTTCGCGGAGCCTTGCAGTCGCAGTTTGGGATTGTGCCCGCGAGCCTGATCTTCGGTGTGCTGCACATCGCGCCCTCAAGGAAGTTCATCCCGTGGCCGTTCCAGGCGCTCGGAATGGGCTTTGCCTTCGGGCTGCTCTTCTGGATGTCTGGAAACCTCGCCGCGCCCATTCTGGCGCACTTCACCATCAACTATCAAAACCTTCATTTTATCAATAGTTACGATCCGTCGCTCCAGCTTCCCCGCTCGTTCGCCAGCGGGCTGGACTCGAATCGTCGATAAAGACTGGCCGGGATGGGGTCAAAGGAAAAGGGCAAGCGATGAACCAGGAGGGAAAAAGGTCGTTTTTTACTACGATGGCAGTACTCGTGCTCACCGCTTCGCTCGCGATTATGTGCGGGGAAGACAAGAAGGACCCCGACACCCCCGACGCGGGCACCGACGCCGGGACGGACGCTGGCACAGATGTCCCGTTCACCTGCGATGTGGGAACCAGGGACGGACCTGCGGGGAACACGGACGGACAGCCCAGTTCGGGCGGCATTACGTACAGCGTCCGCACGCCCGTCGATTACGATCCCACGGTCGGTTTCCCACTCATCATGGTCTACGCCCCGGCGGGGGCCACGGAGATTACAACCGAGACGTGGACCGGGCTGACCTCCGGCGCAGTCGCGGCAGGATTCATCATCGCCTACGCCGATCATCTCTCTCCGAGTTCCCTGGAAAACATCGAGCGCCTTGCCGTTATACCGGCCGAGATCGCCGATCTCTGGTGCGTCGATACGGCGAAGATCTACGTCACAGGCCACTCGGATGGCGGGAGCACGACAACGATCGTCGCGATGTACGAAGACATGATGGATCACCGGCCGGCCGCCATCGCTCCGAGCGCGGCCGGAGTGGACGCGAACTACTTCACGAGCTTTGGAAGCTGTCCCCCATCAATTCCCGTGATGATAATGCACAGCTCCAACGATACGCTCTTCCCGGACTTCGGTCTGGACGCCCGGGACTACTGGGTCGACTGCAACGGATGCGACACCACTCCGGCGCAGACCCTTCCGGACGGTTGTTTGCAGTATACAGGCTGTGTTGATGAGGTGGAGGTGTTGTATTGCGAGGGCACCGGCAGCCACGGAACCTGGCCCCCTCTGAACGAGTCTGTGATCGACTTCTTCTCCACCTATTGAGGGCGCATTAAGCAGGCTACTACCCGTCGTCGAACATGAAATTTCCAGGATCGATGGCTTCCGGCGCGGCCCCGGGTGCGCGCAGCAGGTACGGCTCCGCGTTGAAGACGCCGCACATGCGGTGGTTCCGGTAAAATCCCCAGCGGAAATACACCCGGTCGTTGTACGAGAGGATCGCCTTGGGGGGAGGGCGAAAAGGTGACGACCGGAAGATTGCGTCCACCGCCGCGGCGTCGAAGACCGTGTTTCCCGAGGTCTTGATCACGTGGATGTTGTTGATCACGCCGGTGGAGAGGATCTCGAACTCCATCTTGGTCATGAGAGAGAAGTCGTTGAGAGGATCGCTCGGATCCAGGGTAGACAGAGATCCGAGGAAACTGTGCGCGAACAGGGGGTGGATTCTTCTGTGGGCCACCTCGATGTAATTGCGAAATATTTTGGCCTTCTTCCCCAGCGGGACCTGCTCCCCCTCGGAGACCCATGATCGATTGTTGGCAATAGCGCGCCTGACCTTGCCCGTGAGGCTCCCCATGCGAAGGGCGCCGCGCCGCTTTTCCATGCTGTGCTGCTGGTGAATCTGCCTCGCCTCCGCAGCTGTCTCCTCGAAAATCCGCTCGAAGGAACCCCAGCTCAATTCGGTCTTGATGTTTTTGGGAATGGGTTGCGGGGGCTCCGGGGCTGTGGCGATGGGCTCGGGGGAGATGGGAGCCTCGGGCTCTCCCGCCGGATCCGACGGAGCGGTGACCGGTGGTTTAACAGGCCTGGCAGTTGGTTGCGGGCGGGCGATTTGCTTTGGTCTGGCCGGCTTTTTTTCTTCAGTTGCAGGCCTGGGGTCGGGTTTCTTTTCCTGTGGCTTGTCCTGGGACAGTACGATTTCTATTTTTTCGTCAATTTCGGGGACATCGGGAATGAGCCTCGCCACCAGAAACGCCACGGCCACGTAGTTGATCAGCAGCGAGATAAGGAGCGCCGCAAGCAGTCCCTTTGCGGCATTCCGGTCTTCTTCCTGTCGCCGATAATCCATGCACGTGAATATACACTACTTTGTCTGGTACAACTCGTTTTCGAAATGATATTTGAGTTTGGAGGGTGAATCCCAGGGAAGGATCATCAAGTTTCCGCCCTCGTCCGGGACGTTGCCCTCGATGGAATCCTTGTCCACGCCCGCGACTTTTCCCGGCGTTATCTCGATGGCTTTTAACTTTCCGTGTCCCTTGACGAACCGATACTTGTTTTCGATGTTGACGCTTCCGTCGGACACCAGGGTCAGCGCCGCGAAAATTTTCTGGAAGGACATGTCGTTCCTGATCCTGTAGATCTCCACCCACTCTCTGACCGTCACGCCGATCTCCTCCCTGAAGCGGAAGATCAGCTCGGCCTTCCTGTTGCCCAGGAGATCCCTTGCCTTGATGTCGAGCACCTGATCGTCGCCCTTGACGGGCAACTTGGCGTAAATGTAAGCGTTCGGTCCGCCGATAGCGTCTCCCTGGGCGACGGCGTACCGATCGATCACCATGATCTTTTCCTTCTTCTTGTTGCCGGCGATGTGCGCCGTTATCGTGAACTTCGGCTCCTGGTCGGAGGAAAGATCCATCTCATCTTTGAACGCCCCTAGCCCTGCGTCGACATCTCCCTGGAGCAGTCTGGGCATCTGTGAGGGGTTCTTGATGGCTTCGACTGTCGCCGTGGCGAGGATCGATTTTCTGGACATGTGTGCCGCCATGTCCCCGTCGATGGCGTACAGGCCGGCTCTGATTCCCATGCGGCCTTTTTTGCCTTTTGGAAGCGCCGACCACGGGATAGACACCTCGACCTCGTATGTATTTTCATCCCCCTTGACCGCTCCCTTCGCGCCGTTCACCTTGCCGCCCGCTTTCCTCGCGCCGGGTTTCATGGTTCGGATTTCCACGGGTCCCTTGTACTTGCTGGGATCGGCGAACACTCCCAGACCGAAGACTCTGAATTTGCCGCCGGTCTTGGGGACGGCGAACCAGAGTTCAACGTGGTCTTCGTCCGCGTAAAATTTCTTTGTGCGCACAAAGCGTTGATCCTTGATCTTGAACGCCAAGAAGAGATTTTTCGCGTTATTGGCGACGGCGAACTCCAGGCTGATATCGTCCTCGCCCTCCCAGGTGCCGTCTCCGCCCATCCGGTCCCCGTCGTCGAGGGGCGTGAACGGAATGAGTTCCTCGCCCTGCGCGGTTGACCACTCCTCGAGATTACCGTCGATGCGCGGGGCGTCGCCTCCGGTGAAGAAGCTGTCGATCTCGAACTGAGCGGCGGCGGGGCCGGCAATCAAACTGAGGGTTGTCACAATGGTGGCTATCGTGGCCGATCTCATTTTTTTCCTCCTTGACGAAGGGTGAAGCTCCATTTCTATGACTCCGAGCTTCTATTGACGATTCAAAAGAATATTACAAGGTTGTCCAGCGATATTCCCGGCGCCGCACACCATTCCCGGCGCATTTTTTCAAAGAGGCCGAGGTCATCGGAAAGTGGTTCGATCGCTTTTTTTTCGGGGTGATGCCCACTTCTACTATACAAATGAGCAGGTAAAACGCTACCGGGGGTCCTGGAAAAGTGGTTCGATCGCTATTTTTCCGGGGTGATGCATACTACTACTATACAAATGAGCAGGTAAACCGCTCCGGGGGGTTCCGGAAAAGTGGTTTTACTCGGCGGGTTGGGGCGCGGCGGCTTCGATATCCACCTTGGAAGGCTTCTTTTTGGACGCGCTGCGGGCGTAGAGGCTGGGATAGCACTCCAGGGATTCGCTGTCGTTGCGGAAGATATAGGCGGCGCCTGCGCGGATGTCCGCGACGATCGGGCCCAACTCCTCGTCATTGCCCCATACGTAGACCTTCGGTAAAATGACTCTGACCCCCTTGCAGTCCAAGGTCCGTCATGTCGACAGCGAAGCGACCTTTTGGAATAACCCGAAATATATTCCGTCGAAACAGCGTTGCCATATTGAAAGGCGGTCATGTTTCAGCGCTTCTTGATATCGTCAATTATCCTCTCGATGCTCGCCTGCGCGCCGGAGCCGGCGTCCGAGGTATTGTCCCCGGATACTACCCCCCTGGAGCTCGTCTCCACCACCTCGAAGGTAGAAGTGGAGGTCACTTCCCTGGGGCTGGACGGATATGTTTCGACTTACGACAACCCGGTGGTCATGGGATACCGCATCCAGAACAACGGCCCGGCCGTCACGCTCTTTTTGGAATTGTACGAGTGGTCCCCTGATTCAATACCGATGGCCTGGAACGGCGACATCATGGATAGATGCGGCCTGTCTCCCCTGGAGGTGGCGGTCGGAACCGACCGAACCCTTGATTCCAGTTGGATCATTCCGATCTTCCAGCAGAACTGGTCATACGGTTCGGGGGTTGAGGGCGCGGGGGTGTTTCTGTTGGCCAGGGATCGGGAAGGAAACCTGGTGGCTGCAGCAAGGATCCCGGAGCCCAGGACGGGCGGCAAATCTATCGCGGTGATCGCCTCCAGCGCGGAGGATGCTCTTGTCGTGCAAAACGAGATCCGGAGAGCCAGTGTCGCGAATGTCGTCGGCCTCGATGTGATCATGCTGTCCGGGGATCCGCCGGAGACATGGTACGAATACGAATCGGCGAGGACCGTTGTCCTGGCTCGACCGTGGTCAAGCCTCGGCATAGAAGCCCGTGAGGCCATTGCAAGGTGGGTCACATTCGGTGGTCGCCTCGTTCTCTTGCCGCCCCTGTGCGCGGACTGGCGGGACAGCCCCTTTGGAGAGGCATTTGGAGAAGGTGTTATCCAGCGGCGGCACGGCGCCGGACAGGTATTGGTGGCCGTCGAGGAGGTGATCGAGGGTGGCGTGGCGATTCCGGGCTCCCGGTTCAGGGGGATCCTTCCCTACATCACCGATTACCCGCAGGAATATCACGCGGCGCCGGTCCTCAAGAAAAACTACGTCTTGCCGGACATCTGGCTCCTGGCGGCGTTCATAGGCCTGGTGGTGATCCTGATCGGGCCGGTGACTCACATCGTGCTGTCCCGTTTCCGTCGAAGGGAGCTGGCGTGGATCGCGGTGCCTGCGCTAAGCATCCTTCTGGCCGTGGGGATGTACTGGCTGGCCAGCGCGGTGAAAGGTGAGCACAACGCTCTGGAAGTTCACCATGTGATGACCATGTTCGATGATTCACAAGAGGCGTTGGTATCCACGGGTACGAGAATGCTGTCGGCCCAAAAAGGGGTGAGAGAGCTTTCCATCTCCGCTGTGTCACCGCGACCATCCGCGTCGAATCTCATGTTCATGAACTATCGCCTTACGGGGAAGGTACCCAATCCCACCGTGTTCATCGGAAGAGACAAGATCATGGCTTCCAACCTGCACATGCAGCGCTGGAGCAACGTGGATTTCTCATTCATCTCGGTGGGCGAGCAGGTTCCCCTGGAAGTGAACTGGGTCGGGGAGGACAGCCTGGTCATTGTCAATACGGGATCCCACGCGCTCCAGGACATTCATGTCAATCTCCTTCCGGATAGATGGCAAGTCATCGAGAAACCGTTGGTTCCGGGTGCCAGCGTCCGTGTTGACAGGTTGAGCGAGGGTTCAACTGCCTACGATCTCTTCGCGGATTCGGACGATCGGGCGCGGGGGTATTCCGCAGAGGCGAACGAACTCAACGGGCTGCTCTCCGGCGTCTCGAACAACAGAGTGGACGGGGTGGCGATCGTCGCCGGCTGCAAGGTCGGCGGACTTCCAGAGATCGTCATGAGCCCGACGCCCGACAATGTCGAGACGAGGACGACCTGCGTCTGGGTAAAGAGTCTGCGAGACGTGAGTGGGGGGAACCTATGATCGGTGTGGGCGCAGGCGAGAATGTTGTCACGGTTGAAAAGCTGAGCGTGGCCTTTGGGCAGTTCTGGGCCCTTTCCGACGTCACGTTTTCCCTGCCGAAGGGAACCGTGGTCGGGTTGGTGGGGCCGAACGGCGCAGGCAAGACTACCCTCATGCGCGTACTGGCCACCCTTCTTGTCCCGGCGTCGGGGAGCGCGTCGGTGGGCGGCTGCGATGTGGTGAAGATGGCCGGGCGGGTTCGGGGAAAAATCGGGTACCTTCCGGATTTCGGTGGAATCTACCAGGACATGCGAGCCCGGGAGTACCTGTCTTTCTTTGCGGCGGCCTACGGTCTACGCCCCGGGGAGATCGGCGAATACGTCGAACGGGTGCTCGATCTCGTGGGCCTGACCGACCGGATCGATGATTTCGTGGAGGAATTGTCCCTGGGGATGCGCCTCAAGCTGGCCTTTGCGCGGACACTGGCGGGAGATCCGAGCCTGCTGATACTGGACGAGCCCCTGGCGGGCCTGGATCACATCGCGCGAGGAGACATGCTCGATATCCTGTCGGATATGAGGTCGCGGGGCAAGACGATCATCATCTCGTCCCATTTGTTGTCGGATCTCGAGAAGGTGTGCGACAGAATTCTCTTCCTGGACGGGGGCGTGCTGGTTAGCGAGCCGGTCCGCGAGGGAGAGACGGTGCTCTATGAGCTGGAGACCGCTGATCCCCCGGATAATCTCCTGGAAATCCTCGAGACCACGAACGGGGTATTGAGCGTGGAGGCGCGGGCCGGGGCGGGACGGCTCCATCGTCTGGAACTCTCGCCGGGCGAGGGAGTATCGCCGATCTTGCGGGCGTTGCTGGACAGGGGCCTCGACGTGGTCATGTGGCGGCCTGTGAAGGAAGGGCTGGAGGAGAGGCTTCGCCGCGCAGTGAAGGAGAATGAGTCATGATTGGAGCCGGGCTGTGGCGCAATCCGATCCTGTCCCGGGAGATCGATCACCGGATGCGGGACAACCGCACCTATTTCGTTCCGGTGGTGTACATCTCGCTGCTCGGTCTGGTGACCCTGGGTATCTATCTGACCATGGGTACCCTGGCGGCCGGGGGGCCGAGCAACTTCATTCAGGGATGGGAGATAGGCCAGTTCATCTTTCAGGCGGTGACGTTCACCCAGATGGGGCTCATCCTGATGTTGGTTCCGTCCGTGAGCGCGGGGGCGATAACCTCCGAGCGGGACAAGGGGACTCTCGTGCCCCTTCTGGTCACCCCCATGAAGAGAAGCCGAATCACCATCGGCAAGCTGCTGGCTCCCGTGCTGTACGTGCTGTTGTTGTTGAGCACTTCGCTTCCATTTGCCGCTTTGAGCTTCGGTTTCGGCGGTACGGATCTGGAAATGCTGGCCGTCGCCTACGGCTGCATGGTGTCCACGACCCTGTATATCGCCTCCCTGGGCCTGCTGGTCTCCACTGTGATGAAACGTACCGTCCCTGCGGTTCTCCTGGCTTACGGGCTCGTCGCGGCCCTCGTCATCGGCTCGGCGATCGTCGAAGTGATCGTCCACGTCGCCTTCAAGGACCTGGACGCCATCATTTTTATCTACCTCAACCCCTTTGCGCCCCTCGTCTTCGCCGGCGAAGGGGCCCTGGCCAACGAAGTGAACGCCCATTGGTGGATAACCCCCGCCGTTCAGATCGTCCTCGGAGCGTTTTTCCTCTTCATCGCCCATCTGCGAATACGGAACATGCGATCGTAGGGGAGGCGGACCGTCAGAACGTGCCCATGACACCCAGGCCCGGGGATACCGACCGGGTGTAGCCAACGCGGCTTTTAAAAAAGATTGGAGCGACCGAAACGCTTGGCTTTGCCCTTGCGTCTGTGCGGCGGAACTCTCTTCTCAAAAAGGTACGAGCAAGTGAAAGGTCGAGGACTTCCGGGATCAACGAGAGGAGAATCAGGCCGAGACTAGCAGTGCTAATGTCGCTGCAGTCGGAGTCATCTTCATCAAACGTGGCATTTTCGATGATTGCTCCTATGTACAGCCCAACGGTGGTTGCGGTTAACAACCAACTTATCAGGAGCAGGTTCGGTCGCGGTGAAAGCCCTGCGTCGAGATAGGCAGAGAACCTGCGGGTGTGAGCCGCTGTTGAGATGAGATTCCCCAATACAAAGAAACCGCTCGCCACAAGGACACCCGCTACAAAGTTGTCATTCTCGGAGGTGACTCCTACAACATACGCCGCGCCGGTTGCAAAGAATCCCGTGAACTCCAGGGCGGCACCGATAACCATCCCCGCCCGGGCGCTGGTCTTGTGGTTTTTCTCTTCCTCGACAGGTTCCAGGATGTCGGTTTCTACAGTGGGCGTTTCTATCATCGAGGAATCCGCGCGCTTTTTCAATAAATTGCGGGTCATGGTTCGAGCCTGCGCGGCGGCGGAGGCGGAGGTGACAATCCGGGTTTCTTCCAGGGTCTCCTCGCCCTCACACACCAATTTTACCCGCAAAGAGATTCCATCCGGTTTCATTTCGCCGTGAGTTCCCAGGACGCATTCTCCGAACTCATCGGCCGGCAATTCCGAGACTAGAATTTTGAGAGAGTCGTCGATGTAGCTGGCGGTTTGATGTGGGATATCCCCGCTGCATTCCGAGGACAAAACCGCGCTCATGGATGCCTTGCAGACTGTCAGGCAAGTAGCCGTTAATACTAAGAAAAGAAGAGAACGCACTAGATATCCCCCCACAAGGGTGCCAGACACATTATTTAAGAAGTAACACATTACCTATCCCCCCGACCCCCTTTCCTGTGAGGAAAGGGGGAGAAGGGTATGGCTGTTCCCCTTCCCGCGTCGGGAAGGGGCCAGGGGATGGGTAACGATACCGGGGCGGTTGCCAGAATTTTACGGTCGAGGTATTCTCGCGCGTCACGGTGCAAGGATACCAAATCGCAACTATGCTCAAGCTGCTCAAACCGATTTTCACCGTTCGATTCATAAAATTCTGCACGGTTGGAGCCTCCGGGGTTGTGGTCAACCTGGGTTGTCTGGCTTTGTTTACGGGCCTGTTCGACGTTCAGGCAAACCTGGCGGCGGCGCTGGCCATCGAGGTGTCGATAAACACCAACTTCCTTGTCAACGAGATGTGGACCTTTCGCGATCGGAGCGCCGGGAAGAGCGGACTTCTCAAGAGGTTGGTCCGTTTCCATCTGGTGTCGCTGGTGGGCGCGGCCATTCAGTGGGTCGTTTTCGTCGGTATGAATTCGATCATAGCCGCGGCTTGCGGACAGGAAATATCTCTCGTTGCGGCGGTGACGGATCCCCCGGACGTCGGCAACTGGATGTACCTCTCTCAGCTAACTGGCATCGGCGTTGCAACCATCTGGAACTTCGTTGCCAACTTCTACTGGACGTGGAAGCATGGGGAGACCCCATCCCGGCCTTCCCCTGAGGTAGGGGAAGGGGAAGATGATGGCGGCCGGCTTTAAAGGAGCCCGATGAGCGATAATTCAACAGGGGAAGGCGCTCTCATCTGCATCCCCACTTACAATGAACGAGAGAACGTGGAGAAGATCGTCCCCGCAGTTCTCGATGTGCTTCCCTTTGCCAACGTATTGATCATCGACGACAACTCTCCGGACGGCACGGGAGAGCTGGGCGATGCCCTCGCAAAAGATGACGACAGGGTTCACGTCTTGCACCGCGAGATGAAGGAGGGCCTCGGCAAGGCGTACCTGGCCGGGTTCGCCTGGGCTCTGAAAAAAAACTACCGATTTGTCATAGAGTTCGACGCGGATTTCTCTCACAATCCGGAGTATCTCCCCAAGATGATCCGGCTTCTGGGGACCAACGATGTGGTCATCGGATCACGCCGTGTTCCCGGTGGGGGTACCGAAAATTGGGGGGCCGGCAGAAGGTTCGTTTCCTTTGCCGGGAGCCTCTACGCCCGAACCGTTCTGGGTGTTGGTATCAAGGATTTGACGGGAGGTTTCAATGGTTTCCGTCGAAAAGCTCTACAATCACTTCATCTCGATACCATAGGCACCTCGGGCTACGGATTTCAAATTGAGATCAAATATCGGGCTGTAAAATCCGGCCTGAAGGTAATGGAAATGCCAATAATCTTTCGCGATCGCGAAGAAGGTACTTCCAAGATGAGCACGGGGATATTTGCAGAGGCCATGGTGCAGGTGATCAAGTTGCGGTTTTCCAAGCTGTCATGATCCGGTGTTCGTTAAATTGCAAACTGCAGACGCTTCGGTCACACTTTTTCAATCATGAATGAAGAATGGAACACAATTGATCGAGGTGCGCGTTTTCTGAAGGAACGGCTCGGGGCAAGGCCCGATGTTCACCTGGTTCTGGGCTCCGGTCTCGGCGGGGTAGCCGACGGCCTGGAGGACTCGCGCGCGGTACGTTTCGACGAGGTTCCCGGATGGACCAGCTCCACCGTTGACGGGCATGCGGGGGAGCTTCGGCGTGGGCGGATAGCCGGGGTCGAGGTTCTCCTGCAGATGGGGCGTATTCACCTGTACGAGGGCCACACCGCGGCGCAGGTCGTCCGTCCGATTCGCGTGGGGATAGCCTACGGCGCCAAAACAATAATTCTGACCAACGCGGCGGGCGCAATCAACGAGGCGTTCAGGGCCGGCGACCTCATGATGATCGAGGATCATCTCAACCTCACGGGCGTCAACCCGCTCACCGGACCGAACAACGACGCCCGGGGCGAACGCTTCCCGGACATGACCAACCTGTACTGTTCCAATCTGCGCGCCACAGCCCTGAATCTCGCCACCGACATGGGCATTACGCTGCGGTCGGGTGTGTACGCGGGAGTGAACGGGCCTTCCTACGAGACGCCCTCCGAGGTGCAGATGATGGCGCAGATGGGGGTGGACGCAGTGGGGATGTCCACGGTGCTCGAGGCAATCGCCGCCCGGCACATGGGCGCGCGGATCTGCGGGATATCGTGCATCACCAACCAGGCAGCTTCGGTCAAGGGAGCCCCCCTGAGCCACGATGAGGTGAAGGTGTTCGCGGCGAAGGCGTCCGACGACATGATCCGACTACTGGCGGCAATCCTCGGCACACAGGAGGAGTAGGATGACAGACAGCATCGACTGGGGTGCGCTTCATGACGCGGCTTCGCACGCCAGGTCCAACGCCTATGCGCCCTATTCAAAGATCACAGTCGGATCCGCGATACTCGCCGATGGTCGGGTGTTTTCCGGATGCAACGTGGAGAACTCTTCGTTTCCGGTGGGGTGCTGCGCGGAGCGAGCGGCCCTCTATGCCGCAGTGGCCGCCGGTTGCCGGAACATCCAGGCAGTAGCGATAGTCAGCGAGGAAGCGATACCTCCGTGCGGGATGTGCAGGCAGGCGCTGGTGGAGTTCAATCCGTCCGTTCCGATCCGGCTCTACGGCGCGAATTCGGAGATTTCATGGAACCTGGACGCCCTCTTGCCGGAACCTTTCCGCCTGTGAAAGCTGGCTTCCAACAACTTCCCCTTCCCCTTTTACAGGGGAAGGCCGGGATGGGGTTAACGTGTAATTCGAGTGTGGTATGTGTTCTTTCAGGTTAATATACTGATAGCATCATGACTTTATGCCCCCACTGCGACGAGATCCACGACAAGGGTGTAGATTTTTGCCCCCGGACTGGCTGCCCCATAGTTGACGTTGTGGATCGGATGGTCGGCCGTACAATCGCCGGGAAATACAAGCTCGTGCGTTGCATAGGCCAGGGCGGGATGGGAACGATCTTCGAGGCGGAGCACGTCCTGATCGGCAACAGCGTCGCAGTAAAGATGCTTCACCAGCCGTTTGCGCAGAAACGGGAACCGGTCCAGCGTCTTTATCGCGAGGCAAAGGCAACCGGCGCCGTCGGTCATCCCAACATCATCAAGGTACACGACGTGGGCGAGACCGCCGACGGGATCCCGTTTCTGGTAATGGAGTTGCTCGTGGGTCAGTCCCTCGGGGAACACATCGAGAAAACCGGACCATGCTCGATCGGTTTTGTTCTGGAGGTGAGTATCCAGTTGCTCTCCGCTCTGCACGCGGCCCATCGGGCGGGGATCATCCATCGTGATCTCAAGAGCGACAACATCTTTCTTTTGAAGAAGGAGCCCGGCGAGATCTCGACGAAGATTCTGGATTTCGGGATCTCCAAGTTCATCTTGCCGGAGGCGGAGAACCTCAAGCTCACGCAGACCGGGTCCGTGCTCGGCACACCCTACTACATGTCTCCGGAGCAGGCCTCGGGCAAGAAGGATCTGGACCTGCGCATCGACATCTACTCGGTGGGGGTCATCATTTACGAATGCCTCATGGGTATGATTCCGCATACGGCGTCCAACTACAATGCCCTGCTCATCCAGATAATCAGCCAGGATGTGAAACCCTTTCGAGGGGGCCGTCCGGATGTCCCCAGGGAGCTCGAGGCCGCAGTACTCAAGGCCATGTCGAGGCATCGGGATGATCGATGGGACACCGCCCTCGACCTGATGGATGAGCTGGTCTCCATTCGCGACAGCCTGCCTCCGCAGGCCCTCGCCGCGGCGCCCGATATCCGCCAGGATTTCCCGGTGGTGGATCGCGACTCGAGGACCATGGACATCAATGACGCGTCCTACGGGGGTAATGACGCGACGCCGTTGCAGTACGAGACGGGTCTGCGGACCGGCTTTGGGCCTTTTCGCAGGGTCTCTCGCAAGAAGCTCGCCGTGGGTATCGGGGCGACCTTCGGGCTCCTGGTGGGTGTGGCAATAGCCTTCATGTGGATCCTCTCCAACAATGACACGACTCCCGGCGCGGGGCTTCCGGTCCGTGGAGAAATCCCTTCGGTGATAGGCGACAGGGGTCCTGCGGACGCATCGCCCGATGCCCACGTGCCGATCGTCAAGGAGGAGTTGCAGGTGATTCCCTCCAAGGACGTCACTCTGGAGATCGATTTGGCGGCGACGAAACCGACGAAGGGCAAGAAGGGCGGCGGGAAAAAGGGCAAGAAGGGCGGCAAATCGGAAGACCCCGTCGAGCCTACTCCCGAGAAGCCCGACAAACCCGACAAACCCGACAAACCCGACAAGCCCGACAAGCCTGTCAAGCCCAAGTCGATCGAGCACCCGATGGACAATCCATTCTGATCTAGTAGAATCCCAATTAATGTTTTTTTTTAGACCCCCGCACAGTATTTGTTCGCAATTGTTCCGCGGGTGCCTCGCTGCGGTCGTTTTCGCGGTCATCCTCGCGTCGAGCGGTCAGGCGAGAGCCCAGGGGGACGACATGCAGCGTGCCAAGGACGCGTTCTCGCGGGGGCAGTCGCACTACGATGTCGGTGAGTTCAACGAAGCGAAGGAGGCCTTCCAGCTGTCGTTCGACGCTTTTCCGCACTTTCGGACCATCTTCAACCTGGCCCTGTGCGAGGAGAAGCTCGGAAATGTTGCCGCAGCTGTCGAGTTGTACCATCGATATCTGAACTGGTCGGGCGATGTTCCAGCCCGCGATGACGTGGAAAAAAAGCTGGAGAAACTTCAGGCCCTGTTGCCGCCCGAGCCCGAGCCGGAACCCGAGCCGGAACCCACGCCCGAAGTGGAAAAGGGGCCGGATCTGATCGTTCCGGGCTGGATAACGCTTGGATCCGGAGCCGCCGTCACCATCCTCGGTGGTGTCATGCTGGGTCTGGCCGCGTCCAGGAAGGGCGAGATCGAGGATGTGCAGGACGTGGCCTACGATCCCGATAAACACGATCAGATGATCGCGGACGGTGAGCAGTACGAACTCGTCGGTTGGTTGGCGGGAGGAATCGGGGTCGCGGCCATGGGCGCCGGGTTGGTGATGTTGCTCGTCTCGGATCGGGACGAGGAGGAACAGGACGAAACCGGTCCGACCGTGAATGTAGGGATCCTGGACAACGGCGCCGTTGTCGGCGCAAGTTGGCGCTTCTAGATGCGGCCGGGCGTGTACACAATACTGGCGCTCTTTTGCGCGGCAACGCTGTTTGCCGTTTCGTGCATGGATTTCGGTTGGAAGACAGGCCAGTTCATCTGTGATGGCCCGGATCAGTGCCCTCCCGGTTTCTTTTGCGATATGGAACAGGGATATTGCGTGGAGGGGGACGGCCCGGACGTGGACACGGATGCCGACACGGACACCGACACGGATACGGATACGGATACGGACACCGGCGAGTGTACGAGCCCCGCAGATTGTTTCCAGCCCGAGTGCGGGGACGTCGATTGCAACGACGACAACGAGTGCGAGTACGGTGCAGATGGAGGGCTCTGCGAGATCGCCGGCGGCGAGTGCGATCACGGCACCTGTACACTTGCGGATACAGGCGCTGCGCCGGTTTGCGAATTCGACGTGGACTGGCAAGGCTGCGATCCGGGGGATGTCTGCGAGGGTGATCCGGACTACATGTGCACTGACGGAACATGTGTCGACGGCGTTGTCGGCAACGAGCAGCGCCTCACCACCAACCCGGGAGAGTCGCCTCATCCATCGGTGGTGGTCACGAACGTTGGCTTTTCCGCCGTGTGGATAGACGACATCGGCGGTAGCAACTATGGCTACCTCTTTTTCGCCACGTTCGATTCTTCGGGGATATTGACGGCGCCTGCGATTCAGGTAGGGACGGCGGCGGACTACTACGAGTATCCCGCCCTGGTATGGCTTGGACCCGGGAACGGCTACGCGCTTGTGTTCCAGCGATGGATATCGAATCACGAGGTGGCGCTCGATTATCTGGACTCCGGCGGCGTCCTGACCTCGACGACACTTCAGATATCGGATGGGAACAGCGCGGATTCGCGTTGTCCGGAGGCGGCCATGGGTGTCTTCGGTCCGGACAGGCGACTGGCCATCGTATGGCAGGACAATCGCAACGCGGCATTGTACAAGCAGGACGCCTACGTGTCGGTCGTCAATCTGGATACCACCACCGTGATCAGCAGTAACCAGCGCCTGACCGACGATCCGAGGATGGAATATTGGTCGTCGGTAACGGCCACGGACGACGGTTTCCTGGCCTCCATCACCGCTTACGTGGATGTCTTGGGGGATGTGTCGGGGCAGGTTCTGACCCGCAAGGTGACCTCCGACGGCACTCTCGTGGGATCCGCCCACACGGGGGTCACGCCAGACGGCTATGCGATTCCGCCCGCCGTAATTGCCTGGGATGACGTGTCTGGACGCGCAGGCGTGGCATGGCGGGATGGCAGGGTAGACGGCGAGTTCAGGATAATGTTCCGCCTGCTCGATTCTCTGGGCGCGCCTGTCGGGAATCTCGAGGAGGGGCTGATGGTGGGACCTTCGCACAACTCCGGGTACAACCCAAACGGCCTGTCCATGTACTTCCACAGCTCCCCCGCACAGGAGTTCGTGCTCGCCTGGGACGGTGTTCCCGGTGAGTACTCGGGCGATGTGGAGGTGGCCGATCTGATGGTCTCCCGGATAGCCGCCGACGGCCAGTCGGTGGATTCCGCGTACATACTCTGCGGAGATCCCGCCAGATCGATATGGCCGAGGATCGCGCAGTTCGGCGGTGTTGCGCTGGTGCTCTGGCAGGATAATCGCGACGACAATACCTTACCAGAAGACGGCGAGATTTACGCGGCCACGCTGGATTGTCAGTGACGGGCCGCTGATTATGTTGTCGTATCCCAAAACACTGATTCTCATCTTTTCGGTGGTGTGCGTTGCGTGCGCCGACACGGACGGCACCGATCCGTACGCCCTATGGCGGACCTTCGAGCACCCGACTTCGGTGTTTCACTTTCATTACCTTTCGCCTCCCTGGGAGTCGGTGGAAGATAACGGGTTGGAAAGGGCGGTGTTCGCGGTCGATCCGGACATCGATGGGCTCGAGGACAATCATCCCAACGCCCGGTTGAGGCTAGAGGTGTGGATGATCGACGACGCCCCGATCGACGACGTTGTCAGCAGCCGGCATGATCATTGGGCGGAGCTCGGTTACCAGGTGGATCCTCCCGGGATCTATTGGAACGGCGCCGATGATGAGGGGGTTCGCTTGGAGGCTACCGACGGGCAATACCTTCGGGTGACAGAGGTCTTCTACTCCCTCGACGAAAGGACAGCCCTGTTGTCGTTGTGGGTGAACGGCGAATCCGATCGGAGCGATCTCGAATTGCTGATCGAAGGATTCGAACCTCGAGGGTCGGGGGAGTGATTTGAAGCGAAGATCGCCATCAAGGCTGTTTGCGGCGCTTCTGTCAGTAGCGATGATCCTCCTCGTGGGGGCCATATCTTTCGCCGCAAAAATTCGATGTCCTGTCTGCAGGCAGGTTTTCGACGAGAAGGTGAAGGTCTGCCCCGATGACGGTACCGACCTGACGCTGTTGGGGCAGGTGGTTGAGGAAGAATCGAAGGACGCCCCGGAGCCGGAGGCGATCGAGGAATCTCCATACGATGACAAGGAGGAGAACGGCGGGAGCGGCAAGTACAAGCGCCACGATCTCGGAGGAGACCGACGGCGTATCGAGGCCGAGGAGGGGCACGTGTACTCCGACAGGTACAGGAGGATTGGGGAGGGGCGCCGGAGCCCGGAGGCGACAGCCGAACGTCGCAAAAAAGCCAGGGAGAAGCGCAAGGTCGAGTTCGACGAGAAAGACTCGGGGCTGAAGTCCGAGTTCGAGGACAATCGCCGGAACATGTGGAGCAGAAAGCGGCAGCGGGCGTACGACGACGAGCTGGAGGCCCGGGACGTCGCTTACCTGGAGTGGTTGTCCCTGTGGGGCAAGGGAGCTCCCATGGCCTCTCTCGGTGCGCGGGTTTCCTGGATGGGTGAGGGAAGCGATCCGGGCTTCGTTACCGGACCGGAGATCGACATCAACATTCTGCGGGAAAAAATACGACTCGGGTTATCGACAACCATGGGCTTTCGCATTCTGCCGGATCGCACGGACATGATCTTCATGGAGCATGTTTCGGCCGGGGTCCAGTTGCCCTGGCGGTTCTCTCCGTACCTCATCGTCAAGGCGGGGCTGGGGCCCCTTGTAAGCAACCGGTTCGGAAACGACCTGACGTATCTGATGCGCGCGCTCGGAGCAGAGAGCGGCCTCGATTGTCGGGTGAACCGAACCCTCGTGATCACCCCCTCGGTCGGGTATGTCAGATACGTCGTCGATGACGCGTACTGGAACAGCTTCACCGCCAAACTCTCAGTAGGGTTCTAGCGTCTTGTTCATCCAGAGCCTGCCTCGCCGTAGCCTTGGAGGGTGTCGCTTTTCTACCCGAAGCATAGTTTGAAGTATATGGCATGTGTGGTATATTGGTCTGCATGAGCAACTCAAGAAGTTATCCCAAGAAGAGACCATCGAAGAAACTTCCCGAGACAGCACA
>JAUVDV010000092.1 GCA_030595125.1 Deltaproteobacteria bacterium
CCGAGCGATGCCGCGATCACGCCCACCGTGGTCGAGATACAAACCGAGTCTCAGCCGGCAGAGGTTCAGCTCTCCCCGATTTAGGCCGGACCATCCATGAAAGTACTCCCCCCAACCCCGATCATGGCCCGGACCTTCACAAACATTGCCATACCAGAGTGTTTCGAGGGTCCGGGCCTTCATTCCAACCGATATGGGCACATTGAAGGATCAACCGGTTGTTCCGCACATCGACACAACCGGAACCGGGGGACGATCGAGTCGACCCTTCAGAGCCCGCAGGCAAACTCCCTGATGGCTCGGGCTATCATTTCGAGTGGTCATACCCGTTCAAAGATAACTCTTTCTATCCCGATCGGGGTCCGGGGGCATTTTCAGGGAAGGCTCGCGCTATCAAATACATCGGATCACCGTAATAAAAGCATGGCTCGGGGCCTTCCTGGGCACGGGAACCGCGGGTTGAAACAACATCTCAGCCTGTCAGGAATCCCCCAGGCACTCCCCGCGGGTGTAAAACCCGCGGCCACGATGCACTGCGTGCATGTCCTTCGGACACAAGAAACCCAGGGCGAACCGAGTTCCGCAGGGCCTGGAGAGGGTTCCTTCACGGCCAATACCCCGATGGGTGCTTGCACCCATCACCAACAATTAACTTCATGGTTGGAGTCCAGGAGATCGTTTCGCCCATTCTCTACTCTTCTCAGCCGTGGAGGAACCCTCAGAAGGTCCGAGGACTGTCTGAGGTTCGCCAACCAGGAACCACAATGAAACACAACACCCACATATACATAGCCTCAAAGGCAACCGAGTTCCTCCGCGACTCGGTAAACAACCTTCATACCCGGACCGGTCGCATGGCGTCTGCGAAGACGCAAAGAAAAGTAAAGACACGAGCCAAAGAGCTGCAGCACCTGTTGCGCTACCACGCTCAGGACATGGCCGAGGCCTCCTGGGCGCCCGACGATATCCTGTGCGACAAGGCGCTCTACCACACGTTCAAGCACTCCCCGCGGGTGTAAAACCCGCGGCCACGATGCACTTCGTGCATGTCCTTCGGACACAAGAAACCCAATGCGAACCGAGAGTAATAGTCCGCGCGAGCTTACTCCGGTCGTGCCGAGTTTCGCAGACCATGAAGAGAATTCCCGCGAGGCTATTTCACCGGGGCGAGTGCCTGCACTCGCCTCCCCACACAACACAACGGTCGCTGAAGATCACCAGAGCTATCTCAATACTATCTATCTTTCCCCAGCCGAGGGGGAAACCTCTGAATGGTCGAGGACTGTCTGAGGCACGACAGACAAGAACCCCGAGGAAACAGAAACCGCCGGGCAAGAAGAAATACTACAGCGACGCCCTTCACGGAGAGATCGAACGAATATGGGACGCCGCCGTCACCCCCGTCGCCATGGAACAGGGGATTGTCGTCGCCGACACCTACAAAGACTGCAAAGCCGAGACGGACTTCTCACCCTGCGTAAGGTTCGACATAGGCAACCCGTTGCTGTAACTTGGCGAAGCGTACCCGTTTGTGTAACATCGAAGGCTAGTCAATCCTCGGCTAGTCAATCACCCTGATTCGCTTAAGTAACCCTTCCAAGGCTACAACACCTCTTCAGGCTTATAAATTGCTGGCCGCGCTGGCCACAGGCTCCAAGTAGTACAAAACCTACTATACCCACGTACCCTCATGCGGGTTTGCAACTTGCTGAATAGAAAGGCGGTTTTAGTAGCTCGTTCCCCATTGACTGGACCGATTCCCCTGCATGGTAGACCAGCGTGCTTCGCTCAAAAAAGTTATAAAAATTTACTTACGGAGTGGCGAGCGAGGGCATTTACAACAAATTTTTGGGTCGGCCAGGTCAACGAAACCAATCTAGTATTTTCTAGGTATGGTCAAGAAAAGCAAAGGCAACAAATCCACGCCAAGTGTTGCCGAATTACAGATTGCTGAATTCCTTGACCATGTACTTCCACCCGGCGTGCCCGGAAAGATCATTATTAAACTCAGCCTGAAGGCAAAGCCTCGGTTATTCGGAGACGCGTTGTCAGCAGCCAAGTTTGCTTTGCGCGAAAACAAGAAGGGAAAAAACATTTACTTCAGCCTGGGGAAAACCCTCGGCGGGAGTAACACTGACTCTGAGGTACCTTGCGCTAGCGTTCTATGGGCGGACTTTGACTGTGACGTCGATGAACAGCGTGTTGACACGCTTGACTTACTTCTGAACCCAGGAGAGTTTCCGCCATCCGCGATATACAGATCGGTGACAGGTTTTCACGGGTACTGGCTTCTGGCAGAGCCCTTAGACTCATTCAAAATAAAGCACCTGAACACAGCGCTCTCCGAGAAACTAGGGGGGTGCTCAGGTATGAATAAAACCCCGAGCGCGATACTTCGTCTGCCCTACACGCGCATCCATCCCACGAAAAAATATGGGTCGAGGACCGGAGTATCCGGGGCAGTAGAGGTGGTCCACTTTAATGTCAGTTTGAAATACACCCTCGAAGACATTGAAGAGTACCTCCACATAGAATACCCCGCCCGGACAGAACCTGCCGAGTGGGTTGCCGATAACAGACTTCTCCAGGTCGTCCTGAGCAAAATGGAGAAGGTAAAAATAGTAAACGGCGAGAAAGTCTCAGGATGCTGTTTTTTTGGTGACCGTCATCCGGATGGAGAGGATAGCAACCCCTCAGCGGTAGTGTTCAATTCCGGTCGGTATTATTGCTCTGGTTGTAACCTGAGTGAGCCGTTTTCTTTGTGGTCCAAGCGCCCCGAGGTGTCGTCCTGGGCAACAAAGCTGACCCCCCCGAAAAATGTTGGTGGAGGTGAGTATTCTTCTACATCACCTGTCGGCTCGGCCTACGCGCCAGCGAGGTGTACGCCATCGAACACCGTCAGGTGAAACACATTCCACCTCAACTCATTGTGGACCAGCAGGTGCAGCGTGGATCGAAGACGCGGGAGCCGAAACTCATCACTCGGAAGAACGACGAGGCATACACCCTGGAGATTACACAGGACGTGCTCGACGCCATCGAGTGGCACATCTCGAAGGGGTATGCCGGAGAGGAGTTCTTCTTCTCGAAGGACGGTACGTTCCCTCATTGGGTCGACAGCTACGTGCGACCCTTGCAAACGGTACAGCGCAAGCTGGGACTGCGACTGCTCAGCCATCACAAGATCGGGCGTCACAGCGTGGCGAGTCAGGCCGCAACGGGTGGCACTTCCATAAAGGCGATTCAGGCTCAGCTCGGTCATCGCTCGGAGCAGTCCACACACAGGTACGCACATTTGGGTTCGAAAGCACAATTACGCCTCGTGGAGGGATTGATGCCGACCGCACCACCACACGCTCGCAGCTGATGCATCAGAACCTCGTGTCATCGAGGTGTCATCGAGGGGGTACTTTTTTAAAGGAGCACAAAAAACAAAAGGCCCAGAACCAAATGATTCCAGGCCTTTATCGTTTAGCGGGGACCGGATTTGAACCGATGACCTTCGGGTTATGAGCGGTCCCTAAAACAACACGGCAAACGGGTGTTTTTATTATATTTTCGGTCATTTGTGGGATTCTGTAGGTTCTTCGCAAATCCACCCATCGTAGTCTGATTTATAGCGCCAATTTCAACCCTGGCAAAAGCCGCAAACCCGCACCATTACTGGCTACTCTGGCAGCGGCTACTTCGCAAAATGGGAAGAGTTGCAAGATGCCCTTTCCCGCCGTTTTGGTCCCATTTTGGTACCATAAATATCAGATGGCGATTCATCCCCAAACCATCCCCCACCCGCCGCCGCCCAAACTTTACCGACGGGAGCCTCGTTGTGCTGCATCATCGTATCCAGACCGTGGACCTGGCTGGTGGAGAGCAGTAGGTCGGATGGTTTGTCATTCCTTCGCCAGAGCGTGAATAGCCTGTTCGAGCCGCCCGTACTTCACCGACGCCGACTCACCCGTGCTGTTAAAACAGATTGCGCCGTGGGGCTGGTGATGGAGGGACAAGCGTTGTTGGAATTCTAGTTCGGTTCGACGGAGATGCATTCACCGTTGGCGCTGCACTCCCAGAACATGCCGTGAGCGTTGATGCAGTCCTGCTGGCAGTTGTTGCCCTCGTCGCAATACCAGCCTGGATCGCATCCGCTGTCGGGGCCGTCGCCCTCTCTATTCCACGTAACTTAGGTTAAGGGTGTCCGCACAACCCTGGTTGTAGGGTGAGTTGGCTACAGCGCCGGGGCAGGCCGTATTCCAACCACACAAACCACCTCCAGTAATAGCGACTACTTGACCTTCGTCTGTTACCGTAGCTACCCCTGCGGCGGCATACCCGATCAGACAGAATGGCCCATCGACTTGGAAGGGGGTGTCGAATAAGTTGATATTAGCCGAGCCCCCTGGGTTGTTGTGGCTGATGCAACTCATGGCCGATGCGTAACACATCGATATAACCACGTTGGACGAGGTGCTGTGCGTGAGGCTCCCGCTGGAGGCCGAAAAGGTGTTGTCACTTATATCGACCTCGAAGGTGATGGGATCGATACGCAGCTTGTAGTAGTAGGTTCTCACATCGGTTCCAGGCGAGGACCCGCCGGCGGTGTACTGGGAGAAGTTGTAATCTCCATCCGTGTGGATCAGGGTCAGATATTCAACTGGAGTACCGGCCATGTCGTGACAGTAAGCATCCCAAGGCTTATCGACATCATTCCCAACGTAGAGAGCATATTCCCCATCCACGGAACCGGGGTTCTCGCTCAGGTACTCAGCGCACGTTGCAGAAAACGTCTGGTTTGTTTCCGTGTCGGTGTCAGTGTCCGAATCGGTGTCCGAATCGGTGTCGGTATCCGAATCCGTGTCCGAATCTGTGTCCGAATCTGTGTCGGAATCAGAATCGCCGCCATCAGATTCGAAATCTGGCACAAAAGGGGCCTCTTTTGCGCATGCAACTATGAGGATCGAAAGGCTCGCAAACCAAATTAGTCTTTTCATTTTCCCCTCCCGTTTGTGCCCATAAAAAAAGGGCAAAATGAGCCTTCCGGCGCTGCTCTCCGTCACGGTTGGCGAAACCGTCGAGCCCTGCTTGAGGGCGAGAAAACGGTGCTGGTTTGCTCAGGAATGATTATCGGTTGAAGGGGAAGGATGGTCAACTGTTGCGAGGGGCGTGTGGGCACGTCTCCGCGAAGGCTACCACATTGTCGTTAACAACGGGCAACTCCCTGCTGCTACTCTCCGCCTTCTGTCTGCGCCAGCACGTCCGCTATCCGCTGTCACCCTTGACGCTTGTGAGCCACGGTGGTTAAGGAGACGTTTCATGTCTACGAACAAAAAACAGCTTTCCATCGAGGATGCAGCCCACCAGAGAATGTTGCAGCAAGCACGAGAACTGATCGAGACGCTCGGAGTCGAGATGGAGAACGAAGCAAGCGAGATGGTCACCCTCCCGGCCTACTCCCCTTGCGCCACGTGCGGTAGCTATCGAAATCCGCATGAGGACAAACTTGTTTTTCTGGAGATGGTTGGGACGACGGACAATGATTACCAGATCGTGACCCTATGCCCACCTCGAAAGGATAGACAAAGAGGATTAGCATCCATTTGTGAGAGAAATTTTCGAACGCTTGCGCGCACGCGGCTTTACAGAACGAAAAGGGTCACGTACCGGACCTGGTGCGCGCACCACGCCGAGGCTGTCGAGAAATAGGCGGAGCGTACCGGACGACGGGTTCGACGACGGCGACAACCCCGTGTTCATCGACGGGATCCGCTGTCAGCGCAGGTACAGGTTCGGTGGGTGGGTGACGATGAAGGGGTAGGCGCTATTCGGATTCGGCCAGCAGTTCCCCGATCAACTCCCCAAGTGAAACTTTGAGCCTGGAGTGCCCTGCGCGGCGTTCGTCTTGCAGCCGCCACTGCATCACTTCTTCGTCGTTGCGATAGACCGTCATGACGACATCTCCCGATGCAACGACAACGGAGATGCCGACGCAATCGAAGACGTTATGGCCGGACTCGGACAGCTTTTGGGCTCTTATAATATCGATGTAGAACTCCAGCCCGTCTCCACGGCCGGGCCGTTTCTCTCCATAATCGATCACCCGAGTTGCCTGCTCCTGTGTGATGCCTCGATCACGGCAGCGTTGTTTTGAATGATAAGTAAAGATGGCCATATCAACCCACCTTCCGGATTGCTGAAGCCCCATCGTTCCAGTCAAACAGGTAGGCAACGGAACCCGGATGAAACCCCGCCGTGAGATCCAAGGCTTTTCCGAGAGCAGCCATCATCTGGAAATCGTGTTCGTCGAACGTCGGACTGGATTGCACAATCGGAAGAGAACCACCTCCGACAACGAGTCCCAGCTCTTTACGTCGACGGTCAAGCCCACAACCTTTCAAGAGCATGAGCGGGAATGCCTTGATCTCGGGTACGTGATGCCGGAGACAGAAGTCCACCGTTTGCTGGAAGGAGGTCACGGTCTGGCCCGGCAGGCCAAAGATGATAGTCACTGCGTAGTGTTGGCCACGGGCGTTGAGTAGTTCAAATGCTCTGGAAACCCGGTCGAGGTTTATCGTCCTATCAATGAGACGGCTCTCTTCCCGGTGGATCGTTTGCAACCCGAGTTCCGGAACGACTGTGAGTCCTGTGCATGCCTCGGCGAAGGACGCCGATAGGAGTTCGGGGCGGCACTGTACCGAGATGCGCCCCTCATATCCGCTGGTTCTCAGGGCATCGAGGACCCGGATGGCGTGCTTGCCCCGATTGAACGCGGGGTCAATCACCTTGATCTCTCGAACACCCCGCCGAACGAAAAGGTCCAACTCCGTCGTGAGCCTGCCGAAGGGCACTTTCTGAACGTGGGGCTGCATGTCCGGGTCGCCGTGCTGGCAATATGCGCACCGGTACGGACAGCCGCGCTGGGTCTCCCAACGCACCACCTCCTGTCCAAAACTGATGGGCAAGATGCCGGTAAGGTACGGAGAGGGGCATGAAGCCAGCTCGAAATCGCAGGGACCGCTGACCATGGGATCCCCGGAGTACTGGACGCCACGGAGCCCACGTTTGCTACCGCGAACGATCTCGGGCAGGGCTTGCTCGGCGTAGCCGCGGATGAAAACGTCCGCACCCGGGAAGTCGGCTTCGGGTGTGTCGCCGTATGTGACCTGCGGTCCCCCAACGACGATTTGTCCACGAAAGCCATCCCTGCGCAGTGCGGTGATCGTCTCGCGCACCAGGGCGGAGTTCCAGACGTATGCTCCGAAGCCGACCGTCGCGTCTGGATTTCCACCGGATAGCCTGGCAAGAATTGCTCTTGCAACCGCATTGCCGGTGACAAGGTTACTTACCGCAATTGGCAATATCGTTGCCGAGGTCCCTGGTAACTCCGCACGGAATGCGGCCAGGAGCCCTGCGGTTCCGAGACTCTCAAGCGGATCGCCGTTGTGTTGCAGAGTCAGATCTACAAGGACAAATTTGCGATCCGAGCAACGAGTTGAATCATGATTCCTGTTTTGTTTTCGCCCGTTGGCGACTTGCGATGACCGGTACATTGTCGACCTCCCTTTTTTAGAGGGCGACGATATTGCCGCCCTCACAGGGTAGAGTCATGAGGTGACCTGGACCGGACAGATTTGAATCTAACCTATTGAATTTACTGTAATGCAAGTAATGATATGGGGCTGCCATGCGGTCTTTCACCGAAGGCTGAGTGGGATACTACAAATGTTCCGGAGGTGTTGCATGGCCTCATCATATTGTCGTCTAGCCGTCTTTCCACTCATCTCCTTGCCCATCGTTGCGCCCATTTCTTCCCATGGCGTGTCCTGGAACACCCTGTATAATATTAGCTCGCGTTCATAAATGCTGAGGTGTTTCATGCAAGTTTCAAGTGCCGCGAACTCCTGCTCAGATATGACATTGTCTTCTGGGGTTATCCTTCTGAGAGTTCCGGTATCTATGGTCTTGCTCAGAGATGCGCGACGTTTTGCTTTCTTTTTCAATCGCTTGGCACCATTTCCAAGAGACCTCATGAAATAGTTTTCCAGTTTTTTTATTTCATCTTTTTCTGCCATTTTTACGCAAACAGAGATCAGCGTTTCATACGCAACCTTTCGTGCATCGAATTCCGAAAGCCCGTAGCTGCGCTGAACGGACAGGATCGCATAGTCGAATGGGTCTCCCTGTTTGTCGGGCCGGGAAAGGTCATCGACACAATCGGAGAACTCCTCTGAACCCACTAGGTCCGAGATTTCTTCGTGTGCCGTTTTCGCGACCGTGTAGCCACCAACTATAGCTAACCCGTAGCCTACAAGTGCTACAATCACGCCCGGTCCAGAAGCACGCTTGCGGGGCACCGGTTGTTTTGACGAATCAGGGTTGTTCTCGGGCATTTTTGACCCCCTCATGCGCACGATATTGGCGCGTTTATCGTTGCTCCTGGCATGCCGTTCGTCGCCTTCGTACTACCCATGGAACCCCCCTCAGGACATTTCAAAATCCAGATCCAGTGCTCCCAGTTTTCCGTTCTCCTTACCTGTATCGAGGGTGCCGGCACATTCATGGCAATGGAAAATGGTCTTGAGGTATTTTTTTTCCACCAGCGGAGGAACCAGGTCGTAAAACCTGGAACCCTCGGGGAGCTTGTCGCGGTAGAAGTGGTAGAGGCCCTTGGCACCCTTGGTGCTGTTGCAAGATATGCAGGCCAGCACCTGGTTATGAATGCTCTGGATCTTGTCGCAGGTTGAGCATCGTTCGTTGATTTGCAGGCTCCTGGGAACAATGTGCTCCCAGCTTAAGTTCTCGGCGGCACCGCAGTAGACACAGACCTTGTCGGCCTCCACCAGCTGTTTGTCCTCGCGCAGGATGTCGGACCAGGAGATCTTTCCGCTTGCGAGATCGTGGAACTTGCGCATGGCGAAGGGGAAATTGGCCTTGAGGTTTTCTTCGCCGTAGACACTCTTGGCAATGATCTTGGCATATTGGTAGAAAATGAGATGTTGGCGGGTTTTTACTGATGCGTGAGGCATACGAGGATCCGTTTCTGCCAATAGTCGGTTCTGCTGGTTTCTTTCATATCTGTATCTCTCTTCACGTGGAAGACTTGCTTTCATTCATCGCCCGTCCTGCACCTACGCCTTCTCTGGGTGAACGAGTGCTTCACCGAACGCTTCAATCGTCTCCTCGGAATCTCGCCCTGCCACGGACTTGCCGATGGCTCGCTCGATGAGATCGAGCAGGCGACGGGCGCGGTCGAGAATGAAGCCGTCAAACACGTCATCCCTTATCAGGGCTGGCGTGACCAGGTGCGATTTCAAGATGGCGTCCAGCCGTTCCGGTGCAACGCCGTAGTTCTTCTCGATGCTGGCAAGGTACTTACTCGGGGCGTTACCGCCCAGGATGCGGTTCGACTTGGCGGTTATCGGCGCCTTGTTGATTACCGAGTTCCACTTCTGTCGTGGATGACCCTGTTTCTGGCAGTGGCTGGCCGGGAAGATATGATGAATATCAACTGCCTGGTCGAAGAAGGTCGTCACCTCGATATCATCACCGTTGATGAAGTCATTTCCGCCAACCTGCATCAGCTGCGCCATCACTCCCTTGTATGCTGCGCTCTGGCGTGTCTGTAACGTCAGGAGGCGTGTCGGTGCGAAGTTGGCGTCACGGATGGTACGAGGTTCATCCCCACCCGAGACCCACTCGATGACATCCAGGATATCGTTGGCAAACCGGGTCTCGTTCGCTCCTCCGTACAACTCACCGAACACACCGCACCAGAACCACCGTGCGATTTTCTGTTTTACCACGTCAGACTCGAACTTGCCCCCGAGAACGGCACAGATCGCGGCAAGTGGGACGAGTTGCGTCCCGTACGGCAGGTTGTAGGCGTTGAACACTTTTTCCCGCACCAGGAGCCTGGCCGCGTCGATGAAACCTCGCTCGATTCTCTCGGCCCGTGTACGGTAGTCATCAACGTTGAGATTCAACACGTCTTTTCGCTTGCAGCTGATACCCGTACCTTCACGCCGGTTGCGCTCGTAGCTAGAATGGAGCGTTATCGCTTGCAGGAAATCCGTTGCGCCAACCGATGAAAGAACCAGCTTCTCCTTAAGGCGCTCCTGCCTCTCCGCCCAATCTTGTCGGAGATCGAAATCGTCCGCCGCGAAGGTAGCCGTCATCAACTCGAACACCGTGAGCGATACTCCCCCAGTGTTCACCTTCTCGAACACCTGGCAAACGGCTTCCTTCTGAGTGTTTTTGGTCAGCTCGATGGAAGGTACGCGGTACTGCTGGAACCGTTGGAGTACGGTCGCCTCGAACATGTCCCACTCATCCAGCTTCTTATCGTCATGGCGATATCGACCCGTATACCCACGGCGCCACGCCGAGTACCTGGCGTTGTCGAACAGCACGTCGAGTGGGAACAACCCCGCGTCGTACTCCTTTTCTGCATCGCTGATATCCAGATCGACTACCCGATTGAAGTCGGACATGATCTTCCGGTTTGGCGCGATGGAAACGACTGCATCTTCCCTGTCCACCTCAGGATCCACGCTCTTGGAGATATTGAGGTAGTACACACGCTCTATGTCTTTGCCCTTGTCGGTCCGAGTTGGAACCACTTCCGAACTCCTGAGCGCCAGGTACAGCGAGGTCATTCGCTGTTGACCATCGAGGATGAGCAGGCTTGGCTCCACACTCTCGGCGAACGATGCTCCCTGCACGGGCCTGGGCTTGAATCTCACGCCATCCCCCCCGGTCTCAAGCAACATCACAGATCCGATTGGGTAGGACAACGAGATGCTAGCGAGCAGTGATCGGATGTGGTGGTCGTCCCACACCCATCCACGTTGAAAATCGGGGAGCTGGACCTCACCATCGTGGATCTGCTCGAGAAGTTTGGCGAGATCGGGCTCGCCTGTCCGGAAAGTGCTTCCTACTGTTGCCATGTATCGAACTCCTTACTACGCGCGGCTTCGGCCATGCCAGTCTCTAATCATAGTGAATCACACCCACCTACTCGGCGTTCCGGACGCCGTGATCAGTACTGCTCGTTTCGCCCGGGTGATGGAGACGTAGAGAAGTGCGCGTTCGCGATCCTCTGTCTCGGTGCGGACGGATTGGTCTTCGGAGGCCTCGATGGCATCCTTGAGAGGGATCAGATCCTCGTTTACGCCGGCGATAATTACGCGAGAGAACTCGAGCCCCTTGACGCGGTGCATCGTAGCCACACGGATGCCGGGAGCCGAGGTGTCCTCGGCGGTGGAGCGCTTGATCGCGTAGGTTTCGAACCCTTGCCGTGTCAGTGCGCGCTCATATTTGTCGCGCAGGTCTTTTGTGCGAGCTACAAGGCATGTCTGTTCTGAAGGACCTTCTTTTACCCATGCAACGATTATTTCCATCTCGGAATCGAAATCAGGGTGACTTTCCACAATGGGTGGTTCTCCATACATCAGCGATTTGTATCCCTTCGTGGTGTCCTGCCCACCGTCGAGGTCATCGACATCGACCCCCTCGAGCAGAGCCACGGCGAAACGCCTGATCTCCTCGGTTGTGCGGTAGTTGATCCGCAACCGCCGCCCACGCCTTCCGCGCACGTTGATGCCGGCGCGGCTGAGAACAACCTTCTTGCGATATATGCGCTGATGCCCATCACCCACAATGAACAGATCGTTAGGCCGCTCTTCGGGGATGACCATGCGGAGAACCGTAAACGCGTTTGTGGACATATCCTGTGCCTCGTCCACTACCACCGACTTGTAGGGCGCCACCACATCCTTGCGCTTGAGTAAAATCGCCGCGTCCCTCAGCGCGTCCTCGGGCTCCCTCAAACGCTCCTTCTCCAGCTGGTCCATATACTCCTCGAAGACCGGCCAGATGTCCTTGCGCTGATTCCGGCTCAGACGCACTCCGCGACCGGCGCGACTCGCCGCCTTGTATGCCTCCCAATCCTCACAGCCCGCAGATTGAACCACGAGTTCCCACTCATCGCGGAAGAAGCCCGTCGGATACTTTCCGCTCGGCGTCAGAGCCATGGCCTTGTCCCAGGCTGTTTTCAGACGTTTATCCGTGGGCCAGTACGCGATATCGTATTCGTAGCCGCTGCGCTTGAGCAACCTTGTCACCCACATGTCCAGGTGGATCACTTCGATCCTTCGCATGACATCTGGAGAACACAGTTTCTTCAGGTTGGCCTCGATATCCGCCGCCAGATTGCGTGTAAATGTGGTGAACAGAATGCGGTCATCGCCGGAGGTAAAGATCTTCTCCGCCAGATAGACGGCCCGGTGCATCGCAACCACGGTCTTTCCGGTGCCGGCGCCTCCAAGGACTCTGACCGGTCCTTTCCAGCTTCTATTGACAAGCTTGCGCTGACTCGGATGCAAGAAGATGCGCCACTTTTCCAGCGGAGCATCGAGCATTGCCTCCAGGGCCTCGTCGTTGTCCACAAGCACAAACCGACGTTTGGAGTTGTCCCGATCAAGCGCAGCATCGAAATCGTTCACATCCACTTCTTCGACAGGACTCGCCGCCAGCGCCCGTTCTACCTCCTCCAGGGGTTCCCCCTCCGCAAGGAAGAAGAGCGCCTCATACGACTCCGGCGGGAGCGCGTCCTGTATCTCGTCGAGCTGAATCATGGTGTGAACTTCACGCACAGGGGAAAGCATCTCCTCGGGAATGCCCAACCTCAACAGCTCCCGGTCCCTTATCTCGTCGAAAAGAGCTTTTGCATCCTCCGGCGGCGGCGTGGAAGGCCGGACCGATTCAGTGGAGGCGGTCAGCACTTGTAGCGAACCAGTCTCTGGATGGATGACTACCTTTTTGTTCTTCGCCCAGGCCATCGCGTCGTCGTGGTGATCCACCCATAGCAGCACATACACGTTCCCGGTCTTGGGTTTGAGAATGATGGCCCTGTACGCCTGATCAACCCGTACTGTCTTCAGGTTCTGGTCAACAAACGACGATATACTCTCGTAATTGATGGAGCTGCTGGTCGGGTTTTCCCGAAACCGTCGGATGAACTTGTTCACCTTCTTCTGTTGGGCTCTTGGAATCCGAGCGAAAGAGTCCAGAAACTCGTCAAAAATGGCGACACGGAAAATATCCGTCAATGGGGGCATTACGCTCCTCCGTTTCTGTTCAACAGTTCAACTATCTGGCCAGGGCTCTTGAGGTCTTCAAGGACAAGCACCGTCCAGCTGGAATCGATCTGGCCTTCAGCCTCGTCTGCCCGGCCTTTATCGGTAACGGCAATCCGTGCATCCTCCCAGCAAAGCTCCGCCTCCGCCCACGTACCACCCTTTGCATTGGGAATATCAACACCAATTTCCGGCGCACCAATACCCTCTTGCTGTAGTGCGCTGCACAATTCCTCGAATTTTTGGTCCACGTCGGAGAGGTCACCCCACGGCTCCTCTCCAGGCCCGCTTCTGAGACGGATCACCGGCGCGAAGCCGGGAACATCAACAGGAGTCGTCGTCACGAACCACGCCGACGGAAGCTGCCGCAAGAACTGGAACAGCCGCATAAAGCCATTCCACGTCTTTCTGTATTCGGGTGCGCCCAGGTTTTCGGGACGATCATCCAGCACCGCAAGAACCCTGGCCTGTTCGCCGTCATGGATCGCGTACAGGGATACCCACGGGCTCAAGGTGCAATTGTCAAAACAGAACAGGCGCACATTGTCCGTAGCCAGCATCTCACGAACATCGGCCGGAGCATTCTTCTCGAGAATATCCGCCCAGTCTTTTACGTGCTGCGACGTTGCCTGCTCCATCCGGCTTGCAACGAGGGTGTTCCCGATATGCTCCCAGTTGGATGCGGTACCCTTTCCAAGCTCATCCCTGAACACCTCGAAGACGGGACGCTCGGCGATGTCCTTGAAATCCTTCAATCCGGCACTGCCAATGAACGTTCTGAGCTTCTCCCAGTCCGGATGAAGGACATTGGCCGCCTCTGAGGGGCGGTCGTCGAGTATCTCGTCGAGGTCGTACCATGTGAACGTCCACACATCCCATCGCCCCGAAGCGAGAAGGGCTGCACGCTGCAAAAGATCCCGACCGATTCGATCCTTGTGCCACTCCCATCCGTCCAGGAAGACGGCGATGGGTTTCCGGTCGGTCTTCCGTGCCTCGGCACCGGTTGGACGCAAAACGAAATCTATGGATATGCCGATCCCGTATCCCGCCGAGGAGTCGAAGCCGACTTGAGGTTCCACGGTCCACTCTTGATCACCAATGGTAACCCGGTATCCCGGTTTGTTCCGCACAAAGGCGTCCCTTACCCTGATGGCCTTTCCCCTGTACTTGCCTTGTTTCAGAGCTTCGATGAAGCGCACTTCCAGCACGCTGTCCATCAATCCACTCACGGATATCTGGCTGAGGGACTCGACCTCCTTCAGTTTCTCCTGCCGGGCCAAGATCCTCTTGATAATCTGGACAGCCTCCATGGCGGAGGTGTCGTCCATGTCGCCGGCGTTTCGATAGGCGAGAAGACACTTGTAACAACCATCCCTGTCCGGATCCTGCCAACAGCTACATTTCAAGAGATTCTCCACGGCCATTTCCAGAACCTCGAATAGTGGCAACTGTGCGCCTTCGATCCTGGCCGTAACCAGCTGCTTCAGATATCCCGTCCCACCGGGAACACTGTCGAAAAGCACCAGGTATTGACGGCGAAGCGAGCTGTCCGGGTCGGGCTCGGAATAGACCATGGTCTTCAGGTGGTCGACGCTTCCTCCAAACCGGGCCTTGAGCCCCACCTGCAGAGCTGCAACAAAGGAATTGATCTGCTTGCGGGATCCCAGATCCGCCATGGGGAGCAACATCCGCAGAGCTTCTGAACTGAACTCACGATAAAGATACAGACAGGCTTCGATTGATGGAGCGGCTCCAGTCGTCTTTGTGGGGCACGACAAGGTGTGAACAGGCTCCTGGTTCTCCTGTTGTACTTTGCCGCACCGGGTACAGATCTGAAATCCCGGCCTGACCGCGTCGCGACCCGCAATCTTAAGATTGTTCCCATGTTCCGAATGCTCCCCGAAATTCAGCTCCCTGAAGGTCGCCTTGCGGAGAAATTCGAAACCGAACGGCAATGTTGGTTCATCAACCTTCCACGCCCCCTGTCTGTCCTCATCCGTGAAATCGATGAGCACTTGCCGCTGGAAAAACCTGGGCTGCCGGTCGTCCCTGTCGTCGCGCAGGCGGCTCTCCCTGTCTGGAGCATTGGCGAACACCTGCCTGAGCGGCAGAAGCCGTAGCTTCTGGTCGTCGTCCATCCAGGTGGTGCTGCCACATGCGGGGCATGCTTGAGCATCATCCCCCAGGTCGATGCGCGAGGCATGGCTGCAGGAATCGCAAAAACGCCAGGTCTCAATCTCGGAGACAGTCACATCGACCTGATCTATCCGTACCCGCCTGCCACCGGCGTAGAAATTGGCCATGGGCGCGAATTCCGAAAGGGCACTACCGGGAGAACGGGAGTATTCGTACGTCCAGGTGTCATATTTACTGCCGGATGAGGGGACACGTTTCTTCTTTCGCCATATGACCGAACTCAGCTTCACGGCTGACTCCGGGAAGGCGTAGTTGGGGAGCATCCCCTCGTCGGTCAGGAACTCCAGGATCTGCCTTTTGTCCACCTGCGTAACCAGGGCTTGAACCGCAGCCTTCTCTTCCTCGAGACGCGTGACCCTATCATCAAAATCAAGGGGGCGCGCTTCGGAGTCTTTGAGCTTCCTCAAGGCGCCGGCCAGATCCCGCGCCTTTCTTCCAAGGCTATTCCGCTGCTTCTTCTCCTTCTGGAAGACGTTGAGCACACGCCATCTCAAACCGGCAACGTCGTCGGTCCCCTGCAGATATGCCTTTATGTGCTCCTGGGTAGTCTCGCTGATCGCCTCGGCAAACATCTCCCTGAACTCCCTGAGGATGACCGGTTGTTCATTTCCTACAAAGGTCAGGAAGTTGTGGGGAAAATGCGACGAACCCTCGTCCTCAAGGTGAGAAAACACCTCTCGCATCTGGGGCGGCAATATGGCAGCCTCCCCTTCCCTGGCCACCCACCTGTCGAAGCAGAACGCGGTGAGCTGGCGCTCGAGCACTGCGGAGGCATCGAGATATACCCCCGGTGGCATCACGTCGCCCTCCATCATCTCCTTGGGGGAAGCGTAGAAATACAGGTCGTGAGGCCGGGCGTTTGCGACGGACAAAACAAGCGAATTCCCGTCTCGCCTACCGGTGCGGCCGATGCGTTGAAGATAATTGGCCTGCGTGGGAGGTACCGAGCAAAGGATCGCGGATGACAGGTCGCCGATGTCGATTCCCATCTCCAGGGTTGGCGTACACGACAGCAGATTCGGATACCAGGGACGCCGGTTACCTTCTTGATCTGCACCTTCTCCCGATTTTGGGCTCTCTGCCTTGAACTGCGACTCGATGGTCTCCCGTTCCTCGCGGGTGAGTAGTCCCGTGTGCTCCGCCGTGAAGATACGCTGAAGATCTCCATGGGAGTACATGCGACCGAAATAGTCGACGGACTGTTCCAGCGTTTCTGTGTACTTGCCCTTACAGCGGCCACTGAGGCAAAAGACGTCGCGCCACAACTTCTCCTCAGATGCCGCCACCTGTATCTGATGGTGGCAGTGTGCACAACGCAGCCCCACCACGTTGGCTGTAACTCTCAGGGCGTCTTCCGCGACACCCCAGATCCGGTCACCCTTTTTGCCTTCCGTCTCGCGCAGCAGGCCCTTCGCTACCAGAACCGGCAGCGCTACGGTATAGGTGGAGTCCGCGTCGGCATTGAGGTCAGTCTTCCTTGCAAACCACCGATTGACCCATCGTTCGTACCAACCTGGTTTGCCGCCCATCCGGCTGGTCCAGGTGTCGAAGCGGCCACTACGAGGGCTATCAGTCAGGAAAGCCGGCAATCTCGATGTCTTTCCAAAAGCGGGAAGGTGACTCCACTGTTTGAACACCCATATGTCGCTGCCGCCGGACTCCAGATATCTATCCGGAATCTCAGAATGGTATATTCCACCCCTCACACGCAACTGGTGAAGAAGGCCCATAACGAAACCACGAACCTGGTCCGAGGTTACCTCACGTAACCCCGGTACCTTATTTCTTAGCGGCTCGACTAGAGCATTGCAGGCTTCCTCAAACCTGGCGTCATCCACGTACACCGTGGCGGCCATGGTTCTGGGCAAAGATCTTCCAATGGTGGCCTGGTGTCCGAACTCGGTGGTGATCTCGAACGCGAGGCGTCTGGTTATCAGCCCGGGCAGATCTGAATCCGAAGGCAGGGTACCTTCTCTCTGCAGCACATCCCAGTCGTGAAGCCATACCATGTTCGGCGCTATGAAGGTGGAAACCCATGTGGCCGGGTCCAGCTTCTTTTTCCAGTACATGGAGAACTGATCCGGGAGGTCCGCCAGAATCGATCCTTCGTGCTTGTCCTGAATCAGTTGCCTGAGGGCAACCCTGAGGTTGGCCCGCCACGTACGGGCACCGAAGAATCCCGCGCGGTGGGCGGCATCCTGAACGCTGTCGGAGAAGGCGAGCAGCTTCTTGTCGCGCTCGTCGTTGAAACGCGATGCAAAAAGCTGGTCAATGTACACGCTGGTGAGCGTCGCGGCCCTGAACCCCACAAGGGCAAGGCTCTCCCGGGCACTACAGAACGGACAGTCCTTGTGAAGAACCTGACCCCTTTCCGAGGAACGCGTGTTTGCACTGGCCACCAGGTCCACGGTACCCCCTTCGGAATCATCATCAGGTCCGAGGGCCACCAGGGTATCGGAATCTACCTTGTATTCGGGTTGGTCCTCCCAGCTGGGGTCACCCTTGGGCACAGCTTCTTTGGGGTAAAGAAACCTGATGCGGGGATCGGCGCGGAAGAACCCCCTGTAGAAGGAAGACAAGTCTGTACGAACGAGGTGTGGTTTATCCCTGTCGATAAGCGTTGCCCACCCTATGGCGCCGCAATCGCGACAGTGGACCAGGGGCAGGTGGCGCTTGCGCTGCTGTCTATCCAGGTCGTCCGAAAATCGCAGTTGAGGGGGGGCCGTCACCGACGCGACCATCCTTCTCATCTCTCGCTGCCATATCTGCAGACGGACATCGAGGAATCGCTGGATCGGCCGGGCCTGGCCATCCTTCTCTCTTTGTTCACGTTGAGATGAAAGCTCGTGCCGCAAACTCCTGGCAGCCGAGATCAGACCCAGCAGACTCAAGACCGATGCCCTCCCGAGCTGCGGGTTCTCACGCCATTCCGTCCGTTCCCTGGATAGATACTGCACCGTCTCGTCGAGCCCGGTGACCTTGCGGTCGATGATCTTGAGAAGGGTGCGGAAGGTTGCGTGGCGCAGCAGTCTATTGCCAAGCTCCACGGCCCAAGTGTTCTCGTTTTCGGCTTCGTGTATCTTGCCAAACCACAACTTGACCTGAGCACGCACCCACTCATGTGGGTCTTCAACTCCCTCGGAAGAGAGGGTATCCATGTCCTCGAAGCCGGGCTCATCAAAGAACTTCAGCTGCGCTCCGGACAGGAAACCCCTGGCGTCCACGCATGATTCTCCGATGAGTGATTCCTCGTCGAAGGGTTCCCCGAATACTTGCTGGGCATAGGAGGCCAGGTGTTTCCGAGAGCCTTCTCCACCCAGGGTTGCGCTGGTACCGACGCAGCACAGGGAACCGTCGTCCGTACGCAATCTGCGTTTCAGCCTGCGGATGAGACAGGCCAGATCTGTTCCTTGCGCTCCGTCAAACGTATGAAGCTCGTCCACTACCAGAAATCGGAAGACGCCTTGGTGATTGTGTTGCCAGATCTTCTGGTCCCACGGGCGGAGAAGGAGGTAATCGAGCATCTTGTAGTTGGTGAGCAGGATATCCGGTGGATTGCTTTGCATCACCTTGCGGTCGGTGATGATGTTCCTGGGTCCCATCCTCTCGTCGGTAGTCCTCTTGGAGCCCTTGGATTCGCCGATGTACAGCCCGGCGGTCACCTTGCCCTTGAGGTTGGGGTTGTCGTGAATCATGCCGGCGAGACGACCGGCCTGATCCGTCGCCAGGGCGTTCATCGGATAAACGAGGATGGCCTTCACGCCGGGAGTGCTCGTATTTTCCAGACAATGCTGGAGGATGGGCAGCAGGAAGCATTCGGTTTTGCCGGAACCGGTCCCCGTGGCCACGAGGGTGTTCTTCTTGTCCTCGCCCCCAAGACGCTCGAACGCCGCCTCCTGGTGAGCATGCGGTGGAAACCCCAGGGGTACCTGGGGGAAGAAGTTGGGATCGCCGCCGCTCAGGAAGGGGAGCTTCACCGATAGATACGGCCCCCTGGTTACACCACCGGGCACGTTGAGCAGATCGTCGATAACTTTTTCCATGCCGGGCGTGGACGACCAGAACGAGTATCGTAAAAAATCTGCCAGGCCACGCTGGAGCTGGCCGATCATCGCGGAGGGGATCATGGGTTGGCCCCTTTGCACGGTTTATGCACGCATGTATAAATGGTTTGCACGCATGCATAAGCTCTTTGCTCGCGATTTGTCATTTTACCTCTGTCAGCTGGCTGTTACCTCTCGCCGTGAGCCATTTGAGCCATTTATGAGCCATTTTTTCTAGCCCTCCGATGAACCATTTGAACCATTCACGAGCCGTTTTTTGGGTACTTCGTAGTATGCCCCCCGACCGGCGCCTTTCGGCACGAGGAGCCCCATCTTCACCAAACCCTCAAGATCGCGTTTGGCTGTTGGGCGGCTGGCGCCTGTGGATTCTTG
>JAUVDV010000045.1 GCA_030595125.1 Deltaproteobacteria bacterium
GAAGGCCCGTGGTCGTCGCGGCGCGCCGCCTACCCGCTCGAGGGGGATGTCGTTTCCCTGCGCACCAAAAAGATAGAAGGAGGAACCCCCCGCTGGTACATGATCTTCGCCGACCTCACCAAAAACTACGCAAACGCCAACCACCCCTGGGACGACGACCCCTACAAGTGGACCGGGGTGGAAACCATCCACTACCATCGCATCGAACTGAGCGATCAAAGGGGAAACTGGGAGATCCGACCATTCGAGGGCTCTGCAAAGCGGTGGGAGCACATCTTCAATTGGTACCGCGCCTCAGGGAGAGATGAGCAAACCTTCCGGTTCTACAAGCCGGACGTGGGGACGTTCTGGTTTCAGGTGGAGGTGGAGAAGGGGGAAAAGATGCTGCGATCCCACGGCATCGAAGACTCCAACGACCGGGGTATCTCCAGGCGAGTGACCCGCGTCTCAATTCGTGGCGACAGTGTATTTCTGGGCCATGTAACCTCGTTCTACAACGTGCCCGGGGTCTTCGGCTCCATCCTCTACCAGAGCGTGAACTACATCGGGGCCGATTGCGCCGACGTGCTGATGACCGCGTGGTCCCGATGGCGCAAGCGCCCTCTCAAGAAGAACTACAACGTGCAGGCGATGGTGGGACATTTCACGAGGAGGGCGAAGTTCGAGATGACAGGAGGCGTCCCCAAAGAGCCGCTGGAGTGGGGCGTAGACTTCCAGCCCGGTGATTTCATCGCGGTGAGCTACAGCGCCGATGGCAAGAAGTACCACCACGTGGGCGCCCTGTGGGAGGACGCAAACGGAAACGGCACCCTGGACGGAGACGACATCGTCATCCACGCGGGACCGGATCCGTTGCACCTCTCGTACCTCAAGTACGGCGCCTTCGACGGCCGCGTGGTTATCCTCAAGCCCTGAAGTCCTCTTCAGATCAGGTGAAAGAATATTCCTACCCACATAAAGGCGCTGCCCCCGAGTACAAACAAATGCCAGACCGCGTGGTGGTATGGCATTTTCTTCATGGCGTAAAAGACGGTACCGACGGTGTAGGTGAGCCCGCCGGCGATGGCCCAGTTGAAAAGCTCGGGCGTGACCACTTTCTTGAACGGACCCCAGGCGATGACGATCGTCCAGCCCATGGCAAGGTAAACTGCGGCGGTGACGATCCTTGATTTTTTCATCCTGAAGAGTTCGAGGCAGATTCCGACAAAAGCGAACGCCCAGACTATTCCAAAGACCGTCCAGCCCCAGACGCCGCCCATGGCCAGTGTCATGGGAGTGTACGTTCCGGCTATCAGCAAATATATGGAGCTGTGGTCGACAATCCTGCAGACACGCTTTTTGTTGGGCTCCCGAAACGAGTGGTAGAGACACGAGGCGCTGTACAACAAGATCATCGAGGTGCCGAAGATTGTTACGCCGACCACAGTCGAGGCGCTGTCCCCATGCGCGGCCCGAACGATCAGCGCCACCAGACCCAGGACGCTGGCCAGCGCGCCGACTCCGTGAGTGAGGGCGCTCGCCAGCTCCTCGCCATCCGAGTCGGGTGGGCGAAGAGGAACGTGTCTTTCCAACCAGCTGCTGCTGCCTTCCGGCATCGTACCCTCCCGTCTAACCTGCATAGTTCGCCGACGGTCTTTTTCATCATAGTGGCGTCTCCATTTCAAGTACCGTATCCTGGGAAGGATTCCGACAAACCAGGAGAAGATGGTCATGAGGTATTTTCTGATTCTCGCGCTGGCGTCCGTATTGCTGTGGGCATGCGACGGCGATGGCGGTAGTCCGGATTCCGGGGTCACCGACACAGACACTGATGCGGACACCGACGGCGACACCGACTCCGATGGGGACTCCGATACCGACTCCGATGGGGATCCGGCCTGTCCGGCTGAAACTATCGGCGAACTACTGGGACGGGATCACCTCATGTTGGGAGGGTCCATGGAAAACGAATCGTTTGCCCAGGCCCCCTTCGATATTCGTTACCGCTACCTGGCCGGAGACGTGCCGGAAGAAGGACCGTGCGATAGTTGCGCTTCGGATTGTTACGTAAACGGAAGCTCTTGCGCGAACTCTGCGGGCTGCGAATGGTGGGGTTGCTGGCAATACGATCAGGACCCACCGGGCAGGTACGTCGCAAACTTCGTGTCGTCAGTGGACGCGGCCGGCGCGGTGCCGATGATTTCCTACTACATCTGGTTTTCTGTCGCCGGCAACATCGAAGGAGATCCGGAAATAGCCGAGCTGACAGACGGCGCAAAGGTAAGAGACCTTCTGCTCGATTTCAGGTTTCTCCTCCAGGTGATCAACGAAACACCGGCAATCCGGACCATCGTTCACGTGGAGCCGGACCTCTGGGGATACGGACAGCACGTCAACGACGATCCGTCCGCCGTCCCGGTTGACCTCTCCGTTGCCGCAGCGCCCGAGTGCGCAGACCAGGGCAACGACCTGGCGGGGTTCGCCGGTTGCATGCTCGCCATCGCGAGGGAGGAGGCCCCCAGTGCACTGGTCGCTTTCCACGCATCGGCCTGGGGTACCGGGTTTGACGCGTTGAACAACGACAACCCCGATTTCGACGTGGAGGGTGACGCGCAGGCGACGGCGGATTTCATGCTGGCTCTCGGCGCCGGAGATGCAGACATGGTGGTTGTTGAACAGAGCGACAGGGATGCCGCCTTCAACGATCGCTGGTGGGACGAGACGAACGCGACGTTGCCGAATTTTCACCAGGCCATCGAGTGGGTTCGCGAATTGGGAATCGAGATGAACCTCGCGCCCCTCTGGTGGCAGGTGCCGTACGGTCATGAGGGCATGAGCAACGAGTGCGACACGTACGAGGACAATCGCGTCGACTACTTCTTCGACCACCCTGACGAGTTTGCGGCGGCCGGGTCGCTGGGCATCGCATTCGGCGCGGGTGCGACCTGTATGACAACGGCCGAAACCGACGACGGGCACTTCCTCTCGCTCGCGGGTGATTACTACGATGGATCGCCACCGTCGCTGTGCGAGGGGTTCTGACTATAAGGCCGAGGCCGCAATAGCGACCACCAGGACCACGAGCCAGAGGAAACACGCGATCCCCCCGACTATCAGGCCGAGCTTGCCGCACAATTTGCCCCATTTGATAAACGGGTGAACAGCGGCCTGTGGGAATTCATCTATCTCCCTGTTGGCTACCACAACCGTGGGGATGCCCATGATCAGGGCGATAAACGCAAACAACGGATGAAAGAAAATCATCAGAAATCCGGCGGTGATCATACCCAGGATGAACACAGTGTACGTGCGTCCGCGTTGCCAGGGGTGGTAATCGTCCGCAAGATAGTTCTCCACCGGGGTCGGCAGCGCCTGATTGTCTGAGGCGGGCGGAGTGTATGGATCGATTTCGTTGTTCATCATATTAAAAGCGCGGGCCCTACCAGGTGAGCACCTTCCCGGTAACCAGCGGGTCCTGACCGTACCACGAGTCGCCCCTCAATCCACGCGAGGTTTCGTAACCGTTGATCGTGGAACTGGAGTTATTGAATGTGTAAAATCGATAAGTCACCGTGCCCGGCAGCGTCCCGACAGAACTGAGATCCACGCTGAGAGGCACCCCCGAAATGATCGGTATCCCGGTGCCCTCTGTTACGACCCCCGATCCCAGCGCCGATGAGAAACCGTCCGCGCTCGATCGCAGCTCCCAGCTGCAATTTCCCGGGTAGTTGTTGTAGAGCGTGGAGTCGAACTGCTCGTACTCGATCTGGCTTCCGGATTGAGCGGTCACTGAAAACTCGATGTACATGGTGGTATCCAGTGCCCCCGACGGCCAGAGGTTACCGACGAAAGATCCCACATAATTTGACGGGGTCAGGTTGCTCAAGGTCAGCGCGCCGGCAGTTACATTTGCGGCGGTGTTGGTGACCGGGAACGGCGTCGCCGAATCTACTGCCGTGGCGGGCAGAACCCAACGGGCCAGCTCGATGCTCGCCGTAATCGTGGGGCCGGAGTCCACCCCCGAGTCCGGACCGGTGTCAGTATCAGTGTCAGTGTCTGTGTCGCTGTCAGTGTCTGTGTCGCTGTCAGTGTCAGTGTCGGTGTCGCTGTCGGTATCACTGTCTGTGTCGGCATCGGTGTCCGTATCTGTGTCTGTATCAGTGGTACCGGAGTCCAGATCGCCCGAGCCGTCACCTCCGCAACCGGTGGCGAGTACTAGCAGAAGTAGAATTGAAATCAGAGACGTAAATTTGAAGTTCATTTCGTGACCCTTTCATTTTTTTGTTGCATCAAACATGCTTATAATACCACGCATCTGTGACGCAATGAGCGCCATTCTATTTATAGAATACCGACCACTTATGAAGTTTTCCAAAAGAAAGTTGACGTGACGCGCTTTACAGCGCAAAACACGCCGGACTCGGGCGATGGAGCCCGGCACTGTAATGGAAGAACCGCGAAGAACCGCGAAAACTCATGTCGCAGCTCAGAAATGACATCAGAAACGTGGCGGTAATCGCCCATGTGGATCACGGGAAGACAACCCTGGTGGATTCCATGCTCCGCCAATGCGGTCTCCTGCGTGAAAACGCGGAAGTAGTGGAGCGGGTTCTCGACAGCAATGATCTGGAGCGGGAGCGGGGAATAACAATCCTGGCCAAGAACACCTCCGTCAACTACCAGGGCACCAGAATCAACGTTCTGGACACCCCGGGACATCACGACTTCGGCGGCGAGGTGGAGCGAATGCTCACCATGGCTGACGGGGTCTTGCTGCTCGTGGACGCTGCGGAGGGGACCCTGCCCCAGACCCGCTTCGTTCTGGGCAAGGCGCTGGCCCTGGATCTGCCGACGATTGTCGTTATCAACAAGATAGATCGCAAGGACGCCCGATGCGAGGAAGTTCTCGACGAGATTTACGATCTCTTCATCGAGATCGGGGCCGCCGACGATACCATCGACTTCCCGGTGCTCTTCACCGATGGCAGAAGAGGTCTGGCCTACCGGGAGCTGGGCGACGAATCCACTGATCTGCGCCCTCTATTCGAAACCATATTGGACACGGTGCCGGCGCCCCAAGACAGGAGCGACGAGCCCCTGCTCATCCACTCCAATAACCTGGGCTGGGACGACTATGTCGGACGCCTGGTCATCGGTAGGGTGCTGGCGGGAAAGGTGCGCACCGGCCAACCCGTCTTCGTCAAGGGTGAAAACAACGCGACATCGAAGGCCAAGGTGATGCGTATGTACGCCGCCGACGGCCTTGTTCGGAAGGAAATTTCGCACGCCAGGAGCGGCGATATCATCTCCATCGCGGGCATTGATAAAGTCACCATCGGCGACACCATCACCGACGCGGCGGAGACGAAGGCTCTGCCGAGGATCAAGGTGGACGACCCTACCCTGGCCATGAGCTTCTGCGCCAACACCGGTCCCTTTGCCGGCGAGGTCGGCAAGTACGTGACGAGCCGCAATCTGAGAGACCGGCTCATGCGGGAAGCCATTATCAACGTGGCCATTCGGGTTGAAGAGACCGGTTCAACCGACGTGTTCCGGGTTGTGGGCCGTGGTGAACTGCAAATGGGCATCCTGGTGGAGAATATGCGCCGGGAAGGCTTCGAGTTGATGCTCTCCAGGCCCGAAGTGGTGACAAAAGAGGTGGACGGAGTTCTCAACGAACCCCTCGAGCGCCTGTACATCGACTGCCCCAAGGATTGCCTCGGCCCAGTGACAGAACTCCTCGGACAGCGCAAGGCGAAGCTGGAGGACATGTCGGTGGGACAGTCGAGGGTAAATCTTGTCCATACTATCCCGACTCGTGGACTCATCGGCTTCCACACGGAGTTTCTCAACGAAACCCGTGGGGCGGGAATCGCCAACGCCACCTTCGAAGGCTGGACTCCCTGGCAGGGAGAGATTCCCCAGCGACGAACGGGATCCCTGGTTGCGGACAGGACAGGTACCGCCACTCCTTATGCGCTCTTCCACCTCCAGGCGAGGGGAGTGTTCTTCATCGATCCCGGCGTTCGCGTGTACGAGGGAATGGTCATCGGAGAGACCCCTAACGGCAAGATGATCGACGTCAACGTCACCAGGGAGAAAAAGCTCACCAACGTCAGGGCTGCGGGCAAGGACGACAACGTTATCCTGTCGAGGCCAAAGAAGATGAGCCTGGAGCAATGCATCGAATTCATCGACGATGACGAGCTCATCGAAGTGACCCCCAACACCCTCAGAATCCGCAAGCGCATCCTTGGGGCAAACGGCCGCCATAAAAAACAGTACGGAAAAGGAAACAGCAGAATCCCCAAACCTGCTTGATACTTACTTACCGCAGCACTTCTTGAATTTCTTGCCGCTGTTGCAGGGACATGGATCATTGCGACCCGTCTTCTGCTCGACCTTGACCGGCGCGACCGGATTCTGCAGCCGCTCGAGATCCACGATATTCTCCGGCTTGTCCGGGTCGACCTCGATCTCGCAGACCCAGTTATTCTGCTCAAAGATCGCCGCCAACTCTTTTTCCCGCTCCTGCGTCTGCACGCTGATAAGGGCGGGCTGTTTCTCCGTACCCAACTTGCTGGGTCTTATTCCGTCAAAAACCTTGTCCAATGTCGTCCAAGCTCCGTGCCCGACCGTCGATAGTCAGGTTTGTCTCAAAAGGGATGCGCACAATACGCATAAAGTTATGATGAAGTATACATAACAGATCTTCCCAGACAAAGTTGCCCCTTTAAAAACATAGTGTCGTAAAATGAGGAATGGGAATGTTGAATCGATGGTTCTGGTTGACGATGATCTGCCTGGCGCTGACCGTCGCAGCCTGCGGGGGCGACGACCCGGAGATCGACTCCGACGCCGGTCCGGATACCGACACCGATACCGACTCGGACACCGACACCGACTCAGACACCGATACTGACACCGACGACACCGATTCCTGTGAGCCGCATCTGGAGGACAGCACTTGCGTCGTCGACGACATCGAATGCAAGTGTCTGGAAGATCCCGAATGGTGTGAGGAGCACACCCACGATGCTGCGCTCGATTGGATTGAAACATTCCTGGACTTGGAACCCAACGGCAGCGCGTGTCTGTTCAGATGTACCGGAGATAACAGCTACTACCGCTCCATTGGGGAACATGAGAACTTGCACTATTACTTCGACGGCTCCACAGGCGAGATCATCGGCTTCCATTTCCTGTTGGATGATCTGGGGCCTCCGCCGTTCGAGTGCGACGGCGAGTACAAACACAACCTGCGAGTGGGACTCACCGAATGCGAAATCGAGTGCTCGATTGCGTTCACCCACACCGATTGGTGTGGAGGCGAAGAGATCCAGTGCGACCAGCTTTAGGCGGCGGGGGAACGTAGCCTAATCTAAAGACTCCGAGTCCTTCGAAAAGGCAAAAGTCTACGGCCACACAACAAAAATTGTCCGAGAAATGCTTGATGTGGGGCAGGAAAGCGAGACTGAGTTACCCCCACCAACTATGAACAATATAAGAGACAAAGTTGACCACATCGTGTTTGATGATTGGTTTCAATTTCAACACGAGTCAGCAGTAAATCACTTTCGTAATGCTGGATTGTCTGGATACTTTCAATTACGGGCGGGTACGGGCAATATGTTTATTGACGCCAGCTCATCTCAGCTTCTTAATGCGGCAAAGATTGCTGCCTTCGGCCCACATGGAAACACGTTGACACCTGTATTCGATGGCAAGGAGTTCGAACCTTTTTTAATAGATAGCGGAATATCTTCAAAAACAATTTTTGGAACGGAATTTTGTTCACTTTGGTCTTTGCGGAACAACGGAGATCTTTTTGCAACACGTCGTTACTGGGAAGATACTACTACATTGAAAAGGGGGAAACCATATTTGTCCCTTGAACACATCGTTATGGGAACTGTCGAAGCATTGGTTACATTGGTCAGAATATTCACTTTTTTAAGAGATAACCTGAAGAATAATTTTAAGAGTGCGGTGAAAATAGAAATATCCCATTGGGGTATTGTAGGAAGAGAAATATGTACAACGGATTGGCAAACTAGTTTCGGATTCAGACCTTTTTCACAGGCTCGACGAAAGGACACCACCAAATCTAAGCAATATGACTGGACGACTATTGAGCGCAATATAGATGAAATCGTAAAAGAAGTTGGTGACTCAGTTGTCGCGGAATTCAACATTGAATACGACGTTTCAGGGGGCATTTACAGTGGAATAGTCCAACGTTTTTTAAAGGACAAACCCAACTGTTGGGCTCTAGCCCCCTGAACGGCTGTTATTTCAGGGTCAAGATAAAGTTACTCCCTGAAATAAAGACCTGAAATAAAGACTGAAATAAAGACTCCCACTCCTTAGCCCCTTGTAAATCTCCCCGGGGGAAGCTCCCAACCATGCGGGGGACGCCTCGACCCACCCGGGGGGACACCAGAAACCCCGGGGGGGCACAAAATACTCATAATGTGTCTGTCCCCGTAAGGATGGTCAATCAAAGGCAAGAACTCCTGCCCAAATAAAAACTCCTGATATTGACCATAAAAATAGTATTAAAAAAAAGACTGTCCATAGCACCCATCTCAATATGGTTTTTATTTTACCATTGGGAGAACCAGTTTTTCTTTTTCTGATAATAAACCGAGAAATAAAAACTGCGGGGAAAAATACGATGCCAAAACACAAGTGATACAGGAAGAGCAAAAAGAAAATTGCATTCATTGATTGTACCTTTAGACGGACTCAGAGTCTTTAGATTGGGGTACTTCCCCAATCGTTTGCTTCAAATTCTTGCCTTCGCACTCCACAAGACACTCATACACCAACGGAAAAATGGTCTCGTCTGACTTCGGGATGTTCTTCTTTCCTTCCCACAAATTCCAGTGACCATATTCAGACATAATGACCGGCTGGATGTAGTCCAGTCCGGAATCATCACCGGGCGAACAGAAACCGAACATGGTTGTCCCGTCTGTAAGGGTAAACTGGGTCAGTGCAATGTGAACAGTGTTGCCGTCGGTTTCCGGTATGGAGTCAAGCGTGGTGGCGCGAACCTGCTCTTCACCACCTTGCTCTCGCCATTCCCACACAGGCGTCGCCTTTAGGTCGGCCACCGTAAGTTCGTCAACTGAACGCCAATCCATAGTAATCTTCCCCCCGATCTAAAGACCGATCTAAAGACTCCGAGTCCTTCGAAGAGGGCTGTATTTATTAGACGATATTCTGTCGCAGAAATATTCTAAACCCAGCAACGGTTTTGCAATTACTAACCGATTTGTGTTCTGGTGTTCAGGAATAACTGCCGAATGAACCGCCTTTTCGTCAAGGTATACAAGCACCCAAAGCGGATTGCTGTTGTACCATTCTGCTGCTTTCTCCGTAACTTTGTCCCATGCGGATTTCGCGTCATCGTCAAGATGGAATACGATTCTGTCTTTTTGTTGAACTACTCTAACAAAATTATCAGCAACCAGAACAGGTGTGCTAGAAGAGTAGATTTCTTTGTTGTCAAATATGACTTTCCGCGAAAAAGATATCTCCTTTTCTGTTCTCGCCAAAATGAACTGAAGACCTTGTTTGATGTCCTGTCCATGACAGCACGGACTCTCGTACTTGATACGAAGTGATTCGAAAGAAGTTTTGCAATATCGTGCCTCTGAATCGAGCTCGGCACACTTTCTATAAAGGTCAATCACCTCAATATTCAAACCATCTCTGAGGAGCAATAGCGAGGCCAAATTGCCATATATCCGTCCAATGTTGGGGATTTCTTCAACCGCATTTCGAGCAAGAGTAATTCCGCGCAACTCGCATTTCTCGCAAACCAATGAGCGTCTACTACATTTTTCTTCTAGGAAGTAGAGGCGCGATGATGTGTCAATCTGCGACTCATAATCTGCAACTGATTTCTTTGCGACAACTTCGATGAGTTGAGCGTATGAATGAACGGAATCTACCAATTTCGTATCGTACAGATTGTCTTTGATATCGAGAGAAGCGATTAATATAAAGTGTTCGATGAAGGTCGTTAAGTTCGCCTTTGTTTCGCCATCAAGTACCTTTGCTAGGGATGATAACGCCGATATCGAATCGTCAACAGCGGACGGAATTCTGCGATGATTGAACAGAACACCCTCGAATGCATCCATCCCTTCCCTCAATATTTGCAGTTGTTCAGTGCTCAGGTTCACGACATCAGATCGTGTTTGTCCCCCTATTTCTTTTTCTGATCCAAGGGGGCTCTTTTCATTACCGCAACAATGATGTGATAGGCATATCAGCAGAAATAGCGTCCTAGTTATTTTCGGTAAAAAGCGGCACAACCTGAAGCTCAAAAAGTTGTGAGTCGAACCCGATCTAAAGACTCTGAATCCTTCGAAAGCCACTCCCAGCAGAAGATATTTGATTCCGATCATCCCGGCCCGCCTCCATCTATGGGGGCGATGATAACATCTTTGGACGATGTTTGTCGTTTGACCTTTTTAGATCCCCACAGACCTGGCAAGATCTATCGAAATTTGCGTCTGTCCGTCGTCGGTGACGCTTATGACTTTGCGTTGAGTGATGTCGGGTACGAATGCCTGGATTTCGAGTGTACAGACAGGCAGGTCTTCTATGTAAAAGCGGCCGTCCTTTACGGAGACTTTCTTTCTTATCCTGGGCGCGTGCAAGATCTGGCCGCGTGCAGTCATTCCGGACGCATCATCAATGCATGTTATGGCCTCAAATGAAAACGATCCGTCGTCAATCCCGGTCACGGTGCCTCTGACATCTCCGATACCACTCAGGACCAGTTCGTTCTCGGTGGACGGCGAGGCGATCACCTTGAATGAAACACCCTCCCCCGGCACGTAGGCGCTGATGTGATATTTGCCCGGAGGCATGGAGAATACAGCCCACTCCCCCCTGGAATCCGTTCGCTCCTGTTGCCCAAATCCGTACGGACCCAGTGGGCGAATATCCACAAAACCGCCGGCGATCGGTTCCCCGTCAACCGACAGCAGTATTCCCTCCATGTCGGGCTCTACAACCGGAATCACGAACTCCACATCTTCGATCAAACCTCCTTCCTCACAATCAAGGAAAAGCGGCTCGCTCGGTGGAGATTTCCACGGCCACGCCTTGAGGCCGAATGTCCCCTCCCCCGCGTAGTCAAACACGAACCGCCCATCTTCGAAATTTCCCACCGGATAATACGTACCCAACACCCCGCCCGCCAGGCTCAATTCCAGAGCCCCGTCGTCAGCCGGATCTCCATGGGAATCTACAACCCGCCCGGTTATCCTGCATCCCCGGACCAGCGTCAGATCCACTTCCCTTTCCACCTCTGCCACAACGAGAACTGCCTCTCTGTTTCCACCCCGCAATCCCGCATACTCCGGATGGTAGACGTCCAGATTCACGTAGCCCACCAGCGCTTCCAGCGTGAAACTCCCATCTCTTGCGGTAACTGCACAATCGGCGCCGGAGACCAGACGAACCGAATGTGAACCTGTCCCGGGATCCCACGAAACAACAGAAGCCCCGGAGACGGGATCACCGTTCGCGTCAATCACTCTGCCGGTAATCGTCCCTGTCCTTTTGAGCATGAAGTCAATCCCCTCCACGCTCGTAAGGGCACTGACAACGGGCGCCATCTCCACAAACGGTCTTCCGGAACTCACCTTGCGTCTCCCTCCGCTGTGACGAACGAAGTGCTCAATACCGGGAGTGCTGTAACTCTGCGCCCGTGCGTATGATCCGTACACACCCCGGGGGAGTGATATGGAATAGCCACCGGAGGAATCGGTCGACGCGCTCCGGCTTATCGCGCCATCAATGAAGAAAACACGGGCTTCCGATATGGGCGCGCCCCGTGAATCGGAAACATTGCCGGACACACGAACCGTGGGCACCTTGACCCTGGACATTGCGCGGGCCATCGCCGCAAACCCGAGCCTCTGGATCCTTGAACGAGCGTCTCTTTTGGCCTGTATCCGGGGCTGTGAAGTGTCTGCGATCTCCTCTTCGTCAAAATCGATCAGAGTGAGCGCTGTTACGACCGCCGCGACCAATCCCCAAAAAATCCACACCCACTTGGCCCAGCTCCTTCGTCCCGTTCGAATCATATTGCGCCACCCTTTCCCTTACATTGGGACAACGCACCCGAGTCAAAGTTCCATCCGGGAAATACTCAATAATAATGTGTCTGACACCCTCGAAATGAGGCGGGAAAGCTAGATTTTCACCATTTCGTGACCGGCCAGTTTTGCGAAGGCGGCGTGCTCGCCGGGATCCGGGAAGATCAGCAACCCTCCACCCAGGTGACCGTAAGGGTTGAAGTACGCTTCGACCACGTCGATGAGTTCCCCGGTCGAGTTGTAGATCTCGATCTCCTCGGTCGGATCCGTGGGCATCCTCCTCATGCGGAGATCCGGACCGCGATCCACTGCCCCGTCGAAGAAGACGGCAATCGATATCCAGTTCTCCTGGAAATCCGACGGAAGGATCATGTCCATCTCGGTTTGCCCGTTGACGATCGTTATCCTCTCGTACAGCGCCCCGTAGGTGTAGTCGCTCACCCACGTCGGATCGGCGTAGCCCATGAAATCGTACTCGCTGGCCGGATTCTTGAGTACGTCGCTCACCAGGTCGTAACCCCACACGCCGATGAAGCCGCCGGAATAGGGATAGGCTGGATCAACACCCTGGGCTCCTCCGCTGGGCGCGTGCTCCCGCCCGTGGGCATGGCCTACCTCGTGGATCATTGTGGCAGCGGACGACTGCCCGGGGAATCCTATGCCGATGCTCCCGCGCAAAGACGAATCATACGGGGACGTCACAAGGTTGCTCAGGCCCACCACGCATCCCGTCGGGCAAAACTCGCCGAACGAATCGGCGGGCGTGACGATCCCGTAGTAGTACTCCTCAGGAGCGGCTCCCCATTGTCCCCGCAGGTTGGTGATGGCGTTGAGCAACTCGCCCCACCCCCCACCATTGGCACTGACACCTCCACTCCATGCGAAGGGTTCCGTAACCGTAAATTCGATATCGTGGACCGGGTACTGAGTGAAAAACTCGTTGTAATAGAATTCGAGCTGGGCGTCGCTCGTGTCCGGCAGTCTGCCGGAGCCGTCCGCGTTGTATTGAACGGGGATAAGGACAATCCTGAGCGGATCTCCGATTTCCACGGCATTCAGATCGAACGCCTCGCCGTTCGCAGGCCACTGGTCCTCGTCGACGGCGCCGCCTGCGCTCACGCTCTCTTCGGCTTCTCTGATGGAGATATTTATTGAGAGGTTGTCTGTAATGAGGTCACCCGGGATCTCCACGTTGAGAGTGCTGGTCAAAGTTGCGATGTCGGAATTGAAATCGACTACATGAAGCTCCTCGATCGGGCACGGATCGTTGCCGAGCTGATTGGCGTCGTACAGGTCCACCCGCACGTAGACGGATCGGTTGACCCACTCGGTCTGTCTCTGGACGTGCACCCGCAGTAACGCGTCCTTGCCGGCGATCACCTCGACGCCGCCCGTGGTCACATCCTCGCCGTTCTCCATCAACTGAATGCGAACACCCTGATAGATGTCCACATTGGTGATGGCAATACCCCCGGCCAGGTCATAGGAAAGAATGCTGCAGCCCTCACCCTCCTTGAAGCTGCGATCATCCTTGCAACCAAGGGTCACGCAGAACGCGGAAAACAGGACAATCGACAACAGGATCTCTCGAAATTTCAATGCGTGCCTCCTCGTGTCCCCCGATCAACTGTCGCAAAAATACACCTGTACATTGTACGTGTATTCCGGAGTCCAATCAGCAGAAAAAAAGTTAGAAGAAATTATGGAGAAGAGATGTCCGTCATTGCCTTGGCGCGCATCTCGGGGGTGCCGCCGGTGATCTGGACGATAGTGGACCCGAAGAGCCTGCACGCGTTGGGGTCGTTCCCCTTCATGGCATCGTAGGCCGCCTGGGCGAACATGGGGTTGTACTCCATGATCATGATGGTCATCGTCTTGGGCGGAGCGGTCATGAGAGTGGTGGTGGTGGCGTTGCCCGCCGCGACCACGTTGGGCTGCATCATCCACTGCCAGCCACCGGCCTGTAGCTTGGCCGTGGCCGCCGCTCCGGTCATGCTTCCTGCGGCCGCAGCTGCTCCCGGATCGCCGCCGCCGAAGGGGTTGCAGGCCGCGAGGCCAACGCATATCGCGATGATGGAAAGCACACGGATAGATGTCATCTCTGTCCTCCTTGGTATTGGTTGGGTTATTTATAAATCGGGGCAAAATATACGTTATCAGTCATTCACTGACAAGGGCGTTGGCGAGTAGCTCCGAGAGGAACTCCACTTTCACTCCAACGTCGTAATGCTCGTTGAGATCCGACAGCTGGGTGTGGCAGTTCTCGCAGGCGGTGCAGAGCACCTTCGCCTCGGTGGCCTTCACCTGATCGATCTTCACGCGTGACGACTTCATCCTGAAGTCCTTCTCCCCCATGGCCACCAGGCCGCCGCCGCCGCCGCAGCACCAGTTCTCCTCCCGAGTTGGGGTCATCTCGACGAAATCGTCAGTCAGTTGCTCGAGCAGGTAGCGCGGCTCGTCGTAGATACCGCCGTTGCGAGCCATCTGGCACGGGTCGTGGTAGGTGACACGGCCCTCGATCTTCGACTTGTCCAGCTTTATGCGGCCCTCTTTTACATACCGTGCGAACAACTCCACGACGCTGACTACTTTGAACGGATGTTCGCCGGTCATGTACTTCATCACGCGGTAGGCGGTGCCGCATTCGCAGATGGCAACCTCCTTGACGTTGAGCCGGGTGGCCTCGTCGATGATCCGGCGCGCGATGACCTTTGTCTTGGCAGGATCGCCGGCAAAGGCGCCGAAGTTGACCGCCTCGAAGTAGCTCAGGCTCCACTTTTCCTTCGCCGCGTTCATTACGGCTGCCGCCGGGATGATGGAGTGCTTGCCCGCGAGAGCAACGTACAGCACGTTGGCGCCCTGGACACCGAGAGGGATTGCTTCTTCTCCCGCCTCGCTCTTCCACATCTCGATGACCTCCGCTTCCAGGTTCCTGACGCCCTGCGCGAAGTTTTCCTTTGTGTCCTCGATGGTCTCGGCCTTGGCGATGGACATGTCCGCAAGCATGTTGAGCACCACGGGTGTCATCTCTGCGGTGTTGGCCAGGTGCTTGGCAATTCCCTGGATCTGCTGGGTGTCGATGCCGAACGGACAGACGGTCATACAGCGCCGGCAACCGGTGCACGAGTAGGCCGCGTCCAGGACCTGCTGCATCCACTCGTCGGTGAACTCAACCGCCTCGTTCATGCCCGGAGCGATCTTGCCCGACAACCTGAAGTACTTGTCGAAAAGCCGCCGCACCACCTGGGCACGCCCCACCGGGGTGTACCTGGTCTCCGGCATGGACTGGTAGACGTGGCAAGAGTCGATGCACGTTCCGCAACGGGTACAGCCGTCCATATAGAGCCTTACGGCGTTGGTGAGTTTCTCCGAAAAGGCGTCCAGAAGTTCCTGTTTCTTCCTGTCGTCCATATCTAGACCCTCCGAAACCGGTTGAGCGCCACTGTGAAGAAGGCGTGCATGATCTTGGAGAAGGGCAGCACCATCATGAACAGGTTGGCGAGGAAGATGTGGATGGCCACCACCACGTAATGGGAGCCGTAGAGAGTATCCGCCGGATCCTCGAAGGTGAAGTGCAGCAACCCGTCCAGGTAGGCTCCGAAGTCCTGCTTGGTGATAACGAACCCGTCCGCGCTCCAGGAGTTGCCCCAGCTGATGGTGTCACCGGTTATTACCGTGAGGAACAGCAGAAACAGCAGCAGGTAGTCCGCCGGCACGGAGACCTCGCGGACCGGACTGGCGAAACGACGCAACAGGAAATAGGTGACGGAGATGGTCACGGCCGCCCCCACCGCGCCCCAGCCGAGCATGTGCGGTGAGTCTTTCGGCATGAGCGATATCTGGGGCAGCAGATCCAGATGCGAGAGGATCAGGGCCCCGAAGCCTAAGTGAAAGAGCATCAGGAATACCCAGAACAGGGGCTTGTTCTTTCGCACGGTGGGCATGGTGAAGCTCTCCCAGAGGGCCACGAGAGGCGCGGCCTTGCGCTGCGGAAAGATCTTGAGGGTGTGGGGATGAGCGGGCGCCCGCAGCACCATGACAATGCGCGCGATGACACCCAATACAAGCCACGCCACGGCCAGGTAAACCATCGGCACCGTGATCACATAGAGAATCTTGTCCACCATGAAAGATTGTCTTTCGTTTTATTTGAGACGTTTTACATAGATCTTGATGGGTTCGCCCTGAACGGTCTCCAGAACTTCATTGCCGGTGGACTTGGCCCACGCCGGAAAGTCGGAAATGGAACCGGGATCGGTGGTCAGAACCTCGATGATCTGCCCCACTGTCACCGAGCCGATCTCCTGGCTAATCTTCACCACCGGCATCGGGCAAGGCAGCCCCTTCAGGTCCAGTACCTTCGCGACATCATGATTGCTCATCTCACTTCTCCTTCTTTTCAGGAAATTATCATCTGTATGCTGGACTCCTGAGCCTCGGCCAGGAAGGTGGCGACACCGCAGAAGTCCATGTTCGGGTAATCGATCAACTCCTCGCGCTTGAAGCCCATGAGGCCCATGGACATCTCGCACACCTTTATCTCAACGCCCGTCATCTGTGCGATCTCGAACAGCTGGTCCAGGCTGGGAGCGTTCTTTTTCTTCATCAGGCCCTTGAGCATGGAGGTGCCCATGCCCGCCATGTGCATCTGGGAGAGCTTGGTCTTGTTGCGGCCCTTGGGCAGCATCCAGCCAAACATTTTAGACATGAAGTCCTTGCCTCCGACCTTCTTCTTGGGGTCGCGCAACGCTGCCGTGCCCCAGAAGGTAAAGAACTGAACTACTTTCATCCCCATGGCGGCGGCGCCTGTCGCGATAATCATTGCGGCCAGGAGCTTATCCAGATCGCCTGAGAGCACGATCATGGAAAGTTTGTTTTCCTTGCCCGCGGGCATGGCGTCCACCCTGGCCTTGAGTTCGGCCAGTTGGGTTTCGACATCAGCGCTCATCATTTTCTCCTCTTCAGTCCGCCCGGGGCGGTCTATCTATTTTCTCTTACAGCTCGACACACACTTGATGAGATCGTTCATCCTCGGCTCTGCCAGGGTGTAACGGGAGATCCCGTCCTCCCGATACGTCTCGACGAGACCGCTCATCCTCAGAATACGTAGTTGCTGGGATACCAGCGCCTGCTTGGTGTCCATCTTTCGCGCCATGTCGGAAACGCGCTCGTTCGACTGGCAAAGAAGATCGATGATTCGCAACCTCAACGGATGCGCCACCGCCTTCAACACATCGGCAATCTGCTCGGCGTTTTCGCCGTTGACCCTGGTCTTGCCGCTTCCTTTTTTCTTCATTCGTGACATCTTGAGAATAGTATTATCACTATATCGGGATATAGCAAGGTAAAATTAACATAAAGTTTATCGACTTTGGCTTTTTCTTCGTGCGAAAACGTCTAGAGCACGTCTTGACTAGACTTTCCTTATTACTTCGCAGATAAATAAATCTGGCACCTGATACATGAGTCTGGCACCACGTACTCGAGCACGATCTGGAGGTGATTTATGGGTCGCTGCCCATTGGCAATAGCACTATCCGCAGGAATAGCTGGCTTGTTTCTCGGTTGCAACGAAGACCCCGGCGGGGGATCCGACACACCGGACGCGTCGACCAACGAAACACCGGACGCGGCACCCGATGATTGTGTTGCGGGCACTCTCCTCCCCTGTACTTGCCCCGACGGTGAAACGGGTTATGCCGAATGCGTGGACGACAGCTGGGCCGAATGCGATTGCGAAGAGGGTGAGTTTCCAATGTTCTGCGGATTGTGCCACGGGGATTGGGACTATCCCGCTCCACCCAAAGATATCTCTGGAAATACGGAGACCAGCATTGTCACCGTGGGCGCCCACCGGGCCCACCTGATGGAGAGCGACTGGCACCGGCGGGTGGAGTGCGTGGACTGCCACGCGGTTCCCAAAAAAATGAATTCCCCGGGTCACATTGATCCTTCACCGGCGGAGCTCACCTTCGCAAAAGTCTCCATCGCTGACGGGGCGTCACCGCTATTCGATCGCACCATTGCCACCTGCGCTGGAACCTACTGTCACGGTTCTACGCTGACAGGGTTCGCCTCCGGGGATCCGGTATGGACCGACGATGACGGATCCCCCGGAGAGTGCGGCTCTTGCCACAGCCTGCCACCGGGTGGAAGTCATCCCACAGACACAGAGTGTGAAAACTGCCACGGCAACGTAGTCGCCGCTGGAAACGAGATCATCGCATCGAATCTTCATGTGGATGGGATCGTGCAGTTCTCCGGAGATGGGTTGAGCTGCAATACCTGCCATGGCGGCGCCCAAAACGCGGCGCCTCCGGTTGACACTTCCGGTAATACCGATCCCACGATTCCCACCGTGGGGGCTCATCAATCCCATCTGGGCACGAGCACCTGGCACCGGGAAGTGCAGTGCGATGACTGTCACGAAGTTCCCCAATCAATGGATGATTGTCACAACGACGGCCCACCCGCAGAGCACGTCTGGAGCGCGCTATCGAGCGCCGACGGAGCCAACCCGTCATACGACTCGTCCACCACAACTTGCATCAACACCTATTGTCACGGCGCCACCCTGGCGGCCGGCGGAGAAAATCCGGATCCCCAGTGGAACGTGGTGGCGAGCGGGGAGGTTGTGTGCGGCGATTGCCACAGCATCCCACCCTGCACAGGTCACCCGGGATCGGGGCCGTGCGCCCCATGCCACGATCAGGTGTACGACGGCACCGACTGGGTTAACCCGCAGCTGCACATCGACGGCGTGATTCAAGTCATCGATGACCTGCCCTGCGGGGCCTGCCACGGGATGCCCCCGGCGGCGCCTCACAACGGATTCACCGACTGCGCACTGTGCCACGGCATGGTCTGGGACGGCACGGATTGGGTTGACGAATCCCTCCACGACAACGGCGTTGTGGATGTCTCGGGGTCATGCAATGTCTGTCACGGCAACCCCCCTACCCTCGCGAATCAGGATTTCCCGGGCGGCGGCGGAGCTCACGTGAAGCATGTGACCGACCTGGGCATGACGTGCAACATCTGCCACGGGCATAACGGCAGCGGCTCTACTCATGCACCCCTGGGTTCAGCCACCATTGATCAAGTCAACGTGGATATCGCATTTGATCTGAGCGTTTCATATCCCGGCGGCACAACCATGGACAACGGGCTGACCACGTCCTTCAGCCACAACGGAGGAAACCCCACTTGCAACGTGGGATGCCACAACCCGGTAGTGGGCGATGCGGCCTCTCTGGGGAATCAGGCCACATGGACCGATACAGAGATCACCTGCATTGATTGCCACGACCAGACCGGCCTGAACCTGCCGATCAACCACCCGGTGAACGGCACCGACGCGCAGATCAGAGCCAATTGCTCCGAGTGTCATGATCATTCCAACCACACGACAGGCACAATCGCATTCGCGGATCCGGACCCGAGCGACGGAATCGATCCCTCGACTACCTCGGTTGCAACCGACCTGTGCAAGACGTGTCACGATGGAGGATCTTCAACCTATTTCGGTGGCGCGACTGCGATTGATATGAGCGACTCGTGGATCGCTCCCCGTGCCCACGAAGATAACGCGGTGGGATGCACAAGCTGTCACGGTCATCACGGGAACAGCTCGGGCGCCACCCTGACAGCAGACCCCGAGGAGAGCGGCTGCGCGAGTTGTCATCCAACTGTGGTGGCAGAGATGGCAGCGGGCGGATCCTTTACGCATCATCACGTGGACGATTCTGACCCACTGCATACTCCGGCAGAGCTGGAGTGCACAAGATGCCACAATCCTCATGTGGTCGACGATTCTCCCTGGCAACCGGTGATCAACCCGGACAACGGCAGCTTGATATCAGTAGCTGATGTTCCGAGCGATCATTTCTCCACCGCCGGAAGCGACACATCTGTTTTCTGCCTGACCTGTCACGACGGAACTCAGCCCGCCGCCGGAGACATCGCGGCAGAGCTGGCGAGCGCCTGGACCATCAACTCCCAGTTCTTCAGAGGCGGCGCCTCCGACAGGAACATGCACATTTCCCACGTTTCAACCCAGGGATTCGCCTGTACGGAGTGTCACAACGCTCACAGCAACACTGGCACATCGGGACTCAATCGCGGCCACCTGCTCTACAACTACATCACCGTCAACACCTTCCCGTATACAGGCAAGAACTCCTGCGGATTGTCAGGCGGCCCCACCGACTGTCATCATTAACTCCCCAGACGTTTCTTCAACCCGAAACGAAGCGCGTCCAGCGCGACCTTGGAAATCTTCAGCGGGTTGGCGACTTTCGAGGAGCCTGATCTGCGTGAATTGCACTGGATCTGCGTCATCGTCGTCGTGAGCCCTCGCTCGATACCTCTCTGGATCAACTCGAAGCTGAAGAAGAAAGTGGCGGCGGTGATGGACGGTCTTAACTCCCTGGCGACCTCGGTGGGGAAGAGGTAAATCCCCTCCAGGCGAAAACGTATACCGGTCATCGCCCTGAGGAACAGGCGAAAGGATCGGCTGAGGGTCCCACGCCGAAAAGATTCGCGGCCGCCTTCGTAGGTCGTCAATACAATATCCCCGTAAGGAAGACATTGAATCATCTTGCCCAACTCGGCGGCGGGGATCTGTCCATCTGCGGCATTGAACGTGAAATACTCTTTGGTCGCGGCTTCTATTCCCGTCGCGATGCCGGCCCCCATCCCCTGGTTTGTCTCGTGCTGAAGAAGGCGTATTCGGCCGTCCCGGCGATTGTGATCCAGCACCACCTGCGCACTGTTATCGGTGCTCCCGTCGTCGACAACGAGGATCTCCCAATCTTCGACCGCGCTTATCAGAAACTCTCGCGTCTCGCGCAGGGTATCGCCCACGTTCTCCTCTTCGTTGTACATGAGGATGGTCACTGTCAAAGATGGCGCAGCCTTTGTCATTCGATCACTATAGCAGGAGCCTGCGAGATTTCTAAGCGCTGAGGATTGGAACATTTCTAAAAGGCGGTTGTCCAAAATATCAGGAGCCTCGAGAGAATCGGGAACTCAAAAGGTTTTCCCAGAAAAAGAACGTCGGCAAATTGTGTCCTTAAAACCAGGGCGATCGGGAGGCGTGTATCATGAGAACAGAGAAACTACTTTTTATTTCGGCCATTTGGGCAGCACTATTTCTGTCGACCGGGATGTCGACGGCGGCCCCAAAGAAGGCCCCGAAGTTCAAGACGACGAACGTTACCCTGTACGATTGCGGCCTCGCTCAGATAGAGAAACAGGCGGTAGTGCGCGGTGCTCAAACATTGGAGATAGACGTCACCCTCGCCCATCTGGACGATCTACTGGCGAGCCTGGTCCTGGCAACGGACGACTCCGTTCGCGTCAAGGGCGTCAACTATCCGATGGTCCGAAATCTCGGGCAGGCGATTGCGTCGAGCGGGATGGCGAATGCCCTGTCTTCGGACGAGGACATGAACGCGCTTACGATGCCGGCCGGTGTTCCGGGATACATGAAGGCGCTGGTCGGGATGAACGTGACGGTCGAACAAAAAGGGAAGAAGTCGATCACCGGAACCGTGCTCGCATGCGTTGACGAAACCGGGCACGGCCCAAAGACGGTCCAGAAGAGCAACGGGGACATGGTTGAAGAGGCTCCCGTGAGCAACCTGGTCATCGTTTCAGGGGACGGCGCCATGTCCTGGATACCGGTGGATGAAATCTCCGTCATCGCGCCCGTCTCCGGACGGGAAGCGACGGCAATGAGTGATTTCGCCACTGCGCTGGGAAAGGCCAACGGCTTCACCGAGACGGTCATCGAGTTGACAACGTCGGCTGGCTCGAAGGGCAAGCTTGCAGCGGCGTACATTCGTCAGATGCCGCTGTGGAAGACCGTCTACAAGGTCACCGCGCAGGACGACACCGTCACCCTGGAGGCCTGGGCGGTAGTTCACAACGACACTGGCGAAGACTGGAACGATGTGGAGATGACCCTGGTCTCCGGGTTGCCCAAGTCGTATGTCTTCTCGGTCGCGTCGCCCAGGTACGCCGAACGGGAGACCCTCTTCCCGGAAGAGGAGGGGGGCATGATGCCTCAGCTGGGCGCGCGAACTCCCGACTCGTTGCTCTACGACTTCGAGGGTCTCCTGATCGGTGAGAGCTACGGGTACGGCGGCATGGGGATGTCGGGCATCGGGAGCGGCGGCGGAGGCGCTTCTGCCATGGGCGCAATGCTGGGCACGGTGGGAAAAAGCTCCGGATATGGAGGATCCTCCGGCTCCGAGCGTACCAGCTCGCTCCTCGATGTCGGAGACCCCGCAGCGGAGGAACAGATGGAGGCGCAGGTGGAGGGGGAGATTTCCACCTACAAGGCCATGAACAAGGTGAGCATCCCCGCCGGGGCGTCGAGTCTGGTACCGGTAGTTCGCAAGAAGCTAGACGGGGGCGCTTTCACCCTGCTGGAGTCGGGGACCGATCCCTCGACCTGCGTTCGGGTCGTGAATGGGACGGGTCTGGTGATGCAAGGCGGCATGGCGAGCTTCTACATCTCGGGGAGGTTCAGGGGGCAGGCCGATCTCTGGAGAACCGAGCCAGGTGACATCGGTGTGTGGTGCTTCGGCGAGGATCCCGACGTGATCTTTGAGCGAGACGTCAAGGTGAAACAGGTGCGCGAAATGCTCGAGTGGAAGGGCGCGCAATTATGGTCTCACAATCTGAAGCATACTACCTACCAGTACACCGTGGAGAACAAGGCCGGTCAGTCGAGAAAGATCGCCCTGGACGTGCGACACATCGAGAACGGTCGCGTGGTCTCTCCCAAAACGGTGCTGGACACGGATATGGATAACCGAAAACTGCACATCTTCGAAATTGCCGGGCGCGTAGAGGTGGTCAAGGAGATCCTCGTCGAAGAAGGCGTCATGACGAACGTACCGATAAAAATAGATGAGCTGTGGGAGTTGTCCAGGATGAAGTCCATCCCCAAAAAGCAAAGGGACGTATTGCTGACGGCGCGTAACTTCCTGGTCAAGGAAGCGCAGTTGATCAAAAGACGCGAAAAGGACCAAAAGCTCGCATTGGAAAAGGAAGCCGATGTCCGGGATTGTCGCGCGACCCTGGCGGTTATTCCGTCAATCAAGGGGAGATCGAAGTCGGTAGAGAAGATCCTCACAAGACTCGTCGCGGCGCAGAACAAGGCCGTGGACTACAAGGAGAGCGTCCGAACTCTGGGGTTGAGGATTGAAAAGGCGCACAAACACGCAATCGACTCGCTGAAAACACTGATTCGCAAACCGGAAACCAAGCTTTGATGAAGAGTCTTTCAGGGCGCCTGGGTGTCGATCGTGAAGTCGACCCCGTTGGTTATGCTGCAGTAGTCGCCGAAGGCCCCGCCGCACTCGTCGACCACGAACTGTGTTGTGCCGTACCACTCACCGCTCGCCGGCCCTTCTGCCGGGACGTCCGTCGACTCGGCCTCGGCGAGCCAGGCCAGCACACGCCAGTGCTTGAACTCGGTGGTGCCGACACCACCCCCGATCAAGTATCCGTATGGGAACTCGACCTCGGCGATATCGTGGCTCATCACGTAGAGCTCGCCATCGGCCGGGACGCCGCTCGCCACGTCGAACCCCGCCTCCGGTTCGGGAAACGCTCGCAGTTCCAGAGTGGCGTAGCCCGTAGCGTCTACGCCCGAGTCGAGTGATATCGTACCCTCGGCCCCGGGGCCTCCAGGATCGCACCCGATCGCAACCACGCACGTGAGCGCCGCAAACCCGATCCGCATCAATATGTTTCTCATGGTCAGTCCTCCCAGATCAGTTTCCATCTCATTTGCCCCCACGATTACCCTACAATTTGCAGTTGGCCTCGATACACATTGCCATTTTCTCGCACGGAAAATCCAGATCATGGCAGTCCAGACAGGCCTCGCTCATTGTATAGATTCTACTCATACATTTGCCGTGACATATTTCCATATCGTCATCTTTGCCGATGAGTTCACTCGTCTTTTCTCTTCCCACAGTGCTGTCCAGTTCATCCCTGCAGTTGAACTCCATGTCACAAATACCAAGACAATCAGAGAGGGCCATATTCTCTTTGTCTTCCTCGCTGAGTTCGTCATCGGCGTTTTCCTCACTCAGTTCTTCGACTCCACCATCCGGAGTGATGGGTTGTACAAACGGGGAATCGTACTTGAGGGAGGGAGCTTGCGTATGACCCTTACATCCCAAAACAGCGCATGACATTGCGAGTACGAGAAAAACAGGTGTTTTCATATATTGTATTCTCTGCACGATGACGAATGACTAGTAACCCTCGCCTGGAGGCGGCTCGCCTGTGTTTGCTTTGGCCGTACCAGCAGATGCGCTGACGGTTGCCTTCTTCTTCTTTTTCCCCTTCTTCTTGTGCTTCTTTGTCCCGGGAACATCGAAGGCGGGCGGTGTGGTCGGATCGCAGTCGGGTTTGAACCCCTCCGCGTCGAACTCGTATGCGAGCGACCCATGCTCCTCGCCGAGAACCGCTTTCACTTCCAGCTCGTGAATCCCCGCTCTGGAAGGACTGCAATACGAAAGCAGGTAGAATCGCGCCGCCAGTCCCTTGATTCGCTCGGCGACACCGTGAAAAGCCTCGACGACTGCGTCCTTGTCTTCCACGTGAACAAATCCGTCGCGGCCCAGATGCTGCATCTCCTCCTGGCCTACCTCGCCTCCGAGCCCGATGACAAAGATACCGATATTCGAAGCATCTACGGCTTCCAGGGCTTGTGCGGAAGTGGCTCTGTGAGCTCGATCCGTCCCGTCGGTAAAGACGACCAGGTTTGCAAACCTCAGGGGCTCGTCAGATTCCTCCATGGCCTCCTTAATAACGGTCGCAGCCTCGACGATGGCGCCGTTCAAGTTTGTCGACGGATCCTTGGTCTTCCACGAGGAGAGGGAATCAGTGCTCCCGGTTAGCCGTTGCTCCCTGGCGCTGAACTTGGCGATGGGCTGTATCTTCTCCCGCCCGTCGAACGCGTAGATGGCCACCTTCTCCTGTTCGCCGACGCCGTCGAGGAACGCAACCACCGCTTCTTGAACCAGGGGCACCTGCCCCGACTCCACGACCGATCCGCTCATGTCCAACAGCAAGAGCGTATATCGAACCGTAGCCACCTCAGGGTTGAGGATGGTCTGCTTGCTCTCATAGGTCGAGATGAGCTTGCCGTCTTCGTATATCTGGAACTGATCGGCCGTCGCCCCCGGTACGGGCTCGCCCTCGGCGGTGTCCATCGTGAAATACAGAGCGACATTGCTGGGTTTTTGAACGCTGGCGTTTACCAGATGAAGGCGTAGCCCCTCACAACCTCCCGAAAACAGAAGAACACCAACCGTGAACAATAGAATACTGCCGTGCTTTGTCATCGACCACTCCTCCCTTGTCTGGAATCTGATTCTAGCACGCTCCACGCGTACTCAAAAGGTGCGTTCGCAGGTGGAAACGGCGTCTGTGCCGTCAGACGTCCCTCCGAAGAAATAAATGAAGCCCGCGCCCTGGAGCCCGATTCCGAGCGCCCTGGGCTCGAGAAGGCTGCTGGCGGTTGAATTGATCGAGCCGGAGATGTCGCCCTGATCGTCGAATTCGGTGTCGCGGCCACTTGGGGTAATGTTGGAGAAGGTCGTATCATCGGCATCCGCCGCGCCGCCCAGGCAGAACAGCTTGTTGTTGGTGATCACCGGCATCACGCCCGCTGCGCTCTGAACGGTCTTGCCGTTTGTGATCCAGGCATCGTTTTCGCCACCGACAGAGATGTCGGATTCCTCCAGGGTGCCTGTGGGCGAACCATCGGTGCCGATGCCGCCCATTACCCAGAGGCGCGATCCCGTATCCGGGAAGGTCGACACGTTTTCGGTGCTCTCCATCAACGCGCCGAAAAACGCGCGCGCCTCATTCATGGACACCGTGGACGTGTCTTCAAATGCTCCAAGATCGCCGTCGCTATCGATCGCGGCTGCTTCAACTGTATCGAGGACCCCGTCGGCAAAGGAGCTCTTTCCGCCCATCGTATAGATATATTTATTGCCGGATGCGTCTCTTGCCAGAACCGAGCCGTGCCCCCACCTTCCGGTCACCAGGTTAGTATCATCCAGAACCCAGGCCCCGGTCGCCCCGGCAAATAGCGGGGAAGCGGTTCCAGGAGCGTCGCCGCCGTCTTCATAACTCGTGCCGGTGGTCTCGGCGATCAGGTGTTCCTGTTGAGATGTGCCATCGGCCTCGTCTGTACGATAAATCCGGTAAGCTACCGCCGATTCGCCATCTACTGTGACGGGCTCCCAGGTGATACTGACGCTTTCGGGGTTATCCAACGTTATTATTGCTTCTTCCGAAGCCAATGTCTCACCATCCGGGTTGTCCACGACACCGTCGGAGAGAACAGCTGATACCTTGTAGTACCAGGTGCCTGCCGCCAGGCCGCTCGTGAGTGGCGCGGACGAGATGTTTGTAATGACGGGGGCGTTTTCGGGGGAAAGGACAACAGCTCGCTCAACTGAAGACAACACATCCTCCGTGTCTGAGAGGCCGCCGATCACGTAGATATAATTCTTTTGAGGGACGTATGGAGATATGGTGTCGTCAAATACCGGAACCGACACGACGAATGGGGCTCTCCTCGGAACGTTGAGGGAGTTGCCCTGCTCTCGCCAGGCGCCCAGAACGCCGAAGTTGGAGAGCTGACATAGCTCCACGGTATCCAGGGTGGTGCCGTCTTCGCCGGTATCACCACCGATGGCGTAGAGATACCGATTGCCGTTCACGTCGTTGGCGAACGTTCCTCCAGGCATTCTTCTGCCGGTACTCAGGGGTTCCGTTTCTTCGAATACGTTGAGATTTCCCGCAGGGTTCGTGACCAGGAACGACGAATAGGTGTAGTAGGTTTCCTCGTCCATGTTCCAGACCCTCACCAGGTACGGCCCCGCAGACAAGTCGCCGGATTGTGTGGCCGTCGGGAAGGTTGTGTCGATCTGGTTTTCTAAAACGGGTGTTACTCCGTCGATGGTCACTGCGGTTTCCATGTCGGAGTTGATCAATTCAATCCTCACGGGATCCCGGAAGTTCTGTCCGTAAATGGATACGTCGGTATCGTCCTGGCTCGTGCCACGGCCTGGAACGATGGCCACGACTATCGGCACGGGCTGCGAAACAACTTGAAACCCTTCTACCAGGAAGCCGGTCGCCTCACTCGAGGGAGGATTGACCACCGTGACGTCGTAGGTTCCGATGGGCGCTCCGCCGGGTACGATGGCAGTCAGCGTGTTCTCATCGATGAATGCGACGCTTTCGAAATGGACCGGTTCCGCCTCCGGTTCGTCACTGAGACGCATGTATGCCGTTGGAGTCGAAATGAACCAGCCGTCTCCGAAGATCGTCACGTTGGTGCGCGCGCCGGTCCAGCCGAACGGGGGCTCGATTCCCAACAGGTCATGGTAAGTCGGCGGCACAACTGTCAGACAATCCTCCAGCGTTCCTGATTTCCCATTGGGGTTGTCTACTCTGATGTCGTAGACGATCTGGGGATCATCAGCTCCGATTGGCGGCACCAGGTTTTGTGGGATGACCGCGTGGAACGTGTCGGTTGCACCCTCTGAAGACAATGTTACCCCGGCGGGCGGTACCAGTGTGGCTTCGCCTTCTGGCGGCACGAGCCAGACCTCGGGCATCACAACCGAAGGCTGCTTTATGTTTCCACCCTCGACGATCGGTGAGAATCCAGAGCCGGAAATTTCGATTGTGTTCGGCCCCAGGGCCGTACATATGGTATCCGGCGTTACGGTCAGCACATCCGGAGTTGGCCCGCCATTGCCCGAACCACACGCTGTAAAAATGAACGTCAGTGTTACAAAGATTGCAATTCTATCCATCCTACTGCTCCTTTCGCAGGCCAAAACACTCATGCAATGTACGACTCAGAACTTCTATTGCAGCGTCCGCTCGACACTCGCGAGAGGCCCGGAACCGTCGTTACCGGCTATCGCCCACAGATATCCGTTCACTCGGATGATTTCGTAATAGCCGCGGCTTATGGCAAACGACGAGGAGTTGCTCGTGCGCGAGTGGAAGATATCGGTCGGTGGAGGCGGTGTAGTGCCGGGTGAGTACAACAGGCGTGATGCGGCAGCGCTGCTGACGGTGGGATCGTCTCCGATGTCTTCCGTGGAAACGGCGCAGAAGGTGAACAGGACGTCAAAATGCAGGGAAGCGCCGTGAGCGTGGGTCGGATGACCGGGCTGGAGCGTGTCTCCCTGGACTGTCCACGCGCTGTTGTCACCGTCGGCGGATACGATCTCCGTCACTTCGAAATCAATAAGACCTGAGTTGGGGGCGCCCGCGTGGGCGTCATCGCCGAGGATTGCCATCAGGTAAAGTGGGCCGGTCGGGACCGTTTTTTCAAGGGGGATTTCGGGGTCCGGGATGAAGTTTGAGCCGTCTTGCCCCTGATTTGTCAACAGAACGTAGAACGCCCTCGCAGTGTTCAGGTCATGGGAGAGGGTGCTGAACGCGGCGAGCGTTCCATCGGCCAGGACCTCCGCCCGCTCCCCGCTGACGTGATAGCCCGTGCCGCTGGCGTCCGGTCGGCCGCCGACCGCGTAGAGATACGTGGCATCGTCAGTTATTGTATCGCCACTTGGAACCGTCACGACCAGCGCCTCGAGGCCTTCCCTCGGAACGGTGAGGGTCGTCGACAATGTCTCCCAGTTGCTGATGGAGCCGAATGGCAGCGGGGTGATGCCTGCTGCATCCGGTGTGACGGATCCGTCGTCGTCATAGGTGGTGGCAGTTACACCATGCGCCAGAAGACGCGTATCTCCCGAGTTTCCGGACTCGTCGACATTGCGGAAGATATTGTACGAAGTCGCACCCGATATTGGTGTCCATTGAATGGTAACAGTGCCTGAACCACCCGAGATCATCTCTCGCGAGGACGCCAGTGTTTCACCTCTCGGGGTCACCGCAGACACCTGGTAGTACCATGTTCCGGCCGCCAGTGTTCCGGCAGAGGCGTTGAAGGAGGCGGCGTCAATTACCGGCCGCGTATCAAGACCAAGTATCTGCGCTCTCTCGATAGTGTCCAGGGCGGAGGTCGTCAGCGAGGGCAAGTTGGTGTTGGTGTCTGCGCCGCCCACCGCGTAGATCCATTTGTCGGCGCGCACCAGAGAATGTCCCTGGCGCCCCACAGGTGATGAGGTGGTGCCCAGAAGGTTGTCCTCTCGAGATGACGTGGTCTCGTTCCACTGTTGCGCGACCCACGGCACACCGGGTTCGCCTGTCAAGCTGATCGATATGACCTCCACGTCGCGCAGCACGACGTCTCCGTCGTCGAGGCCACCCGTCGTGTAGATGTAGGTTCCTCCGAAGGCGTCAAAACCTGCAACGGAGCTCTGTCTCCACCTGGCAGTGACCAGGGCGTCGGGAATCTCGACATAATTGCCCACGTGGCCGATCGCCGACTCGGTCGCTTCGTAGCTGTAGAAAACGTCATACTGGGTGTCCGGATTGACGACTCGCACGGGGTAAATACCCTGGCTCACGTCTGCTTTGTCGATGGCTGCGGTCAGCTCGTCGGCTGTCACAAAGGTCGTGACCATGTCGATCGGGGTGCCGTCGGACTCAAGGAACTGGACTACCGCTCCAGACTGAAAGTATTCGCCAGTGACGGTCATGTTGAAACTTTCGGCCGAGGGGTTTCGGAAGGGATCGATATCGATAATGTTCGGCGGTGGGACGGTGTTGATTTCGAACTCGTCTTTCACCGTGCCGTCCATCCAGAATGCGCCGATGCCGGACGGGTTTGTAACTTCTACCCAGTACATTCCAGCCGGTATCGAGTCGCTCTCGGAAGGGCAGACCCCCTCGAGTTCTGTCACCGAGGCGAAGACCACAATACTGGCGGGGTACCGCGCGCTCGGATCGGAGACACTCACCCAGGTCACCATCGGAACTTCCTCGAAACCGGTGCCTTCAATGGCGACCTGCTTGTCCGATATGGCCGTATCCGTAGAGATGCCGGTCCAGGCCGAGTCGGGCGTAACCAACGTCACGGTCAGCGGCGCCAGATCCAGGGCGTCGAAAGTGGTTGGGCATTCAACGGTTTCGTCGTCGGGGTTGGTCAGACTCACCTCGTAGGTACCGACGGCCACTTCGCCCACCGCAACTTCCACGAACGCGCCGGTCGAGGCAACAACTGTGGCAGCGCCGAGGTCTACGGCTGTCGTGGTCGTAGTTTCGACAACAGAGACCGTCATCCCGTCCAGAAAACCGCTGCCGGTTACTGTGAACTCCGTTGCAGCCTGCGTTGTGATGGCCGCCGGATTCACCGCGTGGCACTCGAAGGGATCCGGACCGCCGTCTGCGTCGGTATCCGTATCGGTATCGGTGTCCGTGTCCGTGTCGGTATCCGTATCTGTGTCTGTGTCCGTAGAGCCGTCCACGCCCGCATCGCCCTTGGGGCTGCCGCTCGAGCACGCCAGCATGGTAAGGGCAAAAAGTACACAAATCAGTTTTTTCATCTCTAATCCTCCCGGCGCTGCTACACGCCAAACGTCGCTTCTATTCGATGGGAATGGACTCGCAACCGAATGTCGCGGTCACGGTCTCCCACGCGCCCGATTTCAAATCGGCGCACGAACCTTCGCAGAACTCAACGGTATCCGAGTCGATCCAGTGCCAGCCGGATCCATCCTCGCAATCTTCGTCATAAGGAATGAGACCACCATCTCCGTAAAAGTTGACCATATTCGGATCTTGCGAGGCGTCGTCGGACAGGGAATCCCAGTCGATGTCGAATTCACAACTGACGACATCTCCCACGATTGTCTGCAATGTGTTGACAAACGCCGAAGGATCGGCGGCTTCGTAGTATCCGGTGGTACCACCTTGTGAGGCGATTTCGTCCATGACGGTGGCCCAGTCGATGCTGGCGCCGACACCGATGACGTAGACCGGATATCCTCCGGTGTACAGGGAGGCGGCGGCTGTGTAAGTGTCTGCGTCATCCAGACAATTGAGATTCATACCCGGCTGATCGCAGTTGCTGGGCTCAACTACGCAATCGCACGAGCTGCCGTCCAGGAGCGGATTGCAGGCGGGCGCGCCGTCGGTTGCCAGAAGAACGAATTTCTGAAGTCCGTCGCTGACGGAGTTCAGGTAAGTCTCGGCTGCGGAAAGTGCGGCCGCGGTCGGCGTGCCGCCGCAGCAACTCACATCATTGGGTCCGAGGAGGTCCGCGATCTCTCCCGCGGGATCGGCTGCGTCGAAGGGAACGGTTGCGCCCGACGGGGACCCGCACTGGTTGTAAACGGGGCTGTTGGTACAACTCAGCGTTGGAAAAACCATGAGCCCGAAGTTGACCTGCTCATGCATCTGCGCGGTGATATCGGTTATTGCATCCGTGACATCATCCCAGAGGTCCTGGTTGCACATGCTGTTGGAGCGATCCAACAGAATGAGCATGTCGACCGTAGTTCCGGCCACCTCAAAATCGGATTCGTCGCAGTTGGTATCTGTGTCCGTGTCCGTGTCCGTGTCCGTGTCGGAATCGGTATCGCCATCGGTGTCGCCGTCGGTATCTGTGTCGCTACCGTTCGTTCCGCCATCGTCGACCGCCGGAGAGCCGCCGCCACAAGATGCCAGGACCAGTGCCGTTATCACAGCGAGTAAAAAGGCTATTCGGGTGAAATTAGTCATGATCTTTTGATCGTCCCCTTTCCTTCTTTCACAAACAGAGATTTGTTTGAACCGCTCCTTCTTCAGACGAAGAGAACCGGTCGAATGGGTCATATAATAACATTTTTTAGATTCGTGCGTCGATGAATGACGATGTGAGGCTAAAACCTGAAGCGATAACCGAGACTTGTCGCCACGTTGCCGCCGTTTGTGTCTCCGGTCAGTCGGTGGTCGAGGTCTGTGTACAGATATCTGAGATCCAGAACCAGGAAACCGGGTCCCATCGCAACATCCAGACCCAGCAATACTTCCAATCCAATTTCAAGATTCTGTTCGAAGTTCCGGCCTTCTGTCAGGGTCGAGGTCTGGGTCGTCTTCAAAAACTGAACGGCCGGCCCGGCTCCCAGTAACGGAATGAAGGCATATTTCAAGCCCAACGGCCTGACGATCAAGTCCGCCGCGATCTTCAACTCGTAAACGCTGTTCACATAGGAATAGGCGCCGAGGCCGGGATCGTTCCCTTCTCCTTCGAGGCGGGGGCGAGTAAACGATGCGTCCAGGGCGATGGATAACCGGTTGTCGAGGGGGGGCAACACAATCTCGGCGGCCATCCCCGCGATAGCGGATGGGTTGAGCCGTGAGGTGGGAAAGTTGACGCCGATCCTGAACTGCAGGGTTACAAATGAGTCTGCGTTCGACGGTTCGACAGGCTTGCTTTCCGGGCCTTGCACGGAGGTGCTCTCCCTTTGTTGGGGAGAAGCGGGCAATCGTGGTGAGATCATCGAAAGAACGATCGAAGCGAACGCCTCGCACCTCGGAAGCCATCCTTCATCAGTGTCCGGTACACTGAAGGCCAGCGGTTGGGAATCCCCCTCCATATTCCAGAAACGGGCGTCACCGAGGTCGCTGTTCGTCCAGACTACGGAATCAGCATTGAAAAAGGCCGCTGTTTTTTTTACCGCCGAAACATCGAACACATCGAGCGATGTGTTCGACGTGGTGTGAACTTCAACCGGAAGTCCGGACAGGTGCGCCTCGACGGATTGGATCAGATCCCTCTGTTGATCTCCTCTGAGGGCCGGTGTGATCAACAAGAGAACATGGGCCTGTCTATCGGCGTGTGCCTCCTGTGTTGACGTCGTAAATGCCATCCAAAACACGACAGCTGTCGCGAGGTGGATACCCCTCCGGGTCAAGCCTTTCATCAGATTCTTCACGACGTGGCTGATATCATGTTTCCCATGCACTGACCAACGGTCTTGTCAATGGAGTCATTATACGCACCAGGGTTTCAGATGGTCTTCTTGAGAGCAAAGAGAGCCTTGTTGCGCCCGTCTCGTGCAACGTCGGCCAGCGAACCGTCGGGGTGTGTCGAAAGGTAGTCCTCAAAGTATTTCAGCGCTTCTCGTGGACTGTTCATGAACAACAGCTTCATCTGACCAAGCGACACCATGCTGTTTCCGGCGGTCTCCGTATTCGGCTGGGATTCGATGATCTTCTCGTAGGTTCTCGCTGCGGCGCCGTACATTTCCACCTTGCGGTAGGACTGAGCCAGTTTTACCAGGCGCGCAAGTAACGCGCGGTCGACCGGTGCGTTGTGTCGCGATCTCGCCAGGTTCTGAGCTTCGTCTACTAGATTGAACGCCTGATGTGAGGCGGCGCTTTCGTTTCCGGTCAACTGTGGCGCTGCTCTACCGACGGTTTGTTCATCCGAAAGAAACTCGAGAGATTCCCTGTCCATGCCTCGTACAAGCGCAATGTCTCCGGACATGGAAGAGATGGAGGCCGGTCTGACGGAATAATCGTCGCTGGACACCTCCTGCCCCGGAGAGAGGGTCAGGGACTCGCCATTGTGTTTCTGTCGGACTTCCACCATGCCCTCGGCAACCCTGATGACTTCATCGCCGTGCGCAAAGACAGTGACGGAAAACAACGTCCCATGCGCTTCAACATCGGCGAAGGGCGTCTCAATTACAAGGGCGCGATATGGCTCGGTAGGAGCAATTCCGACGACCACGCGGCCCTCGTTTAACCGGAATCTCAGCGCGCCGTTGTCATCGGGAACAAAGCTCCCGCTTGCGTCCTTGCCCGCCTTGAGAACAAGTCCGTCGACGGGTTGCAAGAGTCCCGGACCGATCTCACAGGTGGGAACGTGGACGCCGACCGGCGCGATCTCAGCGAGCGCGTGGGAGAATGCGTGCGCTTTCGAAGAACCCTCGTCTTTCGCAAAATCAAATATTCCAGTGAACAGCAACAACACCGCAGCTGCAGCCGGCAGGGCAATGAGGGCGATTCGCCTGAGGTTCAGGCGCGGGCGGCGTTGTATTACCCCCGCTTGCACCAAGTTGCTGGAGGAGGTCATGCGGCGCATATCGACAAAGGACATGGGTTCCATGGCTGAGTCGGACACCGCAGGCGACAGGCCGGAACAGATCTCCAGGGCGGCGCGGCAGTCCTCGCAGATGGCCAGATGGATCACAATAGCGGACCTCGTCGACTCCTCCAGAGCGTTGTTCGAAAAATCAAACAGAGCCTCTTCGACTCGCTTGCAGGATAGGCGGGTCATCGGCTCAACTCCTTGATCGCGTCGGCGCAGTGCGGGTCTTTTTTGATCCTTTTCAGGAGGTCGGATCGCCCACGGCGAAGCCTCATCTTTACTGTGTCGAAGCTCAAGTCCAGCAACGCCGCAATCTCCGGCACGGTGTAGCCCTGGTAGAGCGAGAGAACCAGCGGCACCCTTCTGTTCGGGGAGATCGCTGCGAAATGCCTGGACAGTCTCTCGAATAAACGAAATTTTTCCATTTCTTCGTCTGGCCGCGCAGGCGTGGACTTCTGTTGGACTTTCAGTTGCGTAACATCCTCGAAGAAGAACAGAAATTTCCGTTTCTTGAATGAGTCACGCACGATATTGATGGTGATGCGGTCCACCCAGATGAAGAAACTCGCCTCGAACCGGAATGAGTCGAGTCGGGTGAAGATTTTGATCATCGCCGCCTGGACCAGGTCTTCACAATTGGGCCCGCCACCATAAGAAAAAGCCACCGTCCGGCGCACCCGAGGGAGGCAGATCCGCGCGAGTTTCTCCATTGCGGATCTATCATCCAAAACCGCCGCCGAGATGAGCGAATTCACCTGCGAGTGGTCGATGTTGGATCTGGGCCTCGGCGACGTCATAATCTACTCCCTGAATTATTGGACGAGTTGAATTTCACAACAGGGTCACAATTTTACCAGATCAGTGGCAAATCGGACAGGAAAGAGCCCTGAAAGTAATGCGTTTGCCGGGCTTTGCTCGTTAGTGAGCTTCCTGAAAAATGTTCCTGGCACCCACCTGAAGAATGTTAAACTGCTCACTCGTTCACAACGAAAGGCTTGGCAATCAGGTACTTGATTTTAGTGGTGCCGGCGATCGTGCTGGCATTCGGCTGTCATCACGCCGGCAGTCTGGATGGAGATGCCGGCCCGGATACCGATTCGGACACCTATACCGATACGGATACGAACGCCGATACCGATACTGATACCGGCCCCATTGAATGCAATCCAGGGGTGTACAGCGGCAATTTCGCAATCACCACACAAGCGGATGTTGCAACCCTCGCGGGATACACCTCGATCTCCGGAAAGCTAATAATCGATTGCCCTTCGTGCACTGACTTGAGCGAGTTGATTTGCCTCGCGTCGGTGGGCGGGGATTTGCATATCTCTAACAACGACGCCCTCACCGACCTGGATGGGCTGAACTCCCTCACCTTTGTAAGTGGGGACTTGGATATTTACTACAACCCCTCCCTCACCAACCTGAACGGGCTGAGCGGGATCACCTCTATGGACGGCGGGTTGGGAATCCTCTGCAACGACACCCTCACCGACCTGTACGGGCTGAGTAACCTCACCTCGGTGGGCTGGATCTTGTCAATCCACGAAAACGCCACCCTTACCAACCTGGACGGGTTGAGCGCCCTCGCCTCGGTGGTAGGTGGGCTGATTGTCAACAATAACCTCTCTCTCTCCAACCTGGACGGGCTGAGTGCGCTCACCTGTGTGGACTGGACATTGGAGATCATTGGAAACCCCACCCTTCCCGACTGTGAAGCGTGCGATCTGTTGGATCAGCTCACCCACGAACCCTCTCATGCAGGTGTTCATAACAACCTCGACGACACTTGCACGCCGGTGCCGGATAACTGCCCATAGAGCTATTTGCCGAGTTGTTGCCTTTTCTTTCTACGGAGTTCTTTCTAAGGACTGTGAGTGCCGCTTTATCGAGGAGTCATTATTCCAGGGGCCAAGGAGAACGCATGGAGTATCACATGAAGCCATTCTCGATGAGCACTACAACATAGGCAATGATGCTGATCACTCCGGCGACGATCCCGAAAATGGCTCGACCCAATCCGTGTTTATTGGTGTTTTTCTTTATGTGACGCACTGCCACGATACCGAAGACGACAGCAAAAACACCCAGGCCGGGAATGAAAGAGAACAGACCCAAATAGCCCGCCGCGATCGCCCAACCGGAGCGGCCGATAGGTATGATCGCTCGCATTCCGGCGTTTTCACTGAGGTGTTTTCGTTCGGCTTTGACAGGAGGGTTGTCGGGTGTTGTTGATCCCTGAGGAACATCTTGCTCTTGAGATGGTTTCATCTTGCCCCTTGCAGTGGTGTCATCAGACACCTCTTTCAAATCAGGTTTTCTTATTCTCTTTGAGAACCGGTACGAGGTCGCTTAGTCGGCCTTTTGCAACACCGATGGCTGTGTCGGCCGCGCCGTAGTAGACAAAGATCTCATCGTCCAGCTCCATGACCGGCTTGTCCACCACGGGCACCGCGCCGCAGGTGAACACCACGCGAGGCACCCAGAAGTCCTCTCCCCCATCTACGCCACCGATCTCGAAATCGACCTCTGGCTCCAGGATGGGGTTCGGCGACTGGTAGATCACCTTTGACGGATCTTCCAGATCGGTAAACAGCACTCCGAGACGATAGGATCTCTCGTAATCGACACCGTGGTAGATATTGAGCCAGCCATGGGTGGTCTCTATCGGCTGCGCTCCCGCTCCGATCTTCAGACCGTCCCACATCATCCCCGGTCGGGGTCCGACCACTATTCGGTGACCGGTGCGCGGCCACGGACAATCCAGGGTATCGAGGTACGAGATCCACATATTGGGATCGAGCCGGTGATACAGAGCATAGCGCCCGTCGAATTTCCGTGGGTACAGAGTGGCGTCCTTGTTTGACAGGCCGGGGAACCCCAACCCGTGGCGTTGCCAGGTATCCCATCGCCGCTCGATGAACGCCTGCACCGATATGGACGCCAGTGCGATCTGGGGCAGCGTCCGATCCCAGGCTGTATAGAGCATGTATACGCGCTCATCGATGACGGTAACGCGGGGATCTTCGCAGCCCGCCGACTCGGTGTCCGGTCCAGGAGCAAAGATCGGCTCGTCGAGCCTGCCGTCGATGTGGACTCCGTCACGGGTCCACGCCAGCCCTATCCGCGATATCTCGTCATCACCGTATGCGCGATAAAGGATGTAAATAATTCCATCCAGACGCACGGCAGCCGCGTTCAGAACATAACGCGACTCCCACGAATGCTCCGCTATTGGCTCCAGGATGGGGCCCTTCACCGGACGTACCAGCCCCCCCGCGCGAACGCTCGCCGCGAGAGGCGCCTGTTTGACGAACAAATGCTCCATGTCCGTCGCCACGCCGAGCAGCCGCTCTCCCAGGTCATCGAACTCGCGCCCCTCCATCATGAGCTTTCGCACTGTCCTGTCTATGGTCTGCGCCCCTCCGAGCCCGGCTAACTCGAGGTAACCGGTCAAGAAATCCCGTCCCGCCCAGTCCCGCTCGACCAGCGAGGAGAGCGGCGTCGGAGCGCCCGTCCCTCCCCGAGCGCTGTAGCTGGCCCAGGTCCATGCGGACAGGGGAATGAAGGTCGCGTCCGGCAAAGTGATCGACAGGTGGTAGACTGTGGCCGCCGCTTTTAAGGCTCGCGCCAGGTCGCCGCGATCTGGATCGCGCTCCTCGAAATCTGCGGCAAGATGATTCATCCGATCCACCAGCAGCCTCTGTTGAGCGTTTTCGAATGAGTTGTGGGCGCTGAGCACCTTTCGCCCCCAATGCCCGCGGATCGTAGCCGCCAGCTTGGGCCCGAACCCCTTCTCGTCCGCGGCGAGATCCTGCCAGACCTGCGCGAACATCTCCAACCCAATCACGCGCTTGGCAACCTGCAGCATGAACCAGAGTTTGGAAAGATTCCCGCCCCATCCCCTGACGTGGGTTCCCACCACCACCCTCCCTGCGAGTCTCGCCAGCGCAGCCGTGGCCCTGACGTCGTCAGTGTTGGGAAGAGTGTCCAGATCCACTACCACCGGTTTCAAGGGAGCAACGTGAAACCAGTCGGGTTCGGCCTCGCGCTCGATGCAATCGAGCACGTGGGTCAGGTACTTTTGGCGATCGGTCAACGCCGCCATGCCGAGTGCATCGTTGGGGTTGACTCGCTCGAGAAGCTCACTAACCGACGCCAGATCCATGTTGTTCATGAGGTTACGTGGCGGATTTCGCTCGAACAAGTGCCGGATCGCGTCCTCGGTCAGCTGGAAGCTCGTCCCCGTTGAAAACACGCTCGTTACCCGGGCCGCGCACTCCTCGGTCACATCCAGACGCGAAAGATCTCCCTCGAGCCAGCGCGCGCCGATCAGCCTGTCCAGATCCTGCATGAAACTCGCTGTCCCCGTGAGGACGGCATCGGACCCGGTAGTTTCCTCGAGGTGAAGATGGTCCGCCACGAAACTGCTAAACTCGGATCGATAGCTATCGATGAGGCTCTGGTATACTTCATGCGCCCAGGCCGAGCTTCCGTCAGCGCGCCGGATCTCCTGAGGTACCGCTACCCCCACGTGGGGCACGAACTCCCAGCAACTGATCCGGGGCAGGTACGCGCCGGCCTCCCCTTCCCATTTTTTCCACGCGGCAACAATCCGGGGCCACGGCCCCAGAAAACGCTCTGCCTCTCGCGCAATGAGCCGATCCGCTTCGTGCCTGACTATTGATTCCCTCATTCCGGTGTCCGGCACGACCTTCGACAGCTCGTTGATCTCCTCCATGTAGCAAATGAGACGGGCCAAAAACATGGGATACAACCCGTCAACCACATCACTGGGGTGGAATCCTCGATCGAATCGATAGGCAATTACAAATTGCTCGACAACCCTGGACCACTCTCTCGCCGCATCCTTGTGACCCATCACCTCGCCAAGGGCGAGCCTTTCGAGCCGCCCATGATCGTTATCGTTGATCATTTCTTCGAACATGGTTTGATCGAAGTGATTGAACTCCGCCTTGAAGCGAAGGAGCATCTGCTCCTTGTCCATCTCATACTCAAGGGCCGGCGCGTCCAGATCCCGTCCGATCATTCTGGGAAAAGAGATCGGCGTCGCTCCCTGCGTCCACCACCGCTCCTGCTCGACCGTCTGCTCCAGTATGACCTGCGCCGTTTGCTTGAAGATCAACTTGAGCTTGCCGACACCATGGCGATACGACGCCGCGCCTAGCGGAACCTCGCAGATGGCCGCGCCTTCGATAATTGCTCTCACCACCAACCACGCGTCAAAACCGTAGGTCCCTGTCTCCAGAGACCATCTGGTTGTTGCGTACAGACACCTCTTGATGAGGTTCGGCGACATGGCGAACACCCCCGGAACCGGCTGGCGTATCCCGGTCCTGAAGAACGATCGCAACATGGGGTAGACGAACAATGACTCGACCGCGTGGGCCAGCGGATGACGATTGAACCTCGCCAGGGCCAGATCCTGATCCTGACTCATGACCGGATCCAGCAGCCGTTCGATCCAGTGAGGGGCGAACCCGGCTCCCGCTTCATCGCGACCATCTTCTTGCGCAAAGAGATCGGGCTGTAGAATGATGAGATGTGCTTTTCTAAGACTCGCCACCTCCATCAACGCGCGCACGGCCCATCCCCGTCCTTCGAGTCCGCGCCCCAGAAGAAATCCTCGTACGGCAACGTCCCCATTCCCGTGACCGTTGACCGCCTTTCGAAGCGCGCCTCCCCCGATGTGGGATCCGACGCAGACCACGGCCGCGCCATCTAACCCCGCGTTCGCAAGTCCTTTCCTGGCCACCTCCACCACCGCCGGCAGAGTGTCGTCCTCGTTGTGAAAGGGAACACCTACAATAACCGGGATATCGATCAAGTCCACCAGCTCCGCCATCCCGCGCTCCAGATCGTCCATGAAACACTTTGTCAGCGTCTCGGATGCAAGCTGAATCCCAACTGCGTTCATCAATCACTCCACTCCGCATTCACCTCACGAAAAGGTCTCGCCGGTGCGCATTTTCTTTATTGCCGCAGATCGTCGACCGCTATATATAGTGCCTTTAGCTCAAAAGCACACTATTACAAGAGCCTACGGGAGGAACTCTTGAAGGACACCACAGCTAATTTACGTCGCCACAGGGGCATTGCCTTCGTGGGCAATTACCTGCCGCGAAAATGCGGAATAGCTACCTTCACTCACGATCTGGCCGAGGCGGTGGCGCAACAATGCGAACCGAGCCAGCCGGTGCTGATCGCCGCCATGAACGACATCCCGGAGGGTTACATCTATCCGGATCGAGTTCGTTTCGAGCTGCGTCAGGACTTCCCCGTCGACTACACCAGGGCCGCGGATTTCCTCAATTTCAGTCGCATCAACGTGGTGAGTCTTCAGCACGAGTACGGCATCTTTGGAGGGAAATGGGGCGCGAATATATTGACGGGATTGCGCGACATCAGGTGTCCCGTGGTCGTCACATGTCACACCGTGCTCAAGGATCCGAAACCGGAGCAGCGCGAGGTCTTCATCGAGATCGCGGGCATCGCATCGAAACTGGTTGTGATGAGCGAGCGCGCTGTCGAATTCCTCGAGATGACGTACAATATACCCAGAAGCAAGATCGCCCTCATTCCACACGGAATTCACGATATGCCCTTCGTGGATCCGGCCTACTACAAGGACAAGTTCGGAATGGAAGGACGGCGGGTCCTCCTGACATTTGGTCTGCTCGGTCCCAACAAGGGAATCGAGCACATGATCGAAGCCCTCCCGGCGATAGTAAAGAAGCACCCCAAGACGACATACCTGATCCTGGGGGCCACCCATCCGGCCATCTTGAAACTCGAAGGCGAGTCTCACAGGCTCGGCCTGCAACGTCGAGTTCGCGAACTGGGTCTGGAAGATCACGTGCTTTTCCATCCACGCTTCGTCGAACTGGACGAGTTGCTCGAATACCTGGGCGCCACGGATATCTTTGTGACGCCGTACCTGAACCTGGACCAGATCACCAGCGGCGCCCTGGCATACGCGATGGGCGCCGGCAAGGCGGTTGTCTCCACTCCGTACTGGCACGCCGAGGAACTCCTTGCAGGTGGACGAGGCCGCCTGGTCCCGCCGGAGGATCCTGAGGCGCTGTCACGGGAAATCATCGACCTGCTCGACGACGAGGTCGAGCTGGCCGCCGTGCGCAAGCGCGCGTACCTTCACTGCAGGAGCATGACCTGGGCCGCCGTGGCGCGCTCATATCTCCAGCTGTTCGACGAGGTGCGCAGCCATGCATCGGTAACCGCGCCGGTGGCCACCTCCATGGCCAGACCCCTGTCCACAACGAACCTGCCGGCGCCCAAGCTCGATCACCTCGAGCGCCTTGGCGACGACATCGGTCTTTCCCATCACGCGCGCGGGCCGCTTCCCGATTTTTCTCACGGCTACTGGCTGGAGGACGCCGCCGCAGGCCTCGTTGCCGCTCTGAAGTTTCACGACATGTTCGGCGTTCCAGAAGCAGCCAAGCTCTCGGAGAGATACCTGACCCTCCTGCAGCATCTGATCGGCGACGGAACGACCGTCGCGGGACTCATGAGCTACGATCGCCGTCGGGTCGACGACGCCTCCGACGTGGCCATCGGCAAGACAATCTGGGGGCTGGGATACGCAGTGGGCCACGGCCCTGCCCTTCTGCACGGAGTCGCCATCGACCTGTTCAATCAGCTCCTGGCGAATGTCCGCATCACCACCCCGCGAGGAATGGCCTACTCGATCCTCGGCGCGAGCAACTGCCTGCGTCATTTCCCCGGCGCCTTCGCGGTCAGGCGTTTTCTGAAGTCCCTCGTAAAACCTCTGACCGTTGCCCTCGACGCCGACGACTGGATCGACCGATGGGACGGCGCGGATTGGGGAGTGGCTCCACAGGCGTTGACCGTGGCCGCAACAGCTCTCGAGGACAACGACCTGTTCGAACATGCCTTGAAGCAGTTGGCTCAACTCCGGAAGTTGACATCCGACGGTACGCTGTTCGAGAGGCGCAACGACAACACGGACGCGGAGGAGCTACCCGTTTCGGTCATGGCCTTCATCGAGGCCCTCGGCGCTATCTTTCAAAAAAACCGAGACCGAGAACTCCTGGGCCCCATTCGCGCAGCAGCAGATTGGTTCCTCGGAGCAAACAAGCGCGGCGAATCGGTGTATGACTTCAACAGCGGCGGGTGTCACGACGCCCTCACCGCGAGCGGGCTGAACGAAAACCTGGGCACCGAATCCACGGTCTCTTGCCTCATCGCGTTCCTGACATTGCACCGCCTCGCCGGCCACGATGTAGAACTGACGCTCCCCAACCTCGACCCGTCTTCTTAGACCCTACCCCAACCCCACAACGATCCCGGTCATTAAACCCACCAGAATGGTTATTGAAAACGCGATTACCACGTGTTTTCGCATCACACGCCCCTCCAGCTCCCTGTCCGGATCGTCGAGCATTGCGACCGCGCCGTTGATTTTTGCGGGAGTCATCGCGCTGGCTATTCCGCCGCCGGTCGCGTGAGATCCGTACACGGTCATGAATTGCTCACTCGTCAAACCGATATCCATGCACGCCTTGTGCTGCACTTTCATGAACATGATATTCGACGCGGTCTCCGATCCCCCCACCACGGCTCCAAACAGTCCCAATGACGCCGCGACGAAAACGAACCCGAACCCGAACACCTTTGCCAGGGTGGTCCCGACGACCACGTCCATGTTCAGAGCCTGGTACTCGGGACCCGGCGCCAACATTCCCTCCGGATTCACTTCCATGGCGGAGAAGAACATCACGTACGCTATCGAGAAGTAGACCGAGAACGCGATGAACGGACCCCACATGTTCTTTATCCATACGTTCGCGACTCTCTTGATCTGCTTTCCCGAAGGCCGAAGGATCGCCGTGGACAGTATGAGAACCACGAGTATCCAGAAGTATATCTGGCTAAAAATTGAGAGGTCCACCTTCTGGTCGGCGAAGACCGTGATCTTCTCGGCCGAGGTGGAGAGCCCCGCGAGGAACTTTTGTATGGGCGGCACACTGATCACTCCGGCGACGACCATGAGCATCAGCCATGGAGACACGGCCCTGAGCAACGCGGGCCAGTTGACGGGTTCTTTGGGGGAATCATTTTCGGAGTCGTTCCGTCGAAACAGTTTCTGGTAGGTGATCAGGGAGATCATCGCCAACAGCCCCGACACAATTCCCACAATGCGAACCGGCAGGATCTCGAAATATGTAAAACCGAGAGCGGACAGGGAAATAACGAGGCCGGATATCAGGGCCGGTACGAATCCTCGCTTCATGGCCGCAAAGCCTCCTATCACCCAGAGCATCGCGAAGGCCAGCGCCACCGAAACGAGCGGGAGGAAAATGGAGATCCTGTACGCGAGTTCGGATGCGGTGAATGCATTTTCCGGACCCAGCATGTGAGCTGACGCGCCGGCCGGAATTGTGATGGGCAAGGACAGGAGCGCAAAGGAAGTGAGCGGATCGTAGCCCAATACCGCAACGGATACGGCGCCGAATGGCGTGAATCCAAGGGCCATGAGCAGCGGTGGAAACAGCGCGATCGTGAGAGCCCCGAGCGCCGTGACGAAGGACCCGAAGCCCATGCCGATGAATAGGGCCTGCTCCTCACGGGTACGAGCCACTCTCTTGACGGCGTCGGCGATCGTCTTGAGGGCGCCGGTCTCCCTCATCAGAAAGATCATCAGCATGGTCAGAACCACCGCCATGGAGATCTTCATGGCCTTGATCATTCCATAAGCGGTGGCGCCGAACGCCACCTCCAGCGGTGTCTCGAAGTACGTGCACGCCATGACCATCGCCGCCGCCCAGCCGACCACCGCCATCCGCGCGCCGGATTGACGCGCGAACAGAATACCCGCCAGCACAATCAGCAGTGGGAGTAGAGCTAGGAAAAAACCAAGCATGTGTGCCTCTTGTTAAAGCCGGCCTCCATCATCTTCCCCTTCCCCTGTCTCAGGGGAAGGCCGGGATGGGGTTACTTATCCGGCTAACGCCGCCTTCTCTCTATTTCCTTCTCCAACCACTTCTCATAGACTCCAAAGTACTCCGGTAGCTTCGTTGAGTTGCGCTGCGCATTCAGTTTTTTCTCGAGTTTCCGAGCCGACCAGCTTTTCTTTCCCAGTTTACTGCGCATGGAATCCAGAAAACTATCCAACGCCGCTTTTCGATTCCTCACCAGAATTCCAGAATTGAGATTGAGCCTGTCGTTGATATCGCTCTGGAACGGTTCTTCCTCACGACCGTAAACAAGCTTTCCGTTTGGTAAATATCTCAGTTTCTCGATATGAGACTTCCTCTGCGGATCGATCGTAATCAGATCATCGGATTTTCTCGTATCGCAAGTCTGTTGAGTACGCTTCATCCCCCTGGACTTGTCGCAGGCCGCCAGGAGATTGCTCCAGTCCAGTTGTCTCTCCGGCGCTCCACTCGGACCCCTCCGAGGACGATAGTGCTCTGCTTTCATTTCGGAAATATCGATGGAACGCATGCAGTAGCAGCAAAGGTATCCCTGATCTTTCAGCAACAGCTCTCTTACTTTGTCTTTCTCGGGAAACCCATCCCAGGAAGCTTCGTCGCCACCTGACTCTCTATATTCAAGCAGCTTCCGGGGCTCTGGTTGACTCTTCTCTACGTACCGCATCAGTCGCCGAACATCTCGATCATCGTTGTATAACGAACCACCTCCGCATCATCGTCACCCAACTTGGAGCGGATCTCATCGAGCTTCCGTCGGGCCTGATCGTGCTTGGCCTCGTCAATAAGCACCGCAAGCTCGTGCAGCTCCTTTTCCATTTCCTTCGCGCGAAGCGGCTGATCGAATATCTCGGTCAGTATGGAATTTGGATCTCTTCCCCAGGTAGGAGGCAACTTCTCTACCAACTTGAAATCCTCGATCAGCCGTATGCATTCGGAATCGATGTAGCTCAATACAATAGGCGAGTGGGTAGTAACTACGAACTGGAGGTTGGGAAAAGTATGGGTTAGCGCGGGTATGATGTTTCTTTGCCACTCGGGATGGAGGTGTAGATCGATCTCATCGATCAGAACTACGCCTTCCCCGTCCAGAGGATTCGACCCGGGATTGGCAAGCGATAACCTTCGGGCGATATCACATCCAAGAGCGGCCAGCGTGCGCTCTCCTTCGCTGAGCTGATTGAAAGACAGCACCTGCCCATTCTTTTTGGCAGTCAAAACCGGCGTCGGTTGTCGTTTGATTCGAGGATTCGAGTACCCGGGCAACAACAACTCCAGTGACTTTCTGACGGCCTCAAGTTGAACATCGATATGCTCCGGATTGTCGCGCAGGCCTTCGTTTTCCAGATCCTCACGATCTCGAAACCACTCAAAAAACTCGCCGAATGTAGTCTTGGGCTGATGAAGTGATTCAATCCACGCGCTGGATGCTCGCCAGTGTCTTGGATTCTTTGCCCCGGGCGTCGCATCGTTCGCATGCCTTGAAACGGGATAGTAAACCAAGAGAGGTAGAGGACCCTTCGCTTGTTGGTCACTCGAAAACACCAAAGTTTGATTGATGGCGCCCGGGTATTCCTTTCCTTCTTTGAACCCATGATGAAGAATCACCTCTTCGTCTCCGGAGACTCCTCGCAATTCAATTTCAAAAAAAGCAGCACCGTTGCGTTGGTCTTCGTCGACAAAGCTCAATCCAGTCCCGTGAGGGGTTATCCTCTTCACCTCCTTGGCTATGGCATCCAATATGGAAGTCTTGCCGCTTCCGTTCACTCCGACGATAACCGTCACCTTCGGATGGAAACTCAGGCTAAGGGACTCGAACCCCCTGAAATTCTGCAACTCAAGGCTCGTCAACCTCATGGCGAGACTCCTTTCTCGGGACTGGCAGATACTTTAGCTCATAGATCAAAGGACTGCAAAAAGGCATCGTGGATTCGTCGGCCGGACTCCACGAACGCCTCCTCCGGAACAAGGTGAGCAGGCTTTTCCAGGGAGTGTCTTTGTTTCGTCGCTCAGCCCTCGGGCACGCAGACCTTGCGGTTCTCCGCCCCGCCGCCGGTGGAGCGGCAGATGAACTCCAGATGCGCCCACTCCTGGCAGTAGGCGTCCCCGTCCTCCTGGTCCTCGCAGCTGATGAAGCAGTACATCTCGCCGGTGGACTCGAACGGACCGCACACGTATTCGAGGTCGAGTTCCTCGTCGCATTCACCTTCCACGGCGCAGCAGTCGGCGTCGATCTGGCAGTGGTGCGTGCAGTAGCCGTCCTCTACCTTATCCAGGCAGACCACGTCGCCGGACAGATCCGTGTGGTCGACATCCAGGTAGCAGTCCTCGGCGGCCTCGCAGGGTTGCCCCACGTCGTCAAGGTTGCCGCCGTCTCCATCTCCGTTGTCATCGTCGTCATCGTCACAGCCGGCAACG
>JAUVDV010000073.1 GCA_030595125.1 Deltaproteobacteria bacterium
ATTGAAAAACGCGTCCAAGAAATGGACGATGCCGATAAGAAATTGGCCCCGTGCACTGAATCAATTCTCGGTGTACTTTGAAGGGAGGCTGCCCGTTTGATAAACCGGGAAGTCAGTTACACAGATTTCGCTACAGGCCCAAACTGTGCGAGATAAAAGTGCTCGACCCGGCCTGCGGCTCGGGCAACTTCCTTTACGTCATCAGTCCCTCTCCTTTCCAAGTGTCTGGTAGTCGTCCAGATGCAGGAGGGGATCGTCGGTGTATCCGGCTGGAATGATTCGTAGGGCTTCGACGAGCCGTGTCCAGTAGTTAACCTTTGCACTGAGCGCGGCAATTGCGACTATCTCTTCTTCGGTGAACAGCCGTCTCAAGTCATCGAGAAGGCGCTGGGGAAGCAGAACAGGTGTTCTCGACAGTGCATCGGCGTAGGTGAGGGCTACCTTCTCCTTTTCCGAGAAGCTAGAAATGCTCTCTATCGTTGCTTCTCCCCGAAAGGCATTGATTTCCTCAGGTGTAATACCGAAGTCCGCATAGTTTCGCGCGTTGATATCCACTGCGAATGGACTCGGCACCGTATAGGACACCATCAGTCTGAGGATCTTTATCATTCTCGGTTTGAGCCAATCTGCGGCGCCGTCCTCGATATATACCTCAACAAGTCCCGAACCGATGTCGATATCGGGTACCCAAGCCAACACTCTTCCCGGAAGCATCTCCTTCTCGGCCTTGCTGTCAGCGATACAGATCATGGCGTCGAGATAGAGGGGGGTGTCTTCGGGGGGGTCGATCAGACTCGCCATTGTGGAGTCATCGTAGTTTCCACCAACAGGTTTACGCGGGGGTTGCGAGCAACCCGCGTTTGTGAGCAGTACAATGGAAAAGAAAGCGGCGACGATACTTCTCTGCAGCACGGTAATTCTCCTGACTTGCTTCCTCGAAAGACCTTCCTCGAAAGACTCCGAGTCATTTACCCACCCTCACACCAACGGGAAAATGGTCAGAATACCCAGCAAGGTCAAGATTCCCTCTTGACGGTCGGCCGAAGCGGTGGGGTTTTTTGTTTTTGCCTTGTTCCATTGCGGGGAGGCGGATGACTTCGGTGGATTCTTTGATGACGGTCAGGGGGCCGGGGCCGAGGAGGCCTCTGGAGACGAGGATCTGGTCGAGGACGAGGGAGTTGCCACCGTGGTGGTAGGAGCCGTCTGATTTGGCCGTGTCGAACAGGTTCTCAACGTTCCACCAGGCGACAAAGTACTCGTTTTTCGGCAAGAGGCCCCCCTTTTGATGTGAAGTGGACAACGAAATGATAGACCGCGATGAAACTGTAATCAACAGGCGAGGCTGATAGCGAACCGTGGATTCCTCGTTCCGCGGGGTAAACCCCTCGGCAACGATGCGCGCGGCGCAAGTCCTGCGGACTCGTCTCGTCCGTCTGACAGCCCCTTGGGGCTTGTTGCCTCGGCAACATCGTTGCCGCGTCATTCATGGCGCGGTCTTGTATGACGAGTTCACGACGGCGCGGGATAAACCCACGCCCTACGACGGTGAGGACGTTTGACGTTTGTCCTGCTCCGGCGGCCCTTCCCTCCTTCGCCGGGCCTACGGAGGGCCATGCTCCGGATCTTTGGAGTTGGATCTTGGGGGACGTTTGTCCAGGCTAGGCGCCGTACTTGGTGATTGCCTTGTCGAGTTTGGGCAGGAGGAAGAAGATGAACCCCGCGACCAGAAGGATCAGGCCGGCGAGGGTGAGGAATATCCTGGTGGTGGGCTCGAGGCCGCTGATGAACCCGGACATCTTGTTGCCGATGGCGGTGGAGAGGAACCAGCCGCCCATCATCAGGCCCACCAGGCGTTTTGGCGCCAACTTTGTCACCAGCGACAGGCCCATTGGCGACAGGCATAACTCCCCGAAGGTGATCACCGCATAAAACACGATGATCCACATCGCCGACATCTTGTCCTCTCCATCGTTGCTGAAGTAGACACCGGCCCCCATGATGCACAGGGCGAGGGTGGTGATCACCATGCCGATGAATATCTTCCGCGCCGTGGAGACCTCCTTCTTCCTGCGTAACCTCCAGGCAAAGAACGCTACCACCAGCGGGGTGAGCAGCACGACGAACACCGGGTTGAACAGGGCCGTGATCATCTCGGCGTTGACCAGTCCGACCATTTCGCCCGGCGGGAGTCGCTCCTTGCCTGCGTTGGCATAGACCGCCTTGAACGCCTCGCCCGAGACCGGGATCAATGGCACCCTTATACCCTCGATCTCGCGGATCAACGCCACGGACTTGATCGGCTTGGCGGTCTCGGGCTCGGTCTTGACCGAGATCGTCTCGAGCCCGTGGGCGTCCTTGGTCTTCTCGACCTTGACCACCCCCTTCTCGAACACCTTGGCGGTCAGCCTGCTCCAGGCGTCCTTGTAGTCCGCGCTGCCGGCCACCACGATCTTCACGTCCGGGAAGTCCCTCTCGATCTGCTCCAGCGCCTCGGTGTCCAACGTGCGCGCGCCGAACATCGACGCCATGTTCTCCTCGACCTCGAGCAAGGTGCGCTCGTCCGGCCGCAGCAGCGACTCGTCGGCGTTGGCGTAATACGACGGCATCGCCTTTTGCGAGTAATTGTTAAGCACCGGAACATTGCCGATCCACTCGGCCTGCCGGTTGGTGTTGTTCTCGGCCACGAACGTCATCAACCCGCCCGACAGGTGCAGGATCATGAAGAATGCGCCGCCGCACAGGTACACCGGCATCAGCGCGCTCATGCCGGGCTTTTCCTCGGGGTTGGACTTCTTCACCAGCATGCCGAAGTAGAAGATGATCGGCAGCATGCCGATGATGAAGGCGAAGGTGATCGGGCCGATCGAGCCGGCGATCGCTTCCCAGTTGATGCCGACGAAATAACCGACGGCGCCGAACGCCGACGCAGGCAAAATGATCACCAGGAAGATCTTGCCGATGGTCACGTCATCGGGCGTCGGCTCGGGTCGCACGTCGGCCACGGCCAGCCGCTTCCAGCTGATCAGCAGGATCGCCACACCGATCAGCAGGCCCACGCCTGCTGCGATGAACGCGGCGTTGAAACTGAACATGTTGCGCAGCGGCGCCGAGAGGATCGCCGAGACGGCGGCGCCGATGTTGATGCCCATGTAGAAGATGTTGAACCCCGCATCTCTCCTGGCGTCACCTGCCTTGTAGAGCTTGCCCACCATCGCCGAGATGTTGGGCTTGAACAGTCCGTTACCCAGGCACAGCAGCCCCAGACCGAGGTAGAGCATCATCTCGCTGCGCACGCCCATCGCGAAAAATCCCGCAGCCATGAAGACGCCGCCAATCGCTACCGCCTTGCGGTAACCCAGGTAGCGGTCGGCGAGCATGCCGCCGATGAACGGAGTGAAGTACACGAAGGCCAGGTAGGTGCCCAGGACCTCCGCCGACTGCTTGACGGTCATGGCCAGGCCGCCCCGCTCTGTGTCCTTGCAGTACAGGAACAGAATGCCGAGCATCAGGTAGAACGCCAGGCGCTCCCACATCTCGGTGAAAAACAGCGGGTACAACCCCTTTGGATGTCCTTTGCTCATTGCTCCTCGTTTCTTCGGATAATCCGCATCGCGAAGTATCGTAATTCATGGTGAAGAGGGACGATCGTTTGTTTTCAGGGCTATACTCTAGAAACGGCGGTCTTTCAAGAAGGGCAGCTTCGCGCGGGTGTCGGCCGTCATCTCGGTATCTATCTGTGCGATGACCAGCCCCTCGTCTTTCCCGCCGTGGGCCAGGGTGTTTCCCATGGGATCGATGATTGTCGTTCCGCCGGTAAAGGAGTACCCACCACCGGTCCCTACCCTGTTGACACCCATCACGTAGAACTGGTTTTCCACAGCGCGAGCCGGCAAAAGGATATCCCAGTGCCGCTGCCTCTCCTTCGGCCATGAGGCGATCACGAACACCATTGACGCTCCTTCCGCCACCAGCCGGAACATCTCGGGAAAACGCAAATCGTAACAGACGAAGCACATCATCTCCATGCCGTCCAGGACGAACGCTCGCGGCCCCTTGCCCGAATCGTGCGACTTCTCCTCTTCCATGAAGGTGAACAGGTGCGCCTTGAAGTACTCCGCCAGCATGACACCCTCGGCGTCAACCGCGAGAGCGGCGTTGGCTCCCTTCCCGTTTTGTCGCTGCTGGACGTAGCCTCCGATCACAACCAGACCGAATTCCCTGGCCAGCTCCCGAATAAAGGTGGGGGTCTCGCCGTCGGGCGGCTCGGCCGTAACGGACGGATTCAGAGAGAAACCGGTGGAGAACATCTCCGGCAACACGAGAACGCGAACACCCTCCTCCACCGCCGTTTTCGCGAATCCGCGGACCCTCTCGAAGTTGGCCTGCCGATCCTCCCATGCGACATCGAGTTGCAGCCCCGCCATCTTGATGATTGTCATTGTTGTCGCTCCTTAAATAATCCCGGCAACACGAGCAATGCGGCGACCAGTGTGAAAAAGATCCCGAGAGTGAGCAAAATACCCAGGCTCTGAACCCCCCAGTGATTGCCGAGGATGAGGCTGCCGAATCCGATGAGGGTGGTCACCCCGGACAGCGCAATGGCCCTGCCGGTGGTCCTGGCCGCCTCGCGTACGCTCCCCTCCTGTTTGGCGCGGTGTGCCAGGTGGGCGCCGTAGTCGACACCCGTGCCGATGAGGATGGGAAACGCCATCAGATTTGCGTAGTTGAGCTTGAAACCGGTCAGGTAGATCACCAGCGAGGTGCACGATGCCGCCACAATCACGGGCATCAGGGCCAGCATGAGCCCGCGAAAGCTGCGCAGATCGAGCAGCAGGAGAAGTATGACCGCGATGCCCGAGTACGCCGCCGCCTGAGCGAAGCCCTTGTGAACCATGATGGTGAACGCCTTGTGCGTGACCGGGTGTCCCGTGGCTCCCGGATCCACGGACAGTATCTCATCCACGTGCCCATAGAAGAAGTCGCGATCTCCCATGTCGCCCTTTGGATATGCGATGACTGCGTACTTCTCGCCGTTTGCGCTTACAAATCTGCCCCTTATTCCCAGCGGCAGATCATCCACTCCAAAACCCCTGTCATCCATTCCGGCGGCAAGGATCTCCATCCCTTTTACAAGCACTTCGAACACCTGCCGCTCGAGCGCCCTCGCCCGCTCATCGTCCCCGCTCTTAGCAACGGCCTTCGACGCTGCCGCCGCCCTGGCGGATAGCGCGGCGAGTCCGGTCGCTTCCGCGCGCCCCACTTTCTTTGCGTCGAAGGAAAGATCCTCGAGCGTGTCGCCCAGTTCCTGCAGCGTATCGGCAAGCTCGGCGGCCGTTGTTCCTTCCATCTTCTTGTGCTGCGCATGAAGGCGCTGCGCTATCTTCTTTACCTGATCGCGCCTGGCGGGATCTACTCCGACAATGATCGCCACTTTTTCATCCTGATCCGGCGGGACGAACATGGAGATCGCCTCGACCCGTGACACCGTGGGCAATGCGACGAACCGATCGCGCAGGGCAGCAGCCTCCTCGACTGAAGAAGCGACCGCGACTGTGAAAGTGGATGAGAAATCGGTGCGGGCGTCGAGGGTCCTTATGCCCTTCACGGCCTCGGAATCGGCCGGAAGCATATTCTCCACCGCGTAATCGAACTCGTTGAGATTGGCCACCGCGAGCCCGGCGATCATTGCCGCCGCCGTGACGACAAGAATTATAACGCGGGAACGCCCCAGTTTTAACCAGAACGCATCGCGAGGCTTTTTGGTTCGCACGGCGGAAGCACCCGGGTGCCACAGAAGCAGCGCCGCGGGAAGCAACGTCAGGTTGGCCGCCAGGATCATGGCCACGCCCACGCCGGAGATGATGCCCATCTCGGCAAAGCCCTGGAACTCGGAAAAGGCGATCGTCAGGAAGGCCATGACGGTGGTCACGCCCCCCACCACGGTCCCGGGACCCGCCTTGACCAGGGCTGTCTCAATGGCCGCGACCTTGTCCTGACCGCAAAGGAGCGCCTCGTGGAATCTGGCCACTATGTGTATGGTGAAGGCCACCCCCAACCCGAAAAGGACCGCCGCGAAATACGATGTGATCATGGTCAGGTGCCCGTACACGGCGCCGGTGAAACCCGCCGCCCAGATCAATCCCACACCCAGGGGAATCACCAGGAAAAGGGTGACGCGGAAAGATCGAAAGGCAATCAGGAACACGAGCAGCACACCCAGACCGGCGGCCGTGCCGGCCACCATGCAATCTCGCGTGACGAGGCGCAGCTCATCGGTCTGCAAGGAGGGCATCCCGGTCACCATCACGCCTGTCCCCTGATGCGCCGCTGCCACCGCCGCTGCCTCCTTCCTGATCAGATCGGTCAGCGGTTCCACCACCTCCATGGATTGAGAGTCATTCGCCGGTTGAACGAAGAGCACCGCCAGGTGCGGAGCCCGGTTGTCATTCTCGGTGAGATATCCGTCGTTTCCAGCGCCTCCCTGAAAAGATGGGCTCCCCTCCCACAATCGTTCGACGATACCGAAACTCGTGGTCTCCGGTTTTTCGAACCAGATGACCACGTCGTCGAGCAAGCCTCCGATGAAATCGAACCCGGCGTTCACCTCCGCGACCGGAGCATCCTCTGGAACCTGCTGATCTCCCAATTTTCGCGCACCCAGTGATATCATCCCGTGAAGGCTATCCAGATCACCGATCAGATCGATCTCGGCGTCGTCGTCTCCCAGGATGCCCGCCATTTTTTCAACTGTCTCGACCGACGCGAACATGAGCGCGTGGTCCTCGAAGAAACCAATATCCGCGCGGTGAAAAACATCGCGAATGATGTCCGGATGCTCACCCAACCTCACCGCCAGATCGTCCGCCGCAGCACGAACCGATTCGGCGCTCTGCCCGCTCAGGACCACTACCGACACCAGGGTGGTGCCGAACAATCGGCTCACCTCATCGCGGCGAATGAAGGCCTGGTTGTCCTTCCCCGAAAGAAGGTTCCTGTCGGTGGAAACGTGCAGGCGCGGCAGAAACAGGGCCGCGACCACTGTCAAGATCAATGAAACGACCACAACGGCCCGCGGAAACCGGATGGGCAGACGCGCAACGTAACGCATCAGAAAAGAGATCATGAGTGTTGATTACCTCAAAAAGGCTCTAAGATTCCAGTTCGGGAAGAAGCTGTTTTGTAAAGTGTTTCGCCGCCGCAAGGATGGGCTCCGCCTCCTCCATGGTCAGTCCGAGCTTGACGATGAAGTCCTTCAGCAACTTGGTCTCCGTCTCGGATTGCTCGCCGTCAATGTGTGTGAGAAGCACGGCGTGCTGCAAGACAGACGTCAGGTCGTTCATGTCCATGCCGGAGACATCGACATCGTCGAGGGAGCGCTTCTCCCCTGCCCAATCTCGAATCTCCTGCACCTCACTGTCCTGCGCTCCGTAAGCATCGAGCAACGCCTCCACCACCTCCATTTCCTCTTCGTCGACCCTTCCGTCCGCCCATGCGAGGGCCACCAGTAACTTGAGGCTGCATTTTTTTCCGTCGTCAAGCATTCGGCACTCCTTGCCTTTGAAGTTTGGAGACTTAAACGTTAGGCTATTAGACGTTTCGGGGCAAATGGAAATAGTTTGCGTTTGCCCCTGGTGAAATTGTGTACTAATATGGTAATTCACGATGTGAAATGGGGGGGGATGGAATGTAATGCCCGATACCTCTCCTGAAATAAAATCAATTTTCGAGAAAAGCGACTCAGTTGCCTGGCGTGTCGTCGGTGGCGAGACTGTCTTTGTACCCGTATGCAAGACCAGGGCGGATCTCGACAGCATCTATGTGCTCAACGAGACCGGAAGCAGAATCTGGGAACTGCTCGACGGGGCCAAAACATTTGATCAGATCCTCGACGTGGTAATTCAAGAATATGACGTGGAAAAGACTGATGCCGCCGATGATCTTCGAGCGTTGCTCACGGAGCTTCGTGACATCAACGCAATTGAAGAGATCTTGAAATGATTTGCCGGGCAGGGAAGGAGGGAGACTACGCCCGTTTCGCCGACGGCTTGCGACGCGTGGCGATCGATGAGCGGACGCCCGTCAACGGAACACTGGAACTCACCGCGAGGTGCAACCTTAGCTGTAATCACTGCTATATCGTTTCAAGAGAGCGCGCCGGCGACGAGGAGCGCGGCGAGCTGTCCAGGCAGGAATGGGAGGTGATCTTTGGGAAGCTCGCAGAAGCCGGCTGTCTCTGGCTCGGATTGACCGGTGGCGAACCGATGTTGCGAGGGGATTTCCTCGAGCTGTACGAGAAGGCGAGAAAATCGGGTTTCCTGATCACAGTCATGACCAACGGGACACTCATTTCAAACGAAGTCGCCTCGTTGTTCTCTTCGCTGCCCCCGCTGGCTGTGGAGGTGACGTTATACGGCGCCACCGAATCGGCATATCAGCGCGTCACGGGTTCTGCGCAGGCCTGTAGCGCAGCCCTTGAGGGAGTGAAGCGCCTGCTCAGTCACAATATTCCCACTGTCCTCAAGATGACGGTAACGCGTCAAAACATCGAACAGGTGCCTGCGATCAGGGCCATCGCGAAGGAACTCGATGTCCCGTTCAGGTTCGATGGGTTGTTGAGTTCGGCGCTGAACGGAACACGCGACGCGCTGGCCTGCCGGCTGGGCGCCGATGAATTGGTTTCTCTTGAGGCGATCGATCCCCAGGTGAAGCGCGCCTGGCTCAAGAGGCAAGATCACGTGACGAGATACGAATCCGGACTCTTGTATGACTGCGGCGCGGGGAGGAATACTTTCCACGTCGATTGGCGAGGGGGGTTAACCCCATGTATAATGGTGAGAGAGCCGCGCTTCGATATTCTGAACGGCACGTTTGATGCTGCATGGGAGAGTGAGATAGCTACGCTTGCGCACAAGACAATGAACACTCACTCAAAGTGCAGCAACTGTTCGTTGATAGGATTCTGCGACACCTGCGCGGGCTGGGGTATGATGGAGGCGGGAGACCCTGAGGCCCCCACCGAGTACCTGTGCGAGGTAGCTCGCGAGAGGTCGTTGAGGTTCGGCGCCGAACTGCGCCAGGAGACCCGTTGAAAACGTCCAGAGACAAACCCAGGAAACTCAAGTACCACAAGCCGGTAGTAAAGAGGGTTGTGTTGATGCCGCAAGAGGCGGTCCTCGGCGCGTGCAAGAATCCTGGTGTCGGCGGATGCTCGCCCCCGGGCCATCATGGTGGAAGACTTCCCGGTTCATGACCGTGGACCCGAGTGAAACATCAGAGTCGAAAGAACCCTCTCGATTCAGAACTGCCATAAATGTTGCGGGGATCGGATTCGAATTGTCGTCATCCAGTGAGATGTCCCGGATCGGCTTCGCGGAAGTGTATTCCTTGTTCGGTGAACAAACCGAGACCACTATTTCCATCGACCTCAAATTCGAGGATCTACCGCATCCTGCAGTGAAAGGAGCGCGGGAGGTGTTCGCATCGGAGTCCTTGTGGACCTTGTATGAGAACGACGAATCATACTTGTTCTTGCTCCGGGCCATGGATGACTATTGCCCGCCGTATCGCCTGGCGGTGGTCGACAAAGATCTTGCTCGCGGTGAAATCATCAGCGATCCCGCCGGTCGATATGGCCGGCAAGGGGACCGTCTGCCGGATCCCCTTGAGTATCCCCTCGGGGAGGCGCTCACAATCACCCTGTTGTCTTCGGGCCTGGGCGTGATGGTTCACGCTTGTGGAATAGATGTGGACGGAGACGGCTATCTCCTGCTGGGTCACTCCGGATGCGGCAAGACAACCCTGACCGAGTTGTTTCGCCGACATGGGCATCGAGTTCTGAATGACGACAGAATAGTCTTGAAGCTCGTCGACGGATACCCCTGGATATACGGAACCCCCTGGCATGGGGATTGCGACGTGGTTTCCCCTCGAGGCGTTCCGCTCAAGAAAATGTTTATCATCGAGCATGCAAGCGCCAACAGCACACGCGCCATGAGCATCTCCGAAGCGGTTTCCATGGTGCTGGCGCGCTCGTTTTCGCCCTTGTGGTCGCTTCACGGAATGAACTTCACCATGGGGTTCATCCAGCAGGCCGTTGAAATTGTCAGGCCCAGACACCTCGGTTTCGTGCCTAAACCGGAGGTAGTGGATTTTTTACGATGCGACGATTGATAATCCCCCAGAAGGATCTGACCGCCCTTATTTCGGAGGTCATCAAGAAGGGCGGAAAGATAGCGTACCAGGCCCGTGTGTGGGGGACGAGCATGGCGCCGTCGATCGGGCATGGCGATCGGATCGACGTACAGACCCTGGGAGATGATCAGGTCGCGCAAAACGATGTTCTCGTCTATTCCCTGGAAAACGGACGCCATGTCGCTCATCGCATTTCGGATGCCCCGCCACACCCTGACAGCAATGTCGTCACCAGATCGGATGTTCCAGGTTCGCGGCTGGAAACCGTGAGCAGGAATAGTGTGATCGGCAAAGTGGAGAGATCGAAATCCATCTGGGGAGCAAGTTCGTCAAGCCTCGTGACCCGCGCGATCCAGAGGTGGTTGATCACTCCGTCTGTTCACAGGGGACACGCGCTCGTCAACGCGATCAGAAGGATTATCAGTTTCTGAATAGCTGATCCTGTATTCGCTACACTTCGCCTCCAAGAAATCTATCGACCGACCTCGCACCGCGCCGTGAACGACGCGGCAACGATGCGGTTGCGCCGCAAGGCCGTGCGGCCTCGCGACCGAAGCAGCCCGAAGGGCTTACCGATGGACATGGAAGCCCGATTCAGATCGGCAGGTATCGTTGCCGCGGTGTTTACACCGCGGACGGAGGCGGGCAGAATGTGTAGTGGATGGATGAGGAGCTATTTAGTCGAAGATGATCTTCCGATGCTCGCAGCGCTCATCTGCGGCCCTCCTCGATGAGTTCTTCCACGTCGACCGTGCCTTCAATGGATGCGCGAATCTCCCGGAACGATGCGAAAAGCTCTGACAATCTGGTCTTGGCCTCGAAGGCCCCGATGGTGATCTCTGCGTCCATTTGAATACCTCTCCTGAACAAACCGGTTTATTCAACCAGTTTACACGAACAGGTGTTAGTTGATCAACCTGCAGAGGGATCCATGCTCAGATCGCAGAGAATGCCGTAATGATCGATGCGCTCATTTTCGCCCAGAGATCCGAGCCCGGGATAGGCATCGTCCAGCGGCTCTGTGCCTGGCTGGCCGCCGTTGTCGAATATGGAGCAGTCGCCGATGAGACCGTCGCTGACGACGACATGATCTATCGCGATAGGCAATCCGAGATTGTCCAGGAAGGTCGGAGCCACCGATGTAGTGCTGTATCTGACCAGGCTCGGATCTCGGGGATCGATGTCGTAGTACGCACAGGCAGGGCAGTTGACATGTGTGTCCCATACGACAGCCGAGTCGGCAGTCCCGAAGACAGTGCGCGCCCAGTACACTTCGAGTCCGAGGTTCCAGTCCCCGGCTATGACTGATCGATCGAAACCCTCCAGCAGTGCGTCTTCGTTTGAGATCACGGAACCCTCAAATACTTGCCGGAGCTGATCCGCGCGGCATGGATCGCCCGAGATCGTGTACGAAACCTGTGCCATGGGATGCATGTGAACGAGCCGCAGGGGACCTCCGTCGGTGTGTACGGTTACGGCGGATACGGTTGATTCGGCGTCGCACATCGCGTTTGTGCATTCATCGTCTGCCCAGATGCACGGGGGGAGCGGGAGATCCGGAGTGTCCGCGCCCTGTTCCAGGTACTCGCCCGGCGTCAGGCCATCGATGGTGCCGAAGCCAACGTGTACTCCTATACACTCCACCTGATCGCGCTCGTCGCACACAATGGAGTAGTCCGGACCGAGCAACCGGCGCGCGGGCCGGGGGAGCGTATCCCATTCGTAGCAGGTCATGGTCGGATCGGTCTCGGTGAACGCCTCGCAGGTTTTTCCTGACAGGACCTCCTGGAGGACCACCACGTCCGGCGCAAGGCCCGCAATGACCGACGCCATGTAATCTTCGTAATCGACCGATGACACTCTCAATGGATAGAAAAGATCTTCCGCGTCCGGATTTCCCACGTTGTATGTGAGCAATGAGAAATCAACCGCGACCCACGGATCGCCCGTGTCCGTGTCGGTGTCCGTATCGGTGTCTGTGTCCGTGTCAGTGTCGCTATCGCTGTCCGTGTCGCTGTCGCTGTCCGAATCCGTCGCGGAGTCCGGCCCCCCGTCGTCGCCGCCGCCCTCACCACTGCATCCGACAACAGCGGCCCATGCGAGCATCGCCAAAAATAATATCGCGGTTTTATTGGTATTAATCATGAGGACAACATAGGAACGTGCCTGGAAAAGTCCACCGAAAATGAACGACTGTTGTGGGTATCGCCGTTTTGGCACTGAAGATGCAAAAAAGGCGGCGTAAATGGCAACAGCAATTCATTTTTTCCGAGCCTGTGTCAGAATGAGGCGCCATTGGAGGCAGCGGGTCCTCAGACACAGATGGGGTCGCAACCCTCCACTTGACATATAAAGTGGCTTTAACAGCAGATCTTCATGGTCAAGGATTTCCAAAAATCCGAGCCAAATACTTGTTTAATGTATCAATACAGATGCTTACGAATGATCGATTTGGTAGATGGGTAGGTTTCCAAGAGCTATATGTCAAGTGGAGGGTTACGACCCCATTTCCCCTTTACGACCCCATTTCCCCTTTGAACGATGTTTGTCGTTTGACGCTTGTCCGCCGTCGCACGTTCATAGTCGATGACGATTGTCCGCCTTCGCGATCAAGAGGACAGGCTACGGCGGATGATCGTGACGAATTTGGAGGACGCTCGCCCTACTGCCTCTCTGTCTTCGGGTTGATGGTGACTTCGCCCAGAAGAACGCGGCCGTTCTTGTCGATCTCGCCCTTGCCGACCGCGGGGATGGATCGGGACCCCTTCTTGAAGCCCAGCCAGACTTTGTACTTGCCGGGCTTGCACTTGTACATGTCGATGTGGAGCATGTGTTTGTCCACCACATACTCTCCCACCCGCCACAACCTGGGAGGATAGAGACCTCCGATGGGATCGTGGTCCCCATCGATTTCCCTGCCGTCCTCCCGCACGAGCTTGACCGTCAGCTTCCAGTGTTCGGGAATCGTGTCGAGCACCTTGAACACATAAGTCATCTCCACGGTACCGGCCTGCTTGACTTCCGTGCGGGTCAATGCGGCGCTGACCAGCTCCACCTTGCCGTCAAAAACAACATTCACACCCTCCCCTATCTGAGGATCCTCGGGCCCGACCCAGTCCTCCACCTTCCGGCGCAGCTTCGCTTCGTCGATCCCCGATCCCACACCACCCGCCCTCACCTGTATCGTCGCCGCCAGGAGCCGATTGTCGTCCACCTTCCCCTTCTCCGCCGTGACTTTGAAGCGTTTGCCGCTCTTCTTGTCCCAGAATCCCAGATAGACATTTACCGTGGAACCTGCCCAACTTCTGGGAATGTGGACATTGTGCTCATCGACCACGTATTCTCCGGGCTTCCAGCGTTGCGGAGGATACGTGCCGCTGACCGGAACGTGATCTGCGTTGATGAACCCCCGACCCTTTGACACATGGACGAACATGCTCGTCGTATACTTCATCTCCTTGAGACACTTGAAGATGTACTTCACCCGGACATCCCCACCTGCAACGACCTCCGCCGGATGGACATCCCACCCCACGAACTCCACCGAATCGCCAAAACTCCCCTTGAGCCTGTTGGCAATCTCCGGCTCGGTCACGGCCACCTTGCCCTCCAACAGACCTTTCTCCCATTCGCTGTACTGCAGGTTGATCTTCTTTCTCCAGGCCAGCATCTCCCGCTTCTTCTTTGTGAGGAACTTGTCGTCGTATAACTCTTTGCCGGCGAGATCCCGCTCGTCGTGCTCGTCAACCGCGTTGTCGTAAACCTCCATTGGCTGGAGCCCGTAATGAAAGATGGTCTTCATCTCCCCTTCGCGCAGGGCGAGGCACTGACGATTGAACCAGCACGAGTGGAGGAGCTTCCTGTCCCCGGGTACCGGCTTCAACATGCTATCGCCGACAAACTCTCCTTCCTCGAGCTCCAGGCCGAGCAGATCGCAGACGGTTGGAACCAGGTCCAGGTGCGACCGCATGCCGTTGATGGTCCCCGCCTCCGGAAGGTACCGTGGCGAATAGAGCATGGACAGGCATCGCAGCCCTTCCTCCCACATGACAAGATCGTGTTGTCGTCGGGCATGCTCTGCGAACGCCTCGCCGTGATCGCCGACGATCAGAAACACGGTCTCGTCGAGGAGACCGCGTTTATCCAGCCCCTCGAAGAATTCCCTGATGAAATCGTCCGTGTAACGAACGGCGTTGAGGTAGTTCTGATGATCCGGATCTTTTTCCGGGTACTCGGTTCGAGGGAACGACTGGGGCATCACGTAGTTGTGGTGAGAAGCCAGGGTCATGAAGGCGAGGAAGAAGGGCCCGTCGTCCTTGACCGAATCCACCCACTCGAGGCTCGGCTCGAGCATTATCTTGTCCTCGTGACCGAAGTAGCTGATGGCCTCGAAGCCCTGCTTGGGCATATCGTCCAGACCGGCGAAAGTATCGAACCCCATGTTCTTGACCAGCTGACTGCGATCCTCAAAATCCATGGCGGGCTGGAAGTACGCCGTCTCGTACCCCACGCTTCGGAGTATATGCGCCATGCATCTCCTGGGCAGGATATCGGCGGTAGTCTCCTTGCGCACGTTGCCCATGTACGGATAAATGCCGCACAGGATGGGCACGATGGCCTTGGAAGTATGAGGGATCAACGCGTAGTGATTTTGCACCACCATGCTCTCGTCCTTGAGAGTCATGAGAAACGGTGTTGTGTTCCGGCCCTCCACATACACGTCCGAGGATTTCCAGTTGAGCGACTCGTACATGATCACGACTATGTTCGGTCGTGGCGCACCCTCTCTCTCTTTAAACGTAAGGGTCGTCGCCAGAAGCTCTTCCGGTGAAAGAGCCACACCGTCATCCTCGTCTTCTTCGTTGTCGCAGAGGATATCGACCACTATGGACAGGGGCACACATCTCGAAAGGGGCATCATCGCTCCACCCAGCGACGGAACCGACAAGGCTCCCCCAGCGAGCGCGAGGGCCACCCCCAGCGATATCGCCGATCTTCGCATGGAGAGAAACCCCACGCCTACAATCCATCTACGAATCCTCCCGATCCGCACGATAACGGCCATGAGAACCACCGCGACAACCTGAAATACCACAAGCGGCAACTTCCAGGTCAGCGCCTCTCCGGCGATGACCGTGTTGATCTCACCCATATGCTCCAGCCACACGCCGATGGACGAACCGGACAGGTGCGAACCGGTGGCCATGAAATAGCCGTGATTTCCCGCGCAAAGCACCAGCAGGAACAACATGGTCGCGTAGAAAACAACTGCGGCGGCGATTCTTACGGGGGCCGGCCTCCTGGAAATCAACACCGCGAATATCGCCGTCAAGATGAGGCCCACGCCGGCGTCGGGCGCCCACGCTTGAAATACGTCCAGGAGGCTGAGTTGCTCGGACACATCGCGAACCTGGTAGTACTTGAAGAAAAAAGACTCCACCAGAAACAGCGCCCCCAGCGGAAGAACCGCGCCGATCCCCGCAAGACTCAACAGACCCGATTCACGGGAACCCGATTCTGTTTTTTCCCTTTTCACTTCGCTTTCCTCCTCGGCGTCGCGGCGGGTTTCTTGTACACGCTGACGATGGGAACCCCCTGATATGTGAGCACATGCTCGGGTGTGATCGTTTTCCACAAGTTCCAGATCCACGATTCATTGCGGATCATGTGCAGCTCATGATGAACCAATGCGTAATGAGCGGACTTCAGCTTGAGCTGATTGCGAATATCCCTGCGGATCATGCCCTCCTCGCGGAACATGGAAACGGACGGTATCGCCGTATCGTGGAACCAGACGCCGCCACCCTTTTTCACGTTCCGGTTCAACCACGGGATGACCCCTGCCGTCGTGTATCCCCAGAACTGTCTGAGCATTCCGCAAGAAGCCGCACCGCGCGCCCCGCCCATCATCGGAACATAGGAAGCCAGGCCAAAGGGGTGCGACGTGACGGTCTGCTGCAACGGCGCCACGAGGAGCGCCATGAGAACGACCCCCCCGGTCACCTTCGCCGGAATCCTGACAAACACTCCCGAAACTACGTCCATTAATCGCACCGCCGCAACGCCGGCGAGCAGCGCCAGGAACGGCATGGCGGGCATCCAGTGCTTGGTGCCCCCGAAGACCGGAACACCGGGCAGGGCGATGAGCGCTATCGGAAACAACACTCCGATGAAAAGCAGCAGATCGTGTCCTTGCGCCAGGAGCGGACCTCGAGCCTGCCAGAATCTCTCCACGACCTGCTCCAGGCGTCGGGGAAAGTGATTCCGGGCTCGAAGCAACGACCCTGCGGCGAAAAGCACGATTATCACTGTCGGCACCGTGAACAGGGTCATCATAAACGGATAGGAGATGGGCGTGGGCGCATCGACGATGTTCTCACCGAAATAGGCGGTGTTGTAGAACGGGTGTCGGGAGTGAAAACCCATGTAGAGACCGATTCGTTTAAAAGTGGAGAACCAGACCCATGGCCAGTGGGCCATGAAAATCAGGGGGCCGAAGATCAATCCGTAAATAAACGCCCATGGCTTCGGCGCCGGCCCCAGAGTCTTCCCTCCAGCCCGTCGCCACCTGACATACACAACGATGAAATGCAGTCCCAGCACCACCGGGAGGAAAAACGCGTTGAGCTTGACGCAAAGGGCAAAACCAAACGCCACCCCCGCCGCCAGACCGAACTTCCATGACGCCAGCGACCTCCAATACAGATAGAAAACCAGAAGCCAGACGGCGGTCATGGCCACGTCGAAGCAACACAGATGCGCGTGGTAAAAAACCCTCGGCATGAGCGCGAACGCCATCGCGGCAAAGAGACCCTCGGCGCGACCGAAGGCAAACGAGCCCCAGAGAAACAGGAGATACAGGCACAATCCGGCCGCCAGCATGGCCGGAAAACGCAATGCGGTGGACGGCGACATCAGATCCAATTTCTTGTGGAGGATGCGATCGGAGAAGCCGAAGGCAATCTTCATGAGGGCTGGATGCTCGTGATTGTAGTTCCAGTGTTTACCGACAACTTTTTCATCGAGCGCCTTTGACGAGTCCTCCCCAAGGACATCGAACCATTTCTGATAGTCACGCGACGCCCTGAAATAGAAACCCTCGTCCCTCGCGAAACCGATATCCGAAGCCGTGGCCAACAGGACCGCCACGTACGCAATGCCCAGCGTCAGGCCGATGGCGTGGTCGAGCCTCCTCGATCTCCCGGTTCGGTTCACGTTTTTCATTCCGGCGCCCCCACACGCATGTCCGCCGCGAGCCCGAACCTCCTCTTGAAATTACTGTCCGACGTCACCTGGAACTTCACCGTGCCGGTTCCCTCCCTGTTGATCGGGATATCGAACGGTTCGAGCGGGCCGAAGTTGTTGATCAACTGCTCACCGACCTTCTTGTCATCGACAAATATCTCCAGCTTGATCGGCCCACCCTTGTTGAAACGTCCTTCCCTGTAACCGATGACCGCATACCCATGGATCACTCCATTCAAAGGCACATTTTTGTAGGTCTTCGAAGTCGGCCTTTTTTTCGGTTTGAACGGCACCACGAGCCGGGGGTTGAACCAGTGATCGATGATGATGACGTTTCCCCTGAATTTTTTTCCACCCGTCTTCATGGAACGCGTCTCGCCGAGGAAGTCGAACAAGATCTTCGCGCTCCCCCCTGTCCGGTAACGGCGAACGGTGATCTTGCCGATGTCTTGCTCGCTCTCCAGCGCGAGGCCCTCGGTTTCGAGCGCTCGCTCTCCGTCTAACGAAACTTCAATGATCCGGTCGTAGGTGCTCGTTTCAAACCTTCCGAAGTCCTGCAAGGCAATGACGGGCTTGAGATAGATCCGACCCTGGGTCGCCCAGGAAGGCGCGATGAGGACGAGATCCCCGTCCTGTTTCTGGTCGATTACGATCTGTGCAGCTTTTTCCCATTCCTCTTTGGAGGGATCGGAAGAAGGGATGCGCCACTGGAGAAACACCTCCGCTGCCACGATTGCCGGAACCAGCAGCCACAACCAGTGGATCCTGTTGAGATTTCCCTCCTGGGTCATGGCGCGGGTATATCACGGGTGAGAACGCCGGAAAATCAATAAGTCAGTTACAGTTTGTTTCAATAGAGGTCCCGTCGGTAGTGAACTCAACGGTGCCTATCTGATCTGTTCTGCAGATGACCGCCCCGATGCCGTTGTATGCGTCGAGCGATTCCTGGTGGGGGTGACCGTACTGGTTGCCCGTACCTGATGAAATGACTGCGTGCTGCGGAGAGGAATACAATACAAACGACTCGTGGAAATCGGCCGAACCGTGGTGAGGGACCTTCAGCACGTCGCAGGCCAGGGCCGAACCGTACAGGAACAGCATGTCCTCCTGGGCTTCCCGCTCCACATCCCCGGTTGTGAGGATTTTTACGTTTCGATATGAAAACATGATCGCGATGGAGTCGTTGTTGAAGTCCTCGTACCCTTCGTCGACGTGCATGACCGTCGCCGAGACCTCGCCGAAGGAGACCGAATAATCTCGAGCCGGCACGAGAAGGTTCGCGCTCTCGTTATCGCGGGCCAGGACATATCCATCATATGAATTCGTGTCGTTTGCTTCCCCGTTGTCCCATATTTCCAGCACGGTCACGTGATTCAGAATCTCATCGAGGCCACCGCAGTGATCCGCGTGGGGATGGGTCAGGACCATCAGGTCTATGGTGTCGATCTGCTTGGCGTCGAGAACAGGGATCACGGACGATGTGCCGTAGCCCTCGTCTCCCCCGTCGATGAGGATCACCCGACCGTCGGGGAGCTCGAACAGGGAGCTGTCACCCTGCCAGACGTCGATGAACGTGATGATGAGGGGTAATTCCTCTTGTGCGGCGTCGGACCCCGCATCGGAATCCACGTCGAGGCCCTCGTCCCAGTTACAGGCGACCAGCCCAAACGCGATGAATGTGAATATGGAGAACCGCTTCATTGTTACTCATCTCCCGGAGCTCGTCGAAGTCGTTTGATTGAAGAACGGCGCTTCTTGGTCTCGAGTCTGCGCTTTTTTGCCCCTTTCGAGACCGACGTGGGGATGCGTTTCTTTCTTTCCACCAGCGCGCTTCTCACCGCATCGGCCAGCCTTTGCCGCGCAATTTCCTTGTTGCGATGCTGGCTCCGATTATCGTCCACGTGCACCAGGACATCCCCGTCCCTCGTCAGGCGATTTCTCAATCGCCGCATGACACGCGCGCGCTGCTGTGGATTGAGGGCATCCGTATTGGACAGGTCCCAGTGAAGAGTAACCCGCGAACTGGTCTTGTTGACGTGTTGCCCACCCGGGCCGCCCGATCTGCTCGCGGTGAATCGGAGCTCCGATCCCGGAATGACAATCCCCTCTGTCACTTTCAGTGGTTCTTCCATGGAAAAGACGGAGTATCACAAGGAGAACCTCCATCATAGAGGCTCATAACCATTGCGACTCCGGGATTTCATCGTTACATTTTAAATGTGCCCGACACAGCAAACGTTTCAACCGCCTGGTGGCCTCCCAGGCTTCCGCTTGTCACCGCGATCGTTCCATCCGCCTTTTTTTTCGGGCTGACCTATCTCGCGCAAGCTCAATGGCCGCGAATCGATTCGAGCACAACCGGCTATTTTCTCCTGACGATCGCCATTGCCCTGCCCCTCCTGTCCATGTGTGTTCGCCCCGCGCGAAGCCCGTGGAAAAACCTGGCCGTCGTGGTCATCGCCTCTTTCACCGCTGTTCCCATTTGTCTGCAAGTGGGTCTCAGCGCGGATCTCGTACGGAACCTGGACGCGAGTCTTCTGCCCGACATGACAACGATATGCGCCACCCTTGGAGTCGTCATCGCCTCCATCTCCATTCCCATCGGTCTACTTCTCTCCTGCAGACTCCGGGGCAAGGGCGGCATCTACTCCTTCGTTTTCATCACGTCAGCAGCCGGTGTTCTGGGTCAGCTGTCATGGTTCGGCCTCGCCAGGTTGATCGACGGGCCGTCGGGAATTGAATACTGGACACTGACACGCACGTTGATCCACGGGGCGACGGGATCCATCGCCGGAATCCTGGCCGGGTCCAATCTTCTTTTTAGAACCCCATCCCGGCCTTCCCCTGCGAGGGGAAGGGGAAGTTGTTGGAAGCCCGCGTTGACAGAAGAACAGCGTGCCTTCGCCGGACCGATCGACCGCCTGATCGCCGGCCTCCCTGACGCCTTCGCCGTCACCGTCCTTCTTTTCTTCGCCTTCCTTGCAGCCGGAACCGTTCGGGTCATCGCCGAAAGTCACGACGACGAACGATTTATCACAATCCGCCTCGACGAGTATTATCTGGCCCTCTCGAACCTGCGCCTGGCAAAGATGGAGGGGCTCGCATACCCGGATCTATATCGGGATTTCAAACGCTCGCGACGCGCGCTTAAGGGCTCCGCATCGTTTGATCCCGACCTCCCCCCTCTCCTGGACACGATGCTCGAAAAGATGGAAGACACATCCAACTCGAAAGCCTCCGGGCTCGCCTTCAAGGCAAGCGTCATCGCTGTAGACAGGCACCTCTTCGACGAGAGCGCGCCTTTCTTTCTCGAGCCCCACGAAATTTTCGAGAGGGGGCGCATGATCCGTTTCGTCCTGCGGTACAGGATCGCCTCGAGAAGCCGCATGGGGCGCGAGGACGGTGACGGTGTTGTCATGCTGAGACTCAGGCGCATGGACGACCTCCTGGTGGACACGCCCTTCGCGGGTATCTCCTATCCCGGCATCGGCACGGTCCTCATGGATCGCATCGATGACACTGCTCTCAAGGTTCACGGGCGCCTCTTCACACCGGATGCATTGTTGCTATTGCCGGACGACGGCAAGTTCGCCCGGACCAGGGCATGGATCCGCGGTGACAAGAAGAGTGCAATAAAAAAGGCTCTGGGGAAGCCGGCCACCTACGACGCCCTGGCGGATATCCTGGCGAGGCAGACAGAGGTTCACGAGGCGAGACACGCTCTCGATGGAGACCTCGACATATCCCTCGCGGAGGTGAACGAGCTTCGCCCCGGACCGCTTGGCGACAACACCGTCGCCGAAATACGGGCATACCTCACGGAGATCATCGACGGCCCCCTCGGCCCCGGGTACGGGCTGGCCGTTGTTTGCGATCTGCTCGCCGGCAAGAACGCGCGGGCAAACGCGTACTTCTTTTCGAGCATGGTGATCATGGAGGGGCTCTGGGGCGCCCCGGTGCGCAAGCCGGATACGGTGATGCGTGAAAGCCCGGACGGAGGCCCGGTCGAGGAGACACTGCCCATCAGCCCGGAGAACCCCGGCTGGCTATCGTTCTCCAGGATCAACGCGTGCTACACCGAACTGCGATCTCTCCAACCGCAGGAGTTGCAACAACGCGCCCGCGCACTCTACGAATCACTGTTCGGTGAGAGCTATAGATCGGTGGGGAAATAGAAGACGCCTACCATTATTCCTTTTTAAAACATGGCATAACGGTAGCAATCTCACCTACTTTGAAGGAGGTTAACCTATCCGTTGAAGCTCTAACATAGAATCCACCCAGTTTTCCGTCATACATATAAGGATTAACATTGAAAATGCATTTTTTCTTCTTTACTTGGTCATCTTCCCAATATTCGATTTCTCTTTCTGGAAGGTCAACTATTTCCTGCACAATCCAGTCTCCTTTTAAAGACTCTTCTACTATGCCATCCCACTTTTCCATATCGCAATCATCTCCAATAAATACTGCCATGCTGGAATAGGCATTAGCATGTTTAATTACTAACTTCTCTCTATTGGCTATAAGATAATCTTTTGCATCAACTTCTTTACCGTCTATTGTCATTTGCTTTTGAATTTTTCTAGTCCATGGGATAATCTCACGTACGATTTCCAGATCTTCTTTTAAATCTTCAGGGAAGATATCATCATATTGTTTATCTTTGAACAAAACCATAATGTTTTTGGAATCAACTCGCTTAGTGCAAAATGGATTTACAATAGCAACATCTGCATTGTTAAGATCAATAGCCGTTTGCCAGCTATTTTTAGCATATTTGGGTAGTTCGTCGGCTGTGAAACGCCTGTAAAGTATATCAATTACTTCACCATCTGGAGTTTTCACTTTGTTATCTTCTATGACAAGTGTATTGGGGTCAATCACATCGCAATGATGACCTTTGGCTTTGATAAAATCAATCAATATTGCATATTCACCTTGAATTCTATCGGTTTCATGTTGCCATTGTAAGAGGTAGATGTTAAATTTTTCCTTTACAGGGAAGCCCTTTGCTTTTGCTTGAATTTGATAAGAGTGCATTAATGTATCAAATACTATTTCCAATCTGGGAATTTGTTCGAGATTTTGTGGTTTAAATGTTTTCAGATATTCTGTTTCAAGAAAAAAGCTTTCTTCGCTTCCACCGGGAATCTCACAATTGGATTCCACCATCTTATACCCATCTTTTGTAAGAAAAATATCTATTCTGGCAGCTGCCATATTAAATGAATAGATATTCAAGGAGCGGAGATATTTTTCAAGGTCGTCGGGGTAATCCAGTACTTCTTGAATTCGCTTATTAACAGGAAATTGTTGAAAAACAAACTCCAGCAAATTTGAATAAGCCCTGGTGATTTTATCCATTTTATCCCAAAATTCTTGGTCGTAATAAAATGGGCTAAGGCATAGTTTTGCCGATCTTCCTCCATGAGGATTCAATACTTTCGAGCATGTTTCATAATACTGCTTAAATAACTTATCCAATGTTTTTACTCCTTTGATGATATGTCATAGTTGATCTCTCACAAGAGTCCATCTCCCACAAGAGTCCCAGTCATTATTTCTTCCTCAAATTTCGGAGAAATTTTACCTGTTTTTTTGCGATTTTGGCGTAAACGGCCGATTACAGAGGTAAAGTAGGCCCCATGCCGAATTGCGATCTCTCGAACACAACGAGTTGAAAAAACGCGCCCGCGTACTCTACCAATCACTCTTAAACGAGAGCTACAGATCGGTGGGGAGATAGTGTCTACGGGCAATTAGTCGGCACCGGCGTGCAGGCGTCGTCGAGGTTGTTCTCGGCATTTAACGCGGGGGGTGTGGGTACGCTGGTGAGCTGGTCCAGCAGGTCACACACCTCGCAGTCGGGAAGAATGTCGTTGTCGTAGATGTGCAAGTACCCACCCACTGAGGTGATGGCACTCAGGCCGTCAAGGTCAGTGAGGGTGTTATTGTCGTAGATTCGCACGTCCGCACCCACCGAGATTATGCCGCCTAGCCCGTCCAGGTTAGTGAGGGCGGCATTTTCGAAGATCCTTAAGTACCCGCCCAACGAGCCGGTGATCCCACCTAAACCATCCAGTTCAGTGAGGACGTAGTTCCCGGAGATGCGAAAGCCCTTGCCCACCGTGGTGAGGGTGCTCAGACCGTCCAAGTTGGTGAGGGCGTTGTTGTACCCAATGTCCAAGTACTGGCCCACCGATGTGATGCTGCTCAGGCCGTGCAAGCTGGTGAGGACGTAGTTATGGGAGATTGTCAAGCTCCCGTTCACCCAGGTGAGTGCGCTCAGGCCGTCCAGGTTGGCGAAGGGGTTGTAGCCGATGTACAAGCTCCCGCCCACCGAGGTGAGGGCGCTTAGGTCGTGCAAGCTGGTGATGTCGTGGTTCTCATAGATATGCAAATACCAGCCCACTGATGTAAGACAGTTCAACGCGCCTAAGTCTGTGCACGAAGGGCAGTTGATTGAAAAGTGTCCCGAAATCGAGGTGTATCCCGCGAGGGTTGCGACATCCGATTGTTCGTTGATGTCGAAATCACCGGTGTACTCTCCTAGGTTGCATTCGATCGGACCAGTGTCCGTGTCGGTATCCGTATCGGAATCTGTGTCTGTATCCCCGTCGGTATCAGATTCGGTGTCTATGTCGGTGTTACCACCGTCACTGCTCGACGAGCTTTTCGAGCACCCATCACACACCAGCACGGTCGCAAGCGCCAACAAGAGCAAATATCGCACTACCCCCGCCTTTCTCTTCGCGTAACAGTATTCTATCAGTGATAGCGGAAAGGCGCACACCCTAGGGACAGTTACCGGGCACCGGGGTGCATTCGTCGTCGAGGTTGTCGTGGACATCAATCACATAATAGGGGCCAGTTGTGCTGAACTGGTCCAGCAGGTCGCACACCTCGCAGTCGGGAAGAACTTGGTTCCAGTATACGAGCACGCCACTTCCCACCGAGGTGATGCCGCTCAGGCCGTCAATATCGGTGAGGACATCGTTGTTGTAAATGACCAGGGCCGTACTCACCGAGGTGATTCCACTCAGGCCGTCCAGGTCGGTGAGGGCATTGTTATTGCGGATTCCCAGACCCCAGAGGTCGCCGTCCACCGAGGTAATGCCGCTCAGACCGTCAATGTTGGTCAAGGCGGGGTTACTGTAAATGAGCAAGTCCCAGACCGCCGAAGTGAGGGCGCTGAGTCCGTCCAGGTCAGTGAGGGCTGAGTTCCTGATGATTTCCAGGTCCCCATCCATCGAAGTGAGGGCGCTCAGACCGTCCAAGTTGGTGAGAACGGCGTTGTCTTTAATCACTACACCGCTCACCGAGGTGAGGGTGCTCAGACCATCCAGATTCGTCAGGGCGGGATTGTTTTCTATTTCCAAGGACCAGGCTACCGAAGTGAGCCCGCTCAGGCCGTCCAGGTTGGTGAGGGCGGCGTTGCTGGAGATATACAATTTCCCCAAATACGATTCCACCGATGTGATATCGCCAAGACCGTCCAGGTCAGTCAGAGCGTCGTTCTCTTCGATGAACAATCCCCCTACCGAGGTGAGGCAAACCAACTCGCTCAAGTCTGTGCACGACGAGCATCTTATTGTCAGATGTCCCGAGATCGAGGTGTATCCCGCGAGAGTTGCAACATCCGATTGCGTTTCGATCGTGAAACTGTCGTCGTACTCCCCTCGATTGCACTCGACCGGATCGTTATCCTCGGCCCCGTCAGTATCGTCCGAACACCCGCCGAAAACCAGCACGGTCGCCGACACCATCAAAAGCAAGTACCTCATTGCCCTGCCTTTCGAGAAATACGCTGGAGCATTGTTTTTTTCATCACTCATATCTGCAGCAACGAACACTATCTTCGTAATCCATTTCGTAAGCGAAAAACTCGCCACTGGACAATTGTACTGCCCAGGCAGAATTCGATTCATAGCCGTTTGCCGTCCAATAGTGTCCAAAAGGGTCATCTTCAAAAACAGAAATGCACGAAGCGCTCTGGCTACAGGAGTCACAAGTAACCATGTCATAATCATCATCAAAATCCACATCACAGTTGCCCAGTAGCGCGGCAAAGTCGATGTGATGGGCCATGGAGTAGCCCTCAGGGCATATTTCCCATGCGGAATCCCAATCAAAATCTTTCGAATTTCCTTCGCAGATCTCGCCATTCCATGACTGGCCAACATCACAACGACACCAATAAATTCCATCAACCTCCACTTCGCCGGCACAAGGATCTCCGTAGAGGTAGGAGTCCGTGTCGGTATCGGCATCGGTGTCGATATCGGTATCCGCGTCGGTGTCAGCATCCCCGCCGTTGTTGCCCGACGGGTCGTCCGAACAGCCGGCAGCTACCACGGCCAGCACCAGACCAAGTAGTAGGGGCGCATCTATGTATCTAATGATTGATCGCATCTTTTTTGCTACTTATTACAGCGTTGGCCAGTGTCCATCCTCGTTCAATTGAAAGTAACTCGTCAAAACCTCGTCGCAGGACGAGCCATCCTGGTGGCCCGTTGTTTTTGATGTGCCCCCCTAG
>JAUVDV010000050.1 GCA_030595125.1 Deltaproteobacteria bacterium
TTGATCCCCAGCTCCCGGGCCTTCAGGTGCGCCCGGACAATGCCGTGGACGCCGTCTCTATCGGTCAGCGCCATGGATTTGTGGCCCAGGCGATGCGCCTCGTCGACCAGTTCGTCGGGATGGCTCGCGCCTTCGAGGAACGAAAAATTGCTCTTGCACCACAGCGGGGCGTACGAGGGAAAACCATACATATGTACAGTATAGTATGCGCCGAGAAAATGTCTCCCCGGTATTTGGGAAAAACGGTTGAGCCATGTTGTATGTTGGTTGAAAGCAAAACGAAAACAGTGAAGAGATAATTAATAGGGAAATTCTGGGGAAAAGGAGTTGTCGATGAAAAAGTTGGGTTTGGTAGTCGCAATACTCATCACGTTTTTGATCGGATGTGGCGCTGGCACGGTGGTCCAACAAGTGCTTGTTCCACCGGCGCAGGCCAGGATTAATCCTCAGCGCTGGCAATACCATTGCGAGAAAGTCATGTGGATGGCGCCGGAAGAGCTAACGCTTCTGTTTAACCGATTCGGTGCAGAAGGATGGGAGCTTTCGATGCCCTACGCCAAGGAGCAAGGGGGAACCCTGGGCGCATGCTTCAAGCGGCCTCTCTAGCCAGGTAGTTCCCACTCTTTTGGAATAGGAATCCGTATGGGTAGTTGTGTTCCTCAAAAGGGGTGTACTTGATGAAAGCACGTGCGTGCGTGAAAATGGTCGTCTGGTCGGCGGTGATGTCGATGGCTTTCATGCTCTCGAGCGTCTCGTTTGCCGCTTCGCCAACAGCCGATCAAATCAGAGATAAAGTGCTGGAGTGGATAGCGACTGAAAACAAGCGTGACGTGAAATACACGTTCCGCCGCGTCGCCCACGTTGAAAAGTTGGACGGCGACGGAAAAGTCGAAGAGAAGGAAAACCGCGTCTACAAGTCAGTCCTCATCGACGGACGTAATTACGAACGATTGGTCATGAAAAACGGCGCGCCCTTGTCCGGCGATGACCTCGAAAAGGAACAGAAAAAGGAGAAAGAGTTTCGCGCCAGGCCTGAGGGGAAAAGGGGCGAGGGTGAAATCGTTTTGGACAGGGAGTTAGCCGGCCGCTACAAATTTAAGTTGAAAGAGAACGAGAAAGTGGGTGGTCGTAACTCATATGTATTGAGTTTCGCTCCCGACAGGAGCAAGAAGCTCCCCAATAAAAAGAAAGAAGACGCGGTACTCAACGCCCTGGCCGGAAAAATATGGGTTGATGAGCAGGAATACGCCATCGCCAGGATCGACGCCCGGTTGACCCGCACGGTTCGCATCGGCCTGGGACTGATCGCGTTCATAAAGAAGGCGCGTCTGCGTTTCGAAACCCGCCGAACCGTCGAGGGCGAATGGTTGCCCCATTCCATGAAGTCCTTTTTCTGGGGACGAACATTTCTGTTCAAACCAATCCGACATCGCGAAACCAGCCGGTTTGTCGATTTCAGAGCTGAATGATCCCCTAATCCACTTCCCCCTGCAGGAACCACCGGCGGCGTTTTTTGTCGTAGTAGACCCACAGGATTTTGCCGCTCGCGGTTTGCGCGAAGTGGTACTCCCTTTGAATTTCCTTGTGCCACCATCCTCCCGACACGATGTACGGACCTTCGATATTGGACACCGGTTCGTGCTCCATGCCGCGCAGGTGAACCCCGTTGGGACCGGCCACCGGGCGAGCGTTCATCGGGACGGGACGTGTATAGATGCGGCGCACGAGGGAGAGGGCCTCCTTCCGAGCACGAGCCTCTCCGTTTCCTCGGTTTTGGGGGGAGGAAGAAGAGCCCAGCTGTTCCCATCGGAACTGTGCCTCGGGCAGGTGGCCCTCGGTCAGCATGGCGCGCACCACCGAGTCGTGTCCGTACCGTGCCCGGATCCGCGCAAATGCCTTGTCGGCTGCAACGGGATCCCGTCTCCCATGATCGGAAAAGAGGCGCAGTTGCCCTGGGGTGGCCTCCACCGTACGCGCCGTCAGCGTTACCTCGATCACACCGGCCCGAAGCGTTATCGATTCGAGTCGCAGCCTGACCAGGTTTGCGATCTGGAGTTCGTCGAGGGTCGGCGCGGCCGGTCGGATCTGCTCCACCACATCGGCGGCGTGATCGAGCGTCAGTTTTATCTCCAGTTCGGTTATCGCTTCCCCGCGGGCGGCGACCGCGCGGATCATCGGATTGAGCATTTGCTTGATGAGAAAACCGAGACGCTCGGAGTTGGTGTCCGGAAGGTCAAGTTGGGTGTGCTGGACGATCGGCTCCGCAACCGCATCGGGCTGGAGCGGCGTCCACAAGTTGCCGCTCGCCATCTCGTGGAGCCGATGTGTCTGTGCGCCGAAGCGCTCCATCAGGCCGGACGCGGGCAAGGCCAGGAGTTGCTCAACCGTGGTCACGCCGAGTTTGCCCAGATCGCCGCGAATGGTCGGGGGCAATCCCAGCATTGAGAGGGGTGTCATGCGCGTGGACGCGATCTCCTGCTTGGGATTTTGGGAGACGATCTGACCGTGTCCGCCGCGCGCCAGGGCGTACGTGCCGAACCTTGTGAACCCCACCGCCACGGTTGACTCGAAGCCGCTTTTTCTGAGCGAGTCGTTGATGGCCTTCGCCCACTTTTGGGGCGAGGAATGGATTTTGCCCATGCCGGTCGCATTGAGCCAGAACACTCCCGGTTCGTCCACGCCGGCCTCGACGTCCGGGGTGAATCGTCCGAGCCTCGTTTTGATAAACCCGGTCACGTCATCGATCGTCCGGATGGAGATGGTTCCGGCGCAAAGATCGGGGCAAAGCGACAGAGCGGAAGCATAGCGCTGGCCGGGCAGGATGCCCGAGCGCCGGGCGATTCGGTTGATCTGCAGGATCTCTCCTTGGGGAGTGTCGTGACTCACCACCGCTGTGGGGCGGCCGCTCCAGTCCCGGTGATTTCTTACCAGGATCTGCAGCGCCAGCGAGGGAACATCAACGCAGGCCAGCCGGTCCACAGCACGGTTCCGTGTGGCGCCAGCCCGCAGCCTGGAGCTTGTCCTTGATGATATGGATTTCGATTACCCCCATGCGGCCACCCCGGAAGGAGGAAGGTTTGTTTCCTCTACTCGCCTCCGCGCGCAGGGAAACCAACGGGCCGAGCCTGCCGGAGTCGCGAGGATCGCCGGTGAGCAGAATGACGGCGGTGTCGTGCTTTTGGGCCAACCCCATGAGTCGCGCCGGCGCCCCCCTCCCGATACGGGCCTCCCTTCCGACCTCCCCGATGAGGTCCATCACCACCAATCCGAACGCGCCGGAACGGATCAACGTGTCGGCGGCCCTGGGGATATCGTCGACGAGCGGCAGGCGGATCACTGGCATAGAGTCCAGGTCCACGCCTCCCTCGGCCGCATCGGGCGGGAAGAAGCTTGAGTTTGTGGTAGTGATCCAGACGGTGCTATCGCTTTGTCGTTGAGCGTCACGCACCACTTTGAACGCCGCGGTGAGGCGGGCGGGCTCGGCGACTGATAAGATCTCCACGAGGCGACCCGCCAGGGTGTCGAGACTCCATTTTCTTTCCTTCTTTTGATTGTGAGGGATGTCGCCCCGGCGCAGGTGCCTGGCGGCGATCAGATCGTCGAGTTTTGTCGCGACATCGGGCACACTATTTTCCCAGGTATCGCCGCACCTCGATCACCTTGCCCAGAAGGGAGAGATCGCCCGTGGCTGGAACGATGGGTTCGAACGCGGGATTGGCCGGATGGAGTTCGACCCGTCGCCTGTTTTTTTTGAGGAGCTTGACCGTGGCCTCTCCGTCCACCAGGGCCACCACAATGTCTCCGGAGTCGGCGGTGGGCTGGCAGCGAACGATGACCACGTCTCCCGGGAGGATGCCCGCGTCGATCATGCTCTCGCCGGTGACCTTCAGGGCGAAGAGTTCGTCATTTGAGCCTCCGCGCTGCACGCCGATATATCCTCCGTCCGGATCCTCGATGGCCTCGGTGAGGGCGCCCGCCTGCACTTGGCCGAGCAACGGCACCGGTACGGATGGAGGGACAAGAGAGGCCTCGGGGAGCCGATATCCCCGCGAAACGCCGGGTTCCTTGGTGAGCTTGCCCTCCTCCACCAGGATCTCCAGGTGTTCCCGGGCGGACTGGACCGACCGGAATTTGAAAGCCTCCTGAACTTCGCGTACGGTGGGCGGACGTCCGGCGATCAACCGCTCGCGCATGAAACGCAGCACCTGTCGTCGCGTTTGCCCCGGTGGTGTTCTTGCCGCCATAAAAACAAACTCCTTTTTTTTTGCTGTTTTATTGCATACCATACAAATGTCTGGTAATCAATGCCGACCTTGCCGATTTTCTCCTTCCCGGAGAACCCGGTGTCGGGAGGAGGCCGCCGCCAGCCACGGCATATGAAGCCCCTCCCGATATCGGAAAATTTCATTTTTTGGGGTCACAGCTTTCTCCAAGGCGCTGTCGCGTGATATACGGCTTCGATGTTCGACGGGAAGAAAATCGCGGTGGTGGTACCGGCGTACAACGAGGAGCGCCTCATAGTGAAGGCCGTATCCCTGGTGCCGGATTATGTCGACCACGTGATAGTCGTCGACGATGCCAGCACGGACGACACCGGCGGCGCGCTTGCGAGCGGGGTGACCAGGGAAGGATTGGAGTACCTGTGTCACGAGTTCAATCGCGGTGTGGGCGGAGCCATCGTCACCGGGTACGCGCGCGGCCTCGAGATCGGCGTCGACGTGATCGCGGTCATGGCGGGGGATGCCCAGATGGATCCGAATGAGTTGCCGGTTCTGTTGAAGCCGATCGTGAGCGGTGTGGCCGACTACGCGAAGGGAGATCGACTCTCGTGGGCCGGGGTGTTTCGGGTGATGCCCCTGTTTCGATTTGTGGGAAATCACGTTCTGTCCGTGCTGACCAGATTCGCCTCCGGTTACAAAAACGTGCGCGACTCCCAGTGCGGGTACACGGCTGTGAGCGCCGCCGCCCTCGGTCGCCTCGACCTCGAAGATCTGTACGCCAGGTACGGGTTTCCCAACGACATTCTGGCTCACCTTCATTCAGTGGGCGCTTCGCTGGCCCAGGTAACGGTTCGTCCCATCTACGCCCAGGAATGTTCGGGTATCTCTCTGTTCACGGCCCTTGTTCGCGTTCCCCTGGTGCTGTTGCGTTCCTACCTGTGCCGCAGGCGACGCGAATCCCACAAGCGCCGCACTCTGTTGGAGGCGGCCCGCCGGGCGTAGGGCATGTCTGCGTCGTCCCGCGTAGGTTTCATCACCACCTCGTTTCCCAGGTATCGGGGCGATCCGTCCGGTTCGTTCGTTCACGGGTTGGCCGCAGCGATGGTGGCCCGTGGGCATCGGGTGGAGGTCGTCGTTCCCCAGCCTGACGGGCCGGACGACTGGAAGGATGACGCGAACTGGTTGCGCGGTGTTCGTGTGTTTTCCGCCGCGTACGTTCGGCCCAGGAGATTTCAGCGGTTGTTTTTCAACGCCGGCGCGCCAGATAATCTCTTCGACAATCTTCGGTTGTGGGGGCTGGTTCCCCCCGCCATGGCCGGGCTCTATTTTACCGCCCTGCGAAGATCCCGGCGATGGGACGGCGTGATCAGCCACTGGCTCGTGCCGAGCGCGCTGATCGCCGGTTGGTTGCCCCTCGGGAAGAAGCGTCACCTGGCGACAGGTCACTCGGGAGACGTACACATGATCCGGCGATCCCCCTTTAAAAATCTCCTGGCCCGCGCGGTGATCCGATCCGCGGATAAGGTGGGTTTTGTTTCGGAGCAACTCAAGAGCGAATTTGAAGATGCGCTCGGCCCCCGGCTTGCTGCGCAGAATTCGACGCGGCTCACAGTAACTCCGATGGGTGTGGATCCGGAGTGCCTTGTAAGTCGACTGGAGCGCGGAGCTGTCAGGGAGAAGCTGGGCCTGGATCGTTTCACGGTGCTCTTCCTCGGTCGGCTGGTTCCCATCAAGGGAGCGGATCTGTTGATCGAAGCGATGAGCGGACGACAGGAAATGCAGCTCGTTGTAGCGGGGGACGGGCCGCAACGGGAGCAACTGGAACGGGCGGCGTCTGCAGGAGGGGTGAACGCGCGGTTCCTGGGGGAGGTCAATCAGGAGACGCGGGCGGATCTGTTTGCCGCGTGCGACGTGTTGGCTGTTCCGTCCCGTGAGCTTGGAGATGGACGCCACGAGGGAATTCCATTGGTAGTGATAGAGGCGATGGCCGCCGGGTTGCCTGTTGTGGCGGCGGATACGGGTGCCATCGGTGAGATCGTGAAGGATGGAGAGACGGGCTTGCTCGCGGCGTCAAACGAACAATCCGCGTTGTGCGATGCAATTTCGAAGATCGCGGACGATGAAGCGCTCAGGCAAGGACTGAAATCCGCCGGACGGGAGGCTGTTCGCGACAGGAACTGGGAAACGCTGGCGGGCCTGTTCGAAGAACTCCTTTTCAATCCGTAGAACCCGCCCCTTGACTTATAATCGACCTGACCTTAAATACGGCTGGCCTCCATCATCTTCCCCTTCCCCTACTTCAGGGGAAGGCCGGGATGGGGTTATGAGCGCGAACGGAGGAGAAACACCATGGATCCCAGAGAATGGCTTTTCGACAAGCGGGTCATCAGGCGTAACCTGGAGAGGGGCGTGCTGACCTGGAAGTCTTACAAGGAATACATGAAGTCCACGCCCAACCTGGTGGATGAGTATGAGGTGATCGACCTCGAAGCTAAAGACGAAGAGGAAGCGGACGACCCGGAGGCGACGGAAGCTGCCGAGGAGATCGCCGAGGAATAGAAACGGGGGTTTCAATGGCCGAAGATCAGGGAAAAAAGAATCCGACGCCAGACGGCGAGGAAGAATCCGATCCGGAAGTACCCATAGACTTCACCACTTTCATCCTGTCATTGAGTTCGTCAGCGGCCTTTCACCTGGGCCTGGCTCCCCATCCCGAGCAGAAAGACTGCTGCACAAACCTGCCCATGGCGAGACAGACCATCGACATCCTGTCCGTCCTGCAGGACAAAACAAAAGGAAATCTGACCGGTGAGGAAGAGCGGTTGATGTCGGAGATTCTCTACAACCTGCGGCTGGCCTTCGTCGAGATTTCGCAAAAGTGTGGATGCTCGGAAAGTGCTCCGTAGGTCATTTATCTATATTGTAGTTGTTCTCGTTCTGGCGGGGTGTCGTCCCGTGGAAGAGAAGCAACCCGCGCCGGAGTTGTCCGGAGGCGGCGAGACCACGGTGAAGGTCGTATACCCCAACGTGCCGGGCTCCTTTGTGTCCACTGCCAAGAAGGTCAGGCCTTCGGTTGTCAACGTTTTCACCGCCCAGATCGTCCGGGACCGCCCGCGAATGGGACTGCATGGTTTCGAGGAGTTATTCGGCTTGCCCCAGCGGGAGAGGATCCAGCGCTCCTTGGGGTCGGGCTTTATAATCGATGCTCAGGGATTTGTGCTGACCAACTATCATGTGGTGCGCGGCGCCAGCGAGATCCTGATCCAGCTACAGGACGGGCGCGATGTGCCGGCGGTTCCCGTGGGTGCGGATGCCGGGATCGACGTGGCCCTTTTGCACGTGCAAGAAACAGATCTCTCCCCGGTGAAGCTCGGGGATTCACAGGAACTAGAGGTGGGTGAGTGGGTGGTGGCCATCGGCAACCCGTTCGGTCTTTCGCACACGGTGACCGCGGGAATCGTCAGCGCAGTTGGAAGGGATTATCGCGACATGGGCATGGGCCAGCGGGGTTACCAGAATTTCATCCAGACCGATGCCTCCATCAATCCGGGTAACTCGGGCGGTCCGCTGGTCAACGTGGCGGGCGAGGTGGTCGGCATGAACACGTCCATCGCGGCCGCAGGTCAGGGGATCGGTTTCGCGGTTCCCATAAATATGATCAAAATGATCCTCCCCCAGCTCAAGCGGACCGGCCGGGTGGTGCCCGCGTGGATAGGAGTCGGTATTCGCGACCTGGACGCGCAGGCGAAAAAGAAAACCGGGGCAGCGTTCGGGGTGATGGTGACCGAGGTGTACGACAAGGGTCCTGCCGACCTGGGCGGAATGAAAGCGGGAGATGTCATCCTTCGTTTCAACGGCGTGTCGGTGCAGGACGCCACCGAGCTTGCCTGGATGACGAACACCGCCGGGGTCGGTCGCACGATCACCATCCAGATCCTGCGGGACGGCCGTCAGATGGAGGTCAAGCTCCAGGTTCACGCCAATCCCTTTTCGAGATGATGCTCGCATACCGATCCGGTTGATTCTCCCCGGCAGGGGTGGTACACTAGTGTTACACCTGGGCAACGGGAGGTTGTGGATGCCGACAGCAAAAAAAAGAATAAATCTCTCCGTCGATGATCGGTTGTGGGAAGAACTGAAACACTTGAAGGAAATCAGAGGCGCCCCATCCATGTCAGCGGTCGTCATTGAACTCACCAGGGAGGCGCTGGAACTTCAAGAGGATCTCTACTTCGCAAAGATCGCACAAGAGCGTGAGCGCGAAGCCACGATCTCCCACGACCACCTTTGGAAAAAACTGTAGATGTGGAAAATCGTCTACAGGAAATCCGTCAGAAAAGACCTCAAGAGAATTTCACCGGACGTTCGATATATTCTTCGCAGAGCCATTGAGGAAAAGCTCATGATCGATCCCGTTCGGTTCGGGGTTCCCCTGCGACGCACCCTCAAGGGGTTGATGAAATTGCGGGTAGGGGACTATCGGATTATTTACTCCATTCAAAAGAAAACTGTCATTGTCTCCATTATAAAGATTGGGCACAGAAGAGAAGTCTACGGGAAGTGACGTTTGTCCTGCCAAAGGCGAGGCAGGCCTCGCCACTACTCACATTCTGATCGGTGGATCGCAGTGCTCGCCAAGAAGTATTCGTCTTGCTTCGCCCACGGTGAAGAGGGATCCGGTAACCAGGATGGTTGTGCCGCCGGTGTCCTTCGCCATATCGAGGGCGGTCCCCACGTCGGGAGCTGCTGGCGCTTTTCGTCTTGTTGCGAACGCCTCGTGATCAAACGCTCTGGGGATCGGAGGTGGGGCCAGGATCATTTGCTCACAGATTGACGAGAAGCGATCGAGCATTGTGTCCACGGGCTTGTCCGAGGCGGCGCCGAAGATGATCACGTCAGGGCGTTCACCGCGTTCGCGAAGGGCGTCGAGGAGGGCGTCGACGGCCTCCGTGTTATGTGCGCTGTCCAGAATGAAACGGGGTTTTCCCTCCAGGATCTCGAAACGTCCCGGCCAGCGGGCGGATGGAAGCGCGTCTGCAAAAGTTCTCCTGTTCATCCTGGGGTCGACGATGCCCAGTTGTGCGAAGACGGCCGCCGCAAGCGCCGCGTTTTCTCGCTGGTGCCTCCCGGGCCACGGTACTCGGAGATCGTCAGACATATGAAAATCTTTGCCGCAAACATGCAACGGAGCGCCGCGTTCGGATGTAATACGCACCACCTCGTCGAGGGCGTCGCCGGTCAGGGGCCCGCAAAACAGCGGAACCCCGGGCCGCGCGATGGAGGCCTTCTCCGTGGCGATCTGTCTGATGGTGTCACCCAGAACGGCCGTGTGATCCATTCCGATGGAAGTGACGGCGCAAACGGATGGATCGGTGATCGAGGTGGCGTCCAGCCTTCCGCCGAGCCCCACCTCCATGACAGCCAGATCGACATTCGCCCGGGCGAACATTTCCAGGGCGGCGAGAGTTGCGACCTCGAAGAATGTGAGTGGTATCCCTCCTGAACCCTCCGTGAGGGTGAGGACACGTTCGAGGGTTTCTCCCAGGGATTCCGTGGGAACCTCGCGACCGTCGATCATGATTCTCTGGGAGAACCGGTGGAGGTGCGGCGAGGTGAAGAGACCCACGGTCAACCCCGCGCTTCTCGCGGCGTGATCGATCAGGCACGCGACCGATCCCTTGCCGTTCGTACCGGCGATCTGTGCCGCGGTGAGACTCTCCTGGGGAGAACCCAGCGCCCTCGCCGCCCGGTCGACACGGTCGAGTCCGAGCAATATTCCACGGGATGCGAGGTCGTAGGTTTTCTTGAGCGTATTGGAGTAGGACATGGGCCGGAGCTTACTTGTACTGTTCCTTCATTTTGAGGAAGCTGAGAAAATCGTCGATGTCTTCTATCTTGCTGATGACCCAGTCGTTGCCGTCGAGTTGAATGAACCCAGCGCCGGTCAGCTTGAGCATTATCTTCTTGACCTCATCTTCATCCAATCCAACCTGTTCGGCCATGGCGTTGTAGTCTGCCTTGAAGCGCAGCGCCTCTCCATCTTCGTCGTGATGGATCTTGGCGAGCCGTTTCAGGTTTTCGATGACGCGCTCCGACGAGCCGCGATAAAGAAGAACGCGGATGAGGCTGTCGGCGGACTCGAGCCTTCGTGCGAGTTTCCTGATCAGGCGTAGCGCGATCTCGGTGTTGTGCACGATCATCTCTTCGAGGACGCGCACCCCCACAACGAGCAGCTCGGCGTCTTCGTCGACAACCGCCATTGCGGATCGAGGCTGGTCCGTGAGGATTGACATTTCGCCGACGAACTCCCCGGCGCCGAGAACGGCCAGGGTCTTTTCCACGCCGCGCGACTTGACGATTATCCGTACCGCGCCCGATCGGACCACAAACATTTCGGTACCGTTTTCGCCGGCGCTGAAAAGGACTTCGCCTGCTTTTGCTGTTCTTCCGTACTTTGCAAAGAGCGGATCGCCCATCTAAACCTCCTGATGGATTTGGGCAGAATATTAGATCAGATTGCATAGTTACGCTCGCTTTTTAAGTCGTCAATGTGTAACAGTTCGTTTTCTTGACGAAAACTAGCAGTTGAGTTTAGGATTTAGCGTTCGTGTCACTCGGATGGCGGATTTTCGCCAGGGAGGATTCCTTGTCCAATAAATCGATTCTGTGTGTCGATGACAGCGCAACGATGCGCACCATTGTGGAGAAGACATTTTTCGCCGAACCCTACGACGTGGTGACGGTCCCCTCCGGTGAGGCTGCTATCGAGAAGGCAAAGAAAATCCAGCCGGACTTGATTCTCGCCGATGCCGGGATGGTCGGGGTGACTGGCTACGATGTCTGCAAGGCCGTCAGGGAGGAGGCCGGCATCGGGAACATCCCCGTCATCATCATGAGTGGCGTTTCCAGCCCTTACGATGAAAACAAGGCGAAGGATGTCGGCGCCACAGATCACATAAAAAAACCTTTCGACACCACCAAGCTGATCGAAAAGGTCACCGAGCTTTGCTCCGTAGCCGCACCCGCAGCCGAGCCGGCAATACCAAGAATTTCCCCGGCCCCTCCGAAGATCGTGCCGGCAGCACCGAAACCGGCACCGGCCCAGGGGGCGACGCTGCACGCTTTCCCGAACCCGGTTGCGCCAAAAGCTCCGGTTGCTCCGCCGGTTGCTCCGCCGGTTGTTCCGGCGGCCCCCGAGCCAATCAGGCCGGTCTCCCACAAAGAAACCATGGAGTTCGGCGCGATGGGCGCTTCGGGAAAACCAAAGCGGGAGGAAGTCGTTCCCATCGAGATCGACGACCAGTCTGGCGACGATGGTGACATCCAGGTGGGAACTCTCGCGGAACTTGCACAGATGAACGAGAAGGGTGAGACGCTGGAGCCCACCCACGAGGTTGATGCCCTGGAGCTCGATGAGCCGGTTGCCCCCGCGACCCCGCCGCCGAAACCGACGGCAGCAGTGGAAGAGATCATCGAGACGGCGGCCGCCGATGTGGCCGCGAAGGTCGGAGGTCTCACGCCCGAGCAGGCCGAAGCGATCCGCACGCTCACGGCAGAGGTCATCGAGCAAGTGGTCTGGGAGGTTGTTCCGGACCTTGCTGAAACCATCATCCAGGAGCGAATCGACAAGCTACTGGAGAAGTAGGCTTCCGCACATGCTGGACATCCATCGAATCCGCAACGAGACGGAGAGCGTGAAAAGCGGTCTTGTCAGCGTTGGATCCGATCCATCGGTGATCGACAACGTGCTGGCCCTGGACAGTGATCGACGCGAGACCCAGAAGGAGGGTGATCGGCTCCGGGCCGAGTTGAACGCTGCGTCCAGGAATATCGGCAAGGAAAAGGATCCCGATCGCAGAAAAGACCTCATTGACGCGGTTTCAAAAGTGAAGCAGGCGATCAAGACCAATGACGCCAGGGTCCCACTTCTGGAAAAGGAGTTGCGCGATCTCATGCTCTCCATACCCAACATTCCGCTCCGAGAGGTTCCGGTCGGTTCGGGTGATGAGGCCAACGCGGTCGCAAGCGAGCACGGTGACAAGCCGAGCTTCGATTTCGAACCGAAGCCTCACTGGGAGTTGATGAGCGACCTGGGTATTGTCGATTTCGAGCGCGGTCAGAAGGTTTCCGGGTCGCGGTTTTACTTCCTGCGCGGCGCGGGAGCACGGTTGCAACGGGCGCTCATCGCCTGGATGCTCGACGTGCATACGGAGGAGCACGGGTACGAGGAACTCTACGCGCCCTGCATGGTTCGCGGTGAATGTCTGGTGGGCACCGGCAACCTTCCCAAGTTCGGGGAGCACCTGTACCGCGATATCGAGGAGGACTTCTGGTTCATTCCCACCGGCGAGGTTCCCGTGACGAATTTTTACCGGGAGGAGATCCTGAACTGGAAGGAGCTTCCGCTGCGGCACGTGACCTACACACCGTGCTTCAGACGCGAGAAGATGAGCCATGGGAAGGACAACCGAGGCATCAAGAGAGGGCATCAATTCGACAAGGTAGAGCTCGTGCAGTTCGTCCACCCGGATCGGGGGAGGGACGCCCTCGACGAGTTGACCGGTCACGCAAGGAAACTTCTGGAGATGCTGGGGCTCGCGCACAGAGTGGTCAATATTTGCACCGGAGATTTGTCGTTTGTATCCGCCATCAAGTTCGACCTGGAGGCCTGGTCTCCGGGGTGCGAAGAATGGCTTGAGGTGTCGAGTTGCAGCCTGTTCCAGGATTTTCAGGCCCGCCGGGCGAAGATCAGGTTCAAGGACGAGAGCGGAAAGAACCATTTTGTTCACACCCTCAACGGATCGGGTCTGGCGCTGCCGCGGGTGGTGATCTCGATTATCGAATCATATCAGAGGGCGGATGGTTCCGTCACCGTTCCCAGGGTGCTACAGCCCTACATGGGCGGTCTCGAAGTGATAACTCAAACCCCATCCCGGCCTTCCCCTGCGAGAGGGGAAGGGGAAAATGATCGCGGCCGACTTTGAAGGAATTGAGCGCTACTCGAAGATGGCCAGGATTTCCTTTTCGATAGAGGCTTCCTTTTTTCTCAAGGAGAAGGCCAGTTCGGTCATCAGAAGGGAGCGCGCAGTGTCGAGAAGACGTCGCTCTCCGAAGGATAGTTCCTTGCCTGACCGAAGTCGATAGAGATCCCTCAAGACCCGGGCGACGTCGAAGGGCGAGCCGCTCTTCAGCATCTCCATGTACTCTCGATAACGTCGATTCCACGGCTGGGTCTTCACGGCCACTTCGTCGGTCTTCAGGATGTCCAGGACCTTTTTGGCATCCTTCCTGGAAATAAGGGGTCTCATGCCGGCGGTGGCGGCGGTTTCCACCGGGACCATTATTTTCATGTTGTTTTCTAAAATTTCGAGCACGTAGAAAGAGCGTTTCTGGCCGCCCAGGGAGCGCATTTGGATGTCGGTGATCTCTCCCACTCCATGGGCAGGGTAGACTGCTTTATCGCCCTTTTTGTAAGTTTTTGCGGTAGCCATCAGATTAATTGCAACTCCTGAACGCGTTTCCAATATATCCCCAAAAAAAACAGTTTCTCCGTCACCCGAGATACCGTTTCAAACGGGAACGAAAGATAGCATGCAGGCCAATGAGGGTCAACGCGTGTCCTGCGTTAATGAGAGGAAGTTGCAATTAGATACAAAAGAATCCGATATATATCGAAGTTAAGGAAACAGATTGGGGGGCGTCCGTCCAGGCGCATCGGGCCGGGCATTGACCGGTAATTTCATTGAGATAACGATGCCTTATGCTTATCGAGGTTACAAATAAAGGGCTTGACTTTTCATTACAGTACCAATAACATACGCGAAAATGTAAAACATAACTTGTTGAAATTAATAATTAAAACGACTTTTGCTCGATAAATACACAGGGCGTAAAAAGCACCGAAATCGGACGTTTCGACAATACAAGTAAAGGGGACGACCATGATTGGAAAGCGACTTCTCACCAGCGGGTTGACTCTTGCGGTTCTCCTCACCTTCGGGGTTGTGGCGGGCGCGCAGGACATGGTGTTCACAACCACGGATACCGGAAACGTGGCGGCGCCTCCGCCTCCGCCTTCCGGGCCACCGAGCGAGGCCTTGGCGAACGCGCTGAGGCTTTACCAGCAGGAGCACTACGGCCAGGCGGCCGTGCAATTTCAGCGTATTGTGCAGGGCGAGACCGGAGACCAGCCGGCCAACGTCCAGAAGGCGCAGTTCTTCCTGGGCAAGTGCTTCTACCACCTGGGCTTCTTCCAGGCGGCCCTCGGTGTTTTCGAGGAGATTGCCATGATGTCCACAGGGCATCTCTATTTCCAGACCACGTTGCAATGGCTGGCGCAGCTGTCCCGTGAGCTCCCAGAGCCCGCAGGAATCATCGGGCTGGTCGGTCGCTACGGCGACTCGGTTTCGGTGTTGCAGGAGTTCAATAAAAAAGAGACGAGTGATCTCTATAACGAGCTTCTTTACCTCATGGGTCGTTACTGGTACCAGCAGGGCGAATTCGGCAAGGCCCGGGATTTCTTCCTGGAGATCGACAAGAGCGATCCATCGTACGTGAGCGCGGTGTTCTTTGCCGGCATCACGTTTGTGCGTGAGCGCAAGGCCCAGCCGTCGACCAAGGCGTTTTTATCCATTGTCGACAAGTACGAGGACATTCTCTTCCTTTCCGATGAGGAGGAGCGGTTCCTCAATCTGGCCTGGTTGTCGCTGGCTCGTATCTATTATTCCACCAAGCACTGGGACAGCGCCGTGGAAGCCTGGAACCGCATCCCACAGTCGTCCGAGTATTATCTGGATGCCCAGTTCGAGGAATCGTGGGCCTATTTCCAGGTGGACATGTACGATCGCGCGTTGGGCAACATCCACACCATGAACTCCCCGTATTTCGATGGCTATTTCTATCCGGAGTCGGTCATCCTCAAGTCGGTTATCTTTTTTGACCAGTGCCTGTACGAGGACGCTCAGGAAACGGTCGTCAAATTCACCAACAGGTACGAGCCTATCCAGCGGGAGCTGCAGGCTACCGTGACCAAGTTCCAGGACAACCAGCAGTTCTTCGAGTTCCTGCGCAAGATTCGGCAGATGCACGAACAGGGCGAGCTGGACAAGAGCCTCGAAGGCAGCGCGTCTGTCGGCACCGACGGCGTCTCAGCCGGCGCCGGCTCCACGCAGCAGCCCGAGAAGGTAATGGGTTTGTCCCCAGAGGTGCTGGCGGTCATCAAGGGCGCCCTCGACGACCGCACACTTCTTCGCAACCTCGAGTACGTCGAGGTGCTCGAGTCCGAGGAGAAGAAGCTGGCCAAGATGCCTCCCCAGTTCGTGAACGCGGCTGCCGGGCAGCGGATTGTCCAGGATATCGCAACCGCCAAGTCAGTGGCCATCGACAACACCGGAAACCTGGCCCGGTCCAGGTACGAGCGCCTTCTTGTCGAAATTCAGGACCTGCTCAATCAGACCACGCGTATTGAGATCGAGATCCTCAAGGCCCTTCGCGGGGAGCTGGACCTCGAGATTCAGACGGAGCAGGAGACCTCGGGGCCGGTTGTTCAGCAATCCGAGATCAAGAGTGACGCCGAGCATGTGATCTGGCCGTTCGAGGGTGAGTTCTGGCGTGACGAACTAGGGTACTATCGGCAGCCGGTTGCCAGCCGGTGCGGGAGGTAACGGGTATGATTCGCAATATCGGATTGTTCACGTTCGTTGCAGTGATGGCGGCCTGCCTGGTCCTTTTGACCGCGCACCGGGCCGAAGCGGAGAAGAAATCCTCAACCCTGACGGACGAGGAGGTCTGCATTCCCAAGGCGGTGGAGAAAGAGGTTCTCGGCTGTCCCGAGGACATCGATCTCGCCAAGGGAAAACTCGGCGGCGCTGTCGGAACGAGCAAGGCCAAAAAAGAGAAGAAGAAAAAGAAGAAGATTGAGGGACCAAGCCTTGAGAAAGGCTTTGTTCAAGACATTATCAAGTCGTCCTTCACGCGTAAGCGCGAGGTTCGCAAGCTCGATATTCTCAAAAAGGAAATCAAGCTGATCCTGCGCCTCGCCAAGCAGACGTCCAACGATAACCCCGAGAAGGCGGAGATCCTCAAGCGCCTGGCCGACGCGTACAAGGAAATGTACGACCAGATCAACTTCATGGCGCGCGGCCTCGAGGAGAAGATTTTTCGGCAGAAGAAAAAGGCGGACAAGGCCAAACTGAAGGCACAGCAGAAGGCCCTCGACAAGAAGGCCACCGCCTACCGGGAGAAATCGATCAAGGCATACGTGGAGATTCGCAACCATTTTCCGGACTATCCGGATTACGACGAGATTCTCTTCGCCATCGCCTACGAGATCGACCAGATGGCCTCTCAGCAGGAGAACAAAAAGAAGAAGGCGAGCTATCGAGAGCGTGCCCGGATATTCTATCAGGAACTCATCCGTAACTATCCGCGTTCCAGATTCATCCCCCATGCGTGGATGGCCTTCGGCGAATATTATTTTCACGAGGCGCTGGACGTTGAGAGGGCGATGCGCGCCTACGAGAAGGTGGTCGAGTGGGGAGAGGAAAACAACCCCAACTACGTAGTCGCCATGTACTACCAGGCATGGTGTCTGTTCAACCTTCAGGAGTTCAAGAAGACCATCAACCAGTTCAACAAGGTGATTCAATACGCTGATGCGAACCCGGAGCACCGCGAGGCACAGGTGGTGGCCAAGCGCTCACGTATGGAAATGGTCGGAGCGTTTTCCAAGATCGGCAACCCTGCCCAGGCGTGGAAGTTCTTCCAGCGGGTCGGGGGCAAGCTGTCTCATGCCATGCTCGATAAGCTCGCCGGCCTCTATTACGATGACGGTCACTGGGCCGACGCCATCATCGTGTTCCACGAGCTCGAGAAGCTGGAGATCGAGAACTTCCGCGGCAACGGGGGCGACGACCTTTGCCACTACCAGACCATGGTCACCAACGCGGTCATCAGTTCCGGGTCCAAAGACGACCAGGTGGTCGAAATCAAGCGCCAGATCGGCCTGTCACAGAGATTCGCGGGCGAGAAGCACGACGCCGCAAAGATCAAGAAGTGCAACCAGGACTCCATCGCGATAGCCTGGGACCAGTCGACCCAGTGGCACCTGGAGGCCGTGGGCAGCGAGTCCGCGCCGGGTACAAAAGATCATGACACAATGAAGTTGTGCATCGCCATGTACGATGAGATTTTGGCCAAGTATCCCGGTCTGGACACTATTGAAGTCGAGGGTTTCGATGACAAGACCAGGCCCAGCCGCTACCGCGTTGCGTTCTACAAGGCGGAGCTGTACTGGACCATGGAAGACTGGGCAAACTGCGCGCCCTCCTTCGACGCTGTTGTCGACATGGATCCTGCCGGGGAATACACGGCCAGCGCGGCCTATGCGGCGGTGCTCTGCTATAACAAGGTTTACGTCCAGGAGCGCGGCGACAAAGACCGTAGCCGAAAGCACAAGCTCAAGACCGCCGACAAGTCCGGTCTCAAGTGCGACAAGACCTGCAAGAAGTGCAAGAAGAAGGAGTGCAAGGGAAAGAAGGGAAAAGACAAAAAGAAGTGCTTCAAGAAGTGTGAAAAGGGCGAAAGAATCGTTCTTGAAGTCCGCCCGCTCACCCCTCTCGAAAAGGGCATTCTCAAGTCATACAATCGATATGTTTGTTTCGTCACCAAGGGTGAAGATCTCATAAACATCAAGTATCGGCGAGCCAGAATCTATTACGAGGCAAACATGTTCGTCGAGGCAGCGGTCCTGTTCAGGGATATCGCTGTCAATCATTCTACGGACGAGATCGCGGTCTACGCGGCCAATCTCTACCTCGATTGTCTGAACGCTCTTGGGAGCATGGTCGAAAAACCGATCCCCTCCTGCTACGACAACCTCTCGGACATCGTCGACCTGTTCATCGACACCAGCAAGAAACCTGGCGTGGATCTGATGAAGGACGAGGATTTCGCCAACCAGATCAAGTCGCTGAAGGTGGGCGTCATGAGGAAGAAGGCAGAGTCTCTCACCATGCGCAGCCGCTTCAAGGAGTCGGCGGAGATTTATCTCGATATTTATCGCAATTACACCGGTGTCTACGATGAGCGCGGAATGTGCGAGGTGCTGTTCAACACAGCCATCAACCTGGAGTCCGCGCGTCTCGTCATGTCAGCCATCAAGGTGCGCGAGAAGATGATCGAACTCTACCCCAAGTGCGAGCACTCCAAGAAGGCGGCTTACTTCATCGGACAGAACTATCACGCGCTGCAGTCATTCTCCATGGCGGCCGATAATTACGTGTCGTTCGCCAAGAAGTACTCCGGCGAGGACGAGGCCCCGGAGGCGCTCTCCAACGCTGTCATGTTTTACATCGGTCTGGGTAAACCGGATAGGGCCTTCTCAACGGTCAAGACCTTCGAGAAAAACTATTCGGGGCGTCGGACGGCCGAGACGGCCACAGTGGTGTTCAGCGCCGGCTACATTTACATCAACGATGACGAATGGGACAAGGCGCGCAAATGGTACGGCTCGTACCTCAGACGATACTCAAAGGCCAAGCTTGTCGATGAGCAGGTTCAAGCCCACGTGATAATCGGCGATTCGTATTGGAATGCAAAGCGGAGAGATACGGCCAAGGCTCTCAAGTCCTACAAAAAGGCTGTGGCTGTTCACGACAAGGGCAAGGCTACGGTCACCGAGAACAAGCGCAAGGCTTCAATGTTAATCGCTCTTGCGAAGGCCAAGTATCAGATTGCCGAGGTCAGGTATTTTGCGTTCATGAAGGTGAAGTTCCCCGATTTCGCCGGCACCAAGAAGACCTCGGACAAGATCACGAAATGGTGGAAGAAGGAACAAGGCCCGGAGAAGATCAAAGCTTCTGAGAAGTGGGCCAAGGATAGGCGTCGACTCGCCAGGTGGGGATACTACGATGAGGGCAAGCCGGTGCGCGATCAAGTAAAGGAAGTCAGAAAAGAAGAGAAGAAAGAAGCTCTCGACATTCAGTTCAACTACTGGTCGCTACACAAGCTCAAGCCGTGGATCGAAAAGAAGGCGGGTCTGCTCGAAGAGACAACCAAGCTGTTTGCCGAGGTGGCCGCGATCCATATCCCCGAGTGGGAAATGGCCGCCGCTGCGCGCGCGGGTGACATGCAGCTGCAGTTCATGAACGCGCTCTATGATTCTCCGCTTCCGCCTTCATTCAAGGGTGATCAAGAGCTCATCGATATTTACCGAGGCGCTATGGACGAAAAGGCAAAGCCTTATCGTGACGGCGCCGTCGGTGGTTTCGCACACTGTCTCAACATCTCCACCAAGGTCAGGTGGTTCAATGAGAACTCTTTGCGTTGCGAGCGCGAGCTCAGCAAACTGGAGCCTCTGAAATACCCGATATCGCAGGAGATGCGAGTACAACCGAAGTTTGAGTTCAGTTTCTGGTCCAGGCCCGAGCCCGTACTGGCGCTCGAGACCGAGGCCGAGAAGCGAGAGAAAAAATTGACGGCATCTGCGGCTGAGATTTCTGCCAAGTCCGCAGAGTCCAAGTAGGAGGTTACCCATGCTAAAGAACGCAAAAATCATCGTTCGGGTTGCTGGGATTCTGATAGCACTCGTAGTTCTCGGTTGCGGCGGCGCCAAGTTAGGGGGCGGTGCAGACGGCGAGACAGGTGGAGTGGACGCCGACGGCAAGCCAATAATCACCAAGGAAGCGCGAAAGGACTTCGACAAGGCAGTCGAGGCCTACAATGAGGCCAAGAAGGAAGGCTGGAACGAGAAGAACTGCGAGTCCGTGGCAAAGAAATTTCGGGCCGTGGCCAAGGGGCACAACAACATGGTCGAGGCCCTGTACAACGTTGGCTGCATATACAACGAATGCAAAATGGAAGCCAAGGCAGGGGCCGCGTTCAAGGACACGCTCAAGAAGCACGAGAAGCATCAGCCGTCCATGATCCATCTGGCCATCATCGCTCTCGAGGCGGGAAAGGCGGAGGATGGGCAGGAAAAGCTGAAGGAAGCCATCCTCGCCGGCCGAAATACGCTCGATGCAGTGCCGGCATACAACCTGGCCGCCACAATCCTCAGAGCCAAGGCCAAGGCGGGTGACGGAGATGCCTGGAAGAAGGCTCAGAAAAACCTGAGAACCGCCCTGGCTATCGATTCCAAGTACATGCCGGCATTATACCAATTGACGATGCTCTACTACGACATTGCAGTAGAGTTGAAGAAGCCGTCGTATCTGACGCTGGCAAGCCTGGTGTTCAATCAGGCCGTCAAGCTCGATCCCGAGTACGCGCCCAACTATCACGCGCTGGGCCTCATCAATCTCCAGAAGAAAGAGCTGGTCGAGGCGCTCAAGGCGTTCGAGGCGGCCTTTCAGAAGGACCCGAATCTCTACGAGGCCTACATGAGCTTCGGCGCCATCAACCTGAACTTCCGGGGTTATGCCGAATCGAAGACCGCATTCGAAAAGGCTATTGGGCTCAAGCCGGGAAGTTACGATGCGCATATGGGGCTTGGAGTGGCCGCCCGCGGACTGGGCGACTTCACGCTCGCCAAGGCGGAGTACAAGAAGGCCGCAGAGATCGATCCGGCAAGAACCGACTACATCTTTAACCTCGGGCTGTTGGAGATGGATTACACCAACGACGGATCGCCGGAGGGTTACGAGAAGGCGAGCAAGGTCTTCGAGAAGTTCCTGAAGAAGGCGACACCCGCTCACAAGAAGGATCCTGACGGCAAGAGGGGCAAGCAGATCTCGTGGTACAAAAAGGCGGAGAAGCGCATCAAGTCATGCGGAAAAGCCGCCAAGCAGATTCGCGAGGCTCTGAAGGAGATGGCCGAGCTCGAGAAGATGGCTGCCGAGCAAGCCATAATCGCCAAGGAAGCCGAGGAGATGCAGAAGAAGGCCGAGGAGCTCGCCAAGGAGGAAGAGGCGGGTAAGGTTGCCAAGGGTGAAGAAGTGGACGAGGCGGCCATCGAGGCAGAGCTCGCGGCGGAGGAGAAGGCAGCAGAGGAAGCGGCCAAGGCCGAGAAAGACGCCGAGAAGGCCGAAAAGGAAGCCGAGAAGGCCGAAAAGGAAGCCGAGAAGGACAAGAAGGCTGCCGAGGACAAGGAAAAAGGTACCGTGGACTTGGAGGGATAAAAAAAGTTCTTTTTTGGGAACTTATTGAAAAGTAGATTGTCTATCGCTGCGAAAGCGCGATTTGCAGAAAGAAGGAAGGGAAGAAAAATGAAGATCCTCACTGGCATCGTGGCTGGAGTAGGTTTCATGCTTCTGGTCGGATCCGCTTTTGCTCAGGTTTCTTACGCGGAGAAAACCGAATACTCGTTTGATGACGACGTGGTCACCGGTGACCTCGTCAGACCGGATGGAGAGTTGACCGTTGTTCGTAAGAAGGGAAAACAGCGAAGCCTGATTCGGGTGCGTCAGCATTTCATCCCGGAGATGCTGAAGTCCGTGGAGGACATCTAGTCCGAATCGGGGAATCGGCGGTTTGAGAAGGGCTGGTTTGCCAGCCATGAACAAAGATAGGAAAAGGCCATGAGTGCACTGACAATCAATTTCAAGATCCTCAAAGATGGTGAAGTCGTCAAGGAGGAGTCTCTCTCCAGGGACGTGATCAAGATCGGCAGAATGGCGTCAAGTCATCTGCAGATTGACGATGAAGGCATCTCAAGAATGCATGCGGTCATCGAGGTATCCGGACCTGGTGATGTGCACATCATCGATCTCGGGAGCGCCGAGGGGACTATTGTCAACGATAAGAAGGTAAACAAATCGGTCCTGGCGAGCGGGGACAAGATCACCCTCGGAGGAGTGGAGATCGAGGTGACCTTCTCGGCCGGAGTGCAAGCGGCAGCCGCGCCCGTGGCCCAGGCCGCTCCTCCCCCCCCGGTGCCCGGAGTGGCGCCGATGTTCGGGGCTCAGGCTGCCGCTTCGGCACCTGCAATACCTGCGGCGGTTCCATCCACCGTTGGCGTTACCGCCGGATCGATGTTCATAGATCTGAACACCGTAGAGGATGTCACCAAGCAGGCAATCGAGGTTGTGGTGATGTGGAACGGGTCAGTTCTTCAGGTCAAGCATTTCAAGGCAGACGAGAAGAAACCCGAGAATTTCTATATCGGTGAGGATTTTTCCTGCGATTTCCCGATTCCCGCAGAGGAACTGAAGGGAGCCACAAAGGTTCCGTTGGTCGTCAATCACGTGGGAGGTGGGGCCACTGTCAGCATCCTCCCGGGCGGAAGCGGTGACATAACCTACGAGGACGGCAATCGGATTTCGATGGCGGACATGGTAAGCGGGGGCAAGGCGCAATCGTCGGCCGAGGTTCCAGGCGGATACAGTTTCGCGCTGCCTCCCAAGGCTCGTACCAAGATGGACTTCGGTCCGTGGACGTTCCTTGTAAACGCCGTACCCAACCCCAAGAAGTTCGTGGCCCCCATTCAGCTGGATTGGACGTCGCAGATCTACACCGGGTTCTCCATGATTCTGCACGCAGTGTTTCTGTTCCTTATCTACTTTATCCCGCCGGATCCCGAAGGCCTGTCTCTCGACTTGCTCGATGAGAACAACCGGTTCATCAAGTACATGCTCAATCCTGCGGAGATCCAGCAGGACGAAGTTCCCGAGTGGCTGAAGAAAGACAAAAAGGACGAGGAGCAGGGCGGTAAAGGAAAGCGTCATAAGGGCGAGGAAGGCCAGATGGGTAAGCGCGACTCCAAGAAGACCGATAACCATTACGGGATCAAGGGGCCGAAGGACAACCCGAACCCGCACATGGCGCGCTCGATGGCCAAGGAGATGGCAAAGTCAGCCGGTATCCTCAGCTACCTTTCGGCGGCAAATGCACCCACATCGCCCTTCGGTCAGGATACGGCTCTCGGTATCGATCCCGAGAATGCGCTGGGCGCCCTGATGGGCAACCAGGTCGGAGAGAACTTCGGCTACGGTGGTCTCGGATTGCGTGGTACCGGTCGTGGTGGTGGTGGTACCGGTGAGGGTACTATCGGATTGGGTAATCTCAACACCATCGGTCACGGCGGCGGCGGCGGATCCGGTTCCGGATACGGACGCGGCGCGGGTGGCCTCGGCGGACGGCGCGGCAGGGCTCCCAGAATTCGTTCCGGCGCGGCGATGGTCAAGGGCTCCCTGTCCAAGGAAGTCATCCGAAGGATCGTCCACAGGCACATTAATGAGGTCAAGTTCTGTTACGAGAAACAACTTGCCCAGCGTCCTGACCTGTCGGGTCGTGTCTCAATCAAGTTCATTATCTCCGGTACGGGCGCAGTCCAGATGGCAGCCGTTGCTTCATCCACATTGGGCAACGCGCAGGTCGAGAACTGCATCGCACAGGCGGTGCGTCGGTGGACGTTCCCGCAGCCCGAGGGCGGAGGAATCGTCATCGTGACTTATCCGTTCATGCTCACATCGCCGGAGGGCTAGAACCCTTAGCCACTCATTCTGAAGGGTCTCGCCTTCTCCCTGAATTAACAACAGCATCAATACAAAGACAGGAACGTTGACACCGGTTCACTCCTTGTTAAAGTCCTTCCAATGAACAGCTTGAGAACCGTCAAGGGAATGCACGATATCCTGCCCGAGGAGATGCCCAAGTGGCATTTTCTCGAGGAGACCTTTCGCGAGCTGGTCGACAGGTTCGGTTACCAGGAGATCCGAACTCCCACGGTCGAGCCGCTGGAACTCTTCGTGCGCGGGATAGGCGAAGTCACTGATATCGTCGAGAAAGAAATGTACGCTTTTGAGGACAAGGGCGGCGCCAGGCTCGCCCTTCGCCCGGAGGGGACAGCCTCGGCCATCCGATCGTATATTCAGCACAACATCGGCGGGCGCCAACCGATCTCCAAGTTCTACTATATAGGCCCTATGTTTCGTCGCGAGCGTCCTGCGAAGGGGAGGTATCGGCAGTTTTACCAGGCTGGTGCCGAGCTGATCGGAGTGGAGGAACCCACCGCGGATGCAGAGATAATCGACATGGCCGTGCAGTTCGTGGAGGCTCTGGGAATTGAAAATGTCAGTGTTCAAATAAACAGCCTGGGTGACCAGAAGACGCGCCCGTTATTTCGAGATGCGCTTGTCGAGTATTTCGCCGGAGATCTAAACAAGCTATGCCCGGATTGTCGACGAAGACTTCAGACCAACCCCTTGAGGGTGCTCGATTGTAAGGTGCCCGATTGCATAGAGACGGCAGCCGGGGCGCCATCTGTGCTGGATCATCTCGAAGGGGAATCCGCAGCTCATTTCAATGAACTGAAGAGACTGCTCGACGAAAACGGGACGCCTTATCAGGTGGCAAAGAAGATGGTGAGAGGCCTCGACTACTATACAAGAACGATATTCGAGATACAGGGCGAATCAGATACCCTGGGATCGCAGGCCACGATCGTCGGTGGCGGGCGTTACGACAACCTGGTGAAAGATCTCGGAGGAAAGCAGACTCCCACAATCGGGTTTGCCTTTGGAATAGAGAGGCTGCTTCTCATGTTGGGTTCAGGAGCATCCAGAAGTGAACGACCCACGATCTACGTTGCGGGCATAGGCGAGGGCGGGCTGGACAGGGCGGTTTCCCTGGCCAGAACCTTGAGGAAGGCGGGACACAAGATCGAAGTGTCGTACAAGGAGGGAAGTCTGAGGTCGCAGCTGAAGCGCGCGGATCGGTACGGCTCGGTCATCGCCATAATCGCGGGAGAAGATGAAGCGGCGAGGGGCAAGGTGACCTGGCGAAATATGAAGGATGGATCTCAAGAAGAGGTGTCGTTGTCCGATCTCGACAAACGTCTAGAGGCGCACAAGTGATAGACAGGTACACCACCGCCGTATTGTCAGCTTTAATGCTGGCTATGATTCTCCTTCCATGCCCGGTAATGGCGGATGATTCAACTTCAGCCGCGAGCCTCGAAGAGCCCGACGACGAGAAGACAGGGGAGTCTTCCGACAAGACTGCGGTTGGGTTACACGGCATCGAGTTGAAGGAGCTGGAGGAGGACTATGAGCCCAAGCCAAAGCGGTTCATTATTCCGCCCTACTACTCCGAGAAATCCGAGCGCGTAAAAACGACGGCCGTTTTTCCTCTGTTCTACTCCAGGCAGAGAACCGGGGAGGGTGCGCGGAAAGATCTTGGGCTCATGCCCTTCTACTGGAGATACCGTGAGGGACCTTCGAGCGCCGATGTGTATTTCCCGCTGTATTGGCGTTTTCGAGATCCGGAGTTCAAGACGGATATAATTCCACCCGTTTACTACAATCGAGACGATCATGGATACAACTTGGGCCTGGCGCCGCTCTTGTTCCTCGGAAAAGACGAACGACGCAAGTCCGGATATCAGGTATTGCCGCCGTTGTTCTGGAACTTCAAGAACAAGCACGGCGGGTTCATGTGGGCTGGATGGTACTACGATTACCGAAATCGCGGCGACAGTGATCGCGGCGTTCCGCCACTGTTCTTTTCGGGCCGTAACAGGGACAAGACCTATTTGACGATATTGCCTCCGCTTTTTTGGCGATTCACCGACGAGGTGAACTACAAGACCACGACGGTGCTGCCGCCCCTTTTCTTCAAGACCAGGGAGAACGGCTGGAGCGCCGGCCTCGTGCCGTTATTGTATTTCGCCAGGGACGAGAACTGGGCGAGAACGCTGATCACGCCTCTCTATTATGGAAGCAGATGGGGTAAAGGACGGAGTCACTATTTTCCGCCGTTGCTCACGTACTATCGTCATAGCCCAAACCTTTCGCAAGGTGGCGTCGCAATCTTTTATCACTGGTACGAGAAAGAAGGCGATTACCTCAAGATGTACTCGCCCCTCTTGTGGCGATATGGCAACGAGAGGACCGACGACAGGAGCCTGCTGGTTCCGCCGATCTTCTACAAGCGCGACACTCCTGTTTCCGACGACACCATGGTCGGGCTCGTTTACTGGAATTTTCACGAGCACTATCGGGAGCGCACATTCGCCCTGATGCCCATCTTCGGTCACAACTGGAGCCTGCACGAGAAAAGATGGCGCACATGGGTGGCGCCGACCTTCGACGTCGGGGTTCACCCGGACGGCTATCACGCGCGCATTTATCCGATCTTCTACCTGGGCCGTGGAAAGCGGGACAACCACCTGGTGCTCGCGCCGATCTTCTGGCGATTCGTGGATGAGGAAGACAGGAACACGGTTGTTTTTCCCCTGATCTGGAACTTCCGGGATCTGGCGCACAATTCTCTGGACAGGGCGTTCTTCCCGCTCTGGTGGCAGTTCGACGATTATCGCCGCCATGACTACAAGCGTGTGGCCTTCCCGCTGGTGTGGGACTTCAACGATGAGAAGAACGACGAGAGGTCCACGGTGGTGGCGCCGCTGTTATGGAGAGATCGCGATCCGGTCAGCACCATGACCGGGGTCTTCAATGTTGTCTTGCACAAGGGCGAGATCAAGGAGAACCCGTTCTGGACGTTCCAGATCTTCCCGTTTATTGCGATGGGTAAACCTCCCGCGCCGGAAGGCGCATACTGGTCGTTCCTGGGCGGGCTCGCCGGCTGGCGCCGCCAGGGCAGCACCAAAGAGTTGAAAATCCTCTGGATACCCTTCGACCTGACAAAGGACGAGGAATAGCCTTCCTGAATTTCGTCCTCGGGCTATCCTGCGTAGCTCGGGGCAGCGAGCGAAGCAGGACAAACGTCAACAGCAGGGCAAACGACAAACGTCCTCAGAAAATGATATGATCACCCCAATAGATGGAGGTGGGCTACGATGATCGTTATCAAATATCTCTCATTAATTATAGTGCTTGCGACCGTGCTGGTTTTCGGCGGGTGCTCAGACGGTTCTTCGTCGAAGCCGGACGGCGGGATCGACTCTTCAACCGACACGGACACCGATACCGATACTGATACCGATACCGACACGGATACGGATACCGGCCCGGTCGAGTGCGATCTTGGGGAGTACATCGGCGATTACGAGATCTTCGAACAATCGGATATTGCAGCCATCGCGGAATGCACATCGATCTCGGGAAACCTTGAAATCAAGTGCTCGTCATGCACCGACTTGGACGGTCTAAGCGCTCTCACCTCGGTGGGCGGGTACTTGGAGATCTCCCACAACTACGCCCTCACCAACTTGGAAGGGCTGAGTGCAATCACATCGCTGGACGGGACCTTGTTCATCTTGAACAACGACGCCCTCACCAACTTGGACGGCCTGAGTGGCATCACCTTTGTTGGTGGGAGCTTGTCAATCTCCGGTAACCCAGCCCTTACCAACCTTGACGGTCTGAGCAACATCACCTCGGTGGGCGGGTACTTGTCAATTTGTTACCACGACGCCCTCACCAACCTGACCGGTCTGAGCGCCCTCACCTCCGTTGGTTGGACCCTGTACATCGACGGAAACGACGACCTGGCGAACCTGGACGGTCTGAGCGCCCTCACCTCGGTGGGTGATGAATTTTATGTCTTCTTTAACTTTGTTCTTCCCGACTGCGAGGTATGCGATCTGCTGGACCAGCTTACTACCGTACCAACATCGATAACTGTAACTGACAACCTCAACGACACATGCACGCCGGTTCCGGCAAACTGCCCCCCTTGAACCAACCCGTCCGGCACACGCCGGAAGCCTCGAAACCCGCTGAACGATTCGTCCGGAGCACTCCGGAGGATTCACAGGTTCATGAGGTTCAGCGTGGCCATGACGTCGGGGAACGGGGTGTCGATTCTGTGAGACGCAACCAGCCCCGCACGGATGCAGCCGCATGCTGAACGCAATTCGAGGCCGTACCAGAGCGCGTGCAACCGGGGATCCGGAACGATGCCGACACTCGCCCCTGCATGAGCGTGGAACACCCGGGTAAAGGCCAGGGAAATCTGCTCGAATAGCTCCATCGAGTCCTCGAGTCGGCTCGTCCAGGGTCGGGTCATCGGCGGTCCGACGGCAGCCGACCAACCCCTGTCCAGATGCGCGCCACGCCCGGGGCCGTACCAGGAACCTCCGGTCGTCACGGTGTTTCCCCTTCCATCGGACGTGGAGATCTCCAGGCGGGTTGCGCTGATCTTGTTAGCTTTCTGATCCCAGGAACCACTTCCCCGAAAGGAGAGCCATTCGGGTCCCAGCGAAAGGTCGGCGAAGAGATAGGCGGGTCCGAAAGGATCGGCCCAACCGGGCAGATCGAACCTCTGAGCTATCTCCAGGGTCAGATGAGGCGTCAAGTCGCCGTCGTTTTTCAAGGTGGTTGCTATGCCGCTTTCGAGGCCGTGGCCGCGCCGTTGCCGGTCGAGCATATCAACGGTCCACAAGGGTGAGGTCCCGGCGATCCATGGGGTGACTCGATACCTGGCGAAGGGCGTGACGATATGGCGCACACCGCCCGGTCGGCCGATGAACGGAAGATCGATTTGCGCCGTGGCAAACATCAGGTGCCGGGTGTGATCGTCGCGTGATGATCCGTCGACAAGCCAGATTTGATGAAATGTAGAGGCGTCGACCTCGGTTGCGAAGGGTCCGATCCTGTGAGGGATGGAGATGGATGGAGCTCCGGATATGCGAAAGTGGGGCAGGGCGAGGCCGCCGCTCGCGTCCTCGAACGATACAGACCGAGGTGTGTCGTACCTTGCCAGGGCAAGGTCGAGGCGGGGAAAAATTGAGGATCGATTGCTCAAGGGGAGTGCCGAGCCGGTGATCAGGGTGACGGGAGCGAGGACATCACCGCGAAGATGATCGCCCTCGTCGAATGTCTGGTGGAGCATTACCTGACTTTCGAGGATGAGGTTGTCTCCCTTCATGGTCATCAGCGCCCTGCTCGATGTATGAGTGAGCGCGCGATCAAGTGGCTCGAAAGAGAGATCATCGATGACCTGGCGATCTGTGACCACGTCGGTATCGACCGCCAGGGTCGCACCCTGAAGATCGGGAAAGAAATGCAAGCGGGCGCGCGCATGGTTTCGCGGAGCATCGAGGAGATGGTCGATGCGAAGGTCCGCGCTGGGCGTAATGACCCTGGAATGTGTTTCCAGGCCTTGTGACGTTCGAGCGGCTATGTGTCCCTGGAGGATCAGGTCCTTCCTCACTGGGATTTGACCGGCCGGCCCGAAGATGAAACCGCCAGTCTCGCTCCATCCCAGGCGGGGGACCAAAAAACCGGGCTTGTCTGGGGGGCGGAGCCTTAACCACGGAAGAATCGCGATTTTCGTATCGCCGATACGCAAGATCGGCCTTTCGAGGTCCAGATCTCCCGACCTGTGAACATCGATTGCCCTTGCCTCGATCTGGTATCCTGCCGGAGTATGCGGGCAAGCGGTCGCCCTGGCAGCCACGATTCGGCAGCCGTCTTCCTCGCATGCCAGGCGGTCGCCGGATACCTTTACCGCACCGGATGGAGTTATGATCTCGACCGTGGGAAACGCGAGTTCGAGTTGCGATTCCTCCAGATTGATAGTGCCCGTCTCCGCGTTCAGTTCCAGTTGATGCCATGTGATGCTTCGAGGGGCGGATATCTGGATGGCGCCTGAATCGAGATCGAGCACTGCCGAGCTGCAGGTCAATTCCAGATCGCCGACCTTCAGAACGACTCCGTCGCGGGCGATGACCGATCCGGCGTCCGGATCAAGAACCAGCTGTTCGGCTTCAAGATGCACGTGGGTGTCAACGTATTCCTCGGATGCCGAATGCCCGCCGCTGAGGAAGGCTGCAAGGCCCAATAAAACGCCTGAATATAGCGAGGATCTCACCAGCAGAGGCTATCATAATAATCGAAGTGTTGAGATAGACTCTTGGGGGCGTTACTGCTGGGGAGGGATCTCGTCGTCGATGATCGGTGTAGTCTCGGAGTGAGGTGCGCCGATACCCTTGAACGAAGGCCTGTCGCCGAAGTCACCGCCGACCGGATATTGTCCGACCGGGAAATCGATGAACAGATAGTGGTATCCGTCATTGTCCGCGAACTGAGTAATCGCGGCTTGTGTCGACACCTTGTACTCCACAGCCAGCTCCACGGACTTGTGAGCCCGTTTCAGATAGGCGCGGCGAACCGGCGTATTGAAGTGAATAGTCACGAGTGGGTTGCGGTTGTTTGTGAGATGGACTTTTGCGTCCTTGAACTTCAGGTAGAGTTTGTTTTTCTTGTCGGTTTTTGTGTATTCGAGTGATCTGGTTGTCTGGATGAAGATGCGAGATCCTCCGTCGGCGCGCATGACGAACCCGGGCCAGGTTACCCATGTGCCGGGCTTGCCCTTCAGTTCCTCTACCCTTGGAAGCGTGTTCCCACCCCCCGGAACGGTTCCGTGATAGGACTGGCCGAGGAGGAGCCCCTCACCTTCTGGGTTCTGTGCGGTTTGCCAATCGTTTTGCGATTGCGCAAATGCAAGTCCCGCCACCAAAACCAGCAGCGCGGCAGTGAAGACTGTTGCAACTATAAGTACCCGAGACATGACGGAACCTCCTTGGCTCCACTGGATCATACCCGGAATTAGAACTCAGATGAAAAATTTGGACTAAAAACCGAGGAGCCGCTCTAGAGCCACGACCTTGTTTCTGACGTTGGCGTCCTCGCCGACCAACTTGTCGATCTTCCGAAAGGCCGCAAGAGCGGTGGTGTGATCCTTGCCGCCGAAACGATTTCCGATCTCCGGGTAGGAGGTGTTGAGACCCTTGCGGCAGAGATACATTGCTATCTGCCGGGGGAAGGAAATGGATCGCTGGCGATGGGGGCCGGTGATGTCACTCATTGAGATGGCGAAGTGCTTGCAGACGGTTTGCTGCACGTTTTCGACTGTGAGGACAGTCTGGTGCAGTGCGATCACCTTCTTGAGCGTTTCGGTCGCGAAATCCAGATCGATGACTTGATTTTCAAGTGATGCGTGAGCAGCGAGGTTGATGAGCGATCCCTCGAGTTCCCTGACGTTTGACTTGATGGATGTGGCGAGGAACATGGCGACGTCGTTCGGTAGCGGAATACCCTCGGCTTCGGCCTTTGTCTTGACGATGGCGAGCCTGGTTTCGAGGTCCGGCGCCTGGATGTCCGCGATGAGGCCCCACTGGAACCGCGATCGGAGGCGCTCCTCGAGATCGGGGATCTCATGGGGGTACTTGTCCGACGTGAGGACTATTTGCTTGTTGTCCTCGTAGAGCGCGTTGAACGTGTGGAAGAACTCGTCCTGCATTCCATCCTTGCCGCCTATGAACTGGATGTCGTCGACCAGTAGAACATCGCAGTTCTTGCGGTACTTGCGGCGAAACACATCCATCTTGTTACTGCGGACGGACGCCACGAAATCGTTCATGAGTTCTTCCGACGACGCGTAGATCACGTTTTTGGAAGGGTCCTTCTTATAGACACTGTTTCCAATGGCGTGGAGCAGGTGCGTCTTGCCGAGTCCGACTCCGCCGTAGATGAACAGGGGGTTGAAATTGGCGCCTATCTTGTCGATGATTGCCAGTGACGCTGCGTGGGGGAGCCGGTTAAAAGAGCCGACAACGAAGTTCTTGAACGTGTATTTGGGGTTGAGCCTCGATGGTCCCTTAGGGCTTCTCTGGGGCTTCGGTTCTGCTGGAAGTTCCTCTCGTACAGCCTGCACTGTTTCATTATTGGAAAGAGAGAAGTCCACCTCGATTTTTGTGCCGGTTTGCACCAACATGGCTTCCTTGATGAGTTCGAGATAGTTGTTCGATAACCATTCCTTGAAAAAGTTGTTTGGTACATGGAGGACGAGTCGGTCGTCGATGAGATCGGCCTCGGTAATAGGGATGAACCAGTTATCGAAAACTTGTTCGCTCAATTTACCGCTGATCCACGCTTTTGCTTTTTCCCAGGTTTCCATTTGAGCCTTATTGTGTTGACAGTTAGACAACACCTTTTCCACAGAACCATTCACAGCGGAGCAGTTGTTCAGTGTCGGACAAGTACTTCCTTCCCTCTGTTCACCTTCTCGCGTTTGAATGCGATCTGGCAGCGGTAGCGGGGGTTGTAACCTGACTCACCGTTGGTAGCAGTTTTTTTCAACGGCAAACAACCAGAAAATGCACGAATCGTCCATCTTGGCGTTTTGGCTCGTTTTTTTTTATGAAAAAAAATAACAATCCCTTTCGTGCCAGTTTGCAATGTTGTCGTATCGCGCGTCATTCTGTTAACTGACTGGAATTTAACATATAAATACCAACCAAATTGTAATGTAAAAATGTCAACACCAAAATTGCCAAAAAATCAATTGAGGGTTTGTGCTGTGGAAAAGAAAGGTGGGTTTTACATTGTTTTTCTCATTCTCCGGTGTGTTCAATAGCTGCCGAATTGACCGCATCAGGTGTGAATCTGTTCAGCGAAAACCCCATCCCGGCCTTCCCCTGAGGTAGGGGAAGGGGAAGATGATGGAGGCCGGCTTCAAAAACCCGGAGGTTGGTCGGAAAATGGACTTTGTTCTTTTCGTGTTGATACGCTTTGTTCCATGAGATTTTGTCAGACGCCTGGAATAGTTGGTTTTATCATTGTGTTGGCAGTGGCGACATGCGCAGTGGGTGAGGAACCGCTATACGGGACTTCCAGGACGATGGATCCCAGGACCCTCGGATTGGCGGGGGCTTCTCTGGCAACGCCGTCCAGTGTTTCGGGCCTGTACCTGAATCCGGCCACCATCGCCATGGCTCATATTTATCACTTGAACCTGATGTACCAGTACACGGGGCAGGAAAATATGCACATGGGCGGGATCGCGATCGTCGATTCCGTGACGTCATCGACAATTGCGGCGGGTCTGGCGGTCAACTACCTCGCCGCCAATCACGATCACACCCACCACCAGTCATGGGACGGGAGATTGGCTGTAGGTGGGAATATTGGAGATGTGTTCTTCATTGGCCTGACAGGGCGGTATATTCGCGTGGAGCACGATTTGAAATCGGCGGATCTAGGGCCGAACGGACGACCGGCCATGCCCTCGTCCGGAAGCCAGCAAGTGGACGGGTTCACGTTTGATGCGGGCGCCGCGCTGAATGCCGGGAATGTCCTGCGCATCGGCGTGACCGGTTACAACTTGAGCAACACGGATAGCATCTACGCGCCCCTGCAGCTCGGGAGCGGTGTGGCGGTTTCCCTGGTCGAAATGTTGAACATCGAGGCGGATGTTGTTTTTGATTTCACCAGTCACGAGAAGGTGAACGAGGAAATACGCGCAGGGCTCGAGCTCCTCGTCGCGGGGCGGGTTCCATTGCGATTGGGTTACCTTCACGATGTTTACTATCACATCAACTCCATCGCCGCCGGCGTGGGCTATCTCGACAAAGCGTTTGCCATCGATCTCGGCTACAGCCAGGAGCTGAGGCAAGGCGGAAGATTTCAACTCGCCTTGGGAGTTCGCATCTTTATAGGCTAGTATCCCTGAGTGGAGGATCGTCCCGGCGGGAACAAACGCCGGGATGTGCGCTTGTCACGTTGCAGGGGAGTTCAGGTGGTTGGAAACGCTGAAAAGCGGCTTGTTCGAAAGTTGAAAGCCCGGGCGCCGGGCGCCTTCGAGAGCCTCATCGAGAACCACCAGTCATCTGTATTCAACTTGTTGTACCGCATGCTCAGCAACCGCGAAGAAGCTGAGGATCTCGCCCAGGAGGTCTTCATCACGGTCTTCAAGCAGATAGAGTCGTTCAGGGGTGATTCGAGCCTGGCCACATGGATATACCGGATCGCATCCAATCACTGCATCAACCGGAAGAAGTATCTCGCCAGGAGACGGCACTACGACAGCAAGTCTTTCTCTGATCTGGAAGATCGAGTGCAGCCGGCCCAGGGCAAGTCGCCCATATCGGGGCAGGTACCGAGGCCGGACGAGATGGCGGAGGGGTTTCAGATGGAGCGCCTCGTACAGGAGGCGATCTCCGGGTTGGATGAGGAGCATCGCCTGGTCCTTGTGTTGAGAGACATTCAGAATCTCAGCTACGAGGAGATCGAGAAAATTGTCGATGTTCCGGCGGGCACCGTCAAGAGCCGGTTGCATCGAGCGAGAATGGCGCTAAAGGAAAAGCTGGCGCAGCATTTGAGGTAGTCATGGACCACGATCGCGCAAGAGAACTATTCACTGCATATCACGATGAGGAACTGTCCTCCAGTGAAGTCGAGGAGCTGGAGTCCCACCTTGCGGCCTGTAAAGAATGCTCGGAGGAGTGGGATACCTATCGCAGGACCATGGAGGAAATATCGGGCCTGCACAGGTTCGCCGCCCCTGGAGGTATGACTGAGGCGGTCGAACAGAAGATCAAGCGGCGCAGCAAGGGCAGGTTTTTCGGTGAGCAGCGCTCCTTCAGCACTCAGTTCGCGATAGTTTCCTTCATCCTCATCCTGCTGTTCATGCTGGCCTACCTGTTGATGACCGAGGTCACGGAGATTACGGTCCTCGAGGAAGACGATCCGATCACGGACGGTAAAACCCCTACGGCGCAGGAGAGAGACGCAGGGGCAAGATAAGCTCGATCGCTCCGTCCGAAGGTGGCGGAAAGACCATCCCCTTGAACGTCCTGGACAGACAGGTCTCGAGTTCGGGCCACTTTTCGGTGCCCTTCAGGCGAACTTTCGAGACATGCCCCTTCTCGTTCACGTCGAGCCGGGCCGTAACCGAGATGGTCGTATACAGGGATGGGAACCTCTTGAGAGATGTCTCGTAACAATTGGTGAGTTTGGGTTTGGTGTGGCTCATGACCTCGCGGACGACACGTTTTGATAGTGTTCCTGCGGGGCGGTAGAGCCTGGTCTCCAGCGCACCTGCGTCAGCGTGGATCGGATCTCCTGTGGGAGATGGGGTCTCCATGAGGGGGAGGAGGCGTTGCCTGTCGATGGTCGATGAGGAATTCGGCAGTCGCCACTTGTCGACGGAGAGTGAAAACTGATCCGTGTCGGAGATCGGCAGGACCTCGCCGGATCGGACCCGAATCTTCGGGCTCGCGCCGTCACCGATGGAAAACTCAGCACTGCCGGAGAAGATGGCGAACGAGGCGCCGGCCGCAAGAACGATCAACTCGCTTTCGAGAGCGCCGGGCGGAACGGTAATAAGAAAGACACCTCTTTCCAGGCTGACGGTCGGGGTTTGAATGTTGGATGATACAAGATCCAGCACCGAGGAAGGACCCATCTCCAGTCGCGCATCGAGCCCCAGAGCGAGGCGAACGCCGCCGTTGTCGTCGGTGCCGACCGGGGCTCCGCAGTGAAGAGCGGTGCCCTTGGGAGTGCAGCGAACCGCCCCAACGGTGTCGGCGACTGTGATCTTCAGTTGCTCAGGGAGAGTCGCGGACGGTGTGGAATGCGGTAAAGGTTTCACATGGAGATCGGGCACAAGGAGGGCCAGGGCCACAAGTGCAGCAGCAGCAGTGGTCAGGGCCAACGGGAACCATGCTACTCCGGCTGTTTCGGTTTCTTTCACCTGACGGATCGCGCGCTCTATCCCCGCGTCGATCGCGCTCCAGTCCGGCTCGACAGGAGCAAGCGCGGCGGCTGCGGCATCCTTGAGCGCCGTCAAGGTCGAGACCTTCGCCGTGCATGCCGGGCACTCGACAAGATGTGCGTTCAGGCGAACCCTGTCATCATCGGCGAGGTCGTGGTTGACGAGGGCGAAGGCCTCGCGATCTTTGAGGCATCGCGTCATCTGGATTCCCCCTCGAAGAGCGAGCCCTCGAACGCGGGTTCCTTTGCGAGGCGCTCGTAAAAGGCCTTGCGGGCGTAAAACAACCTCGTGCGAACGGTCAGCGCGGGCGCACCGACAACGTCGGCGATCTCCTGGGAAGACATTCCCTGAAAGTCAGCCAGGATCAACACCAGCCTCTTTTTCGGGGCCAGCGTATCCAGAACTCGTTGCACTGCGGCTTGCCGATCCCCGAGCATGGCCTCCTGTTCCGGCGTATCGGGTCCCTCATCAGGATTTGAAGCGACGTTGCGGGTGGGGTCGTCATTGAAGTGGAGGCGAATCCTCCGGCCCTTCTTCCTGATGTACTGGAGGGTTACGTTGAAAGCCACCCGGTGGATCCAGGTGGAGAGTTTCGACGTTCCCCTGAAACTGTTGATGGATTTGAAAACCTGGAGAAAGGCGTCCTGGACTACCTCGTCGCGGTCGGCGGCGTTGTTGATCATCCGGGAGACGACACCGTACACAATCAGGCGATGCGCGTGATATATCTCGCGAAATGCATCCGAATCACCTGCCTTGCAGCGTTCTACTAGATCCACATCCGGATCATCGCCCGCATCCGTGTCTGGGTGAAAGGTGTATTCCATGAATACTGCAACGGCGGCTACCATTGTTTTGCTGTCCTCCGGTTTCGATATGTTTGTTGCCGGAGGCAGCCGTGCCGTTCACCAGGAAGAATAACCCATAGTTGTACTTGACCGAAACCATCTCTGGTAAAATGATCATATCAACCCCATCCCGGCCTTCCCCTGCGAGGGGAAGGGGAAAGTGTTGGAAGCCTGCTTTAAAATGACCGATAGGGGAATCAATACTACAGTGGAAGAGCAGACCAGGAGTTCCTGGGCGAGGTATTGCCTTTACCAGGACATCGTTTCGGACTCCCACGATGTGACCTTGTTGATCGACGGCGTGCAGGCGTTTCCATCCATGATCGAGGCCATCGAGGGAGCGTCGAAGACGATTCTGATGGATAGCTACATCTTCAACGATGATTCGGTCGGAAGGATGTTCGCTGCGGCATTGGGTGAGCGCGCGCAGGCCGGAGTCGCCGTGTACCTGATCGTCGATGGTTTCGGGACGATCAACGTGCCGGCGTCCTTCTTCGATGATCTGCGCGATTCGGGCGTCAGGGTGCTGGAATACAGGCCGGTCGCGCCCTGGCGTAAGGGATGGGGGATCCTCAGGAGGAATCACCGCAAGCTCCTGGTCGTGGACGGCAGGATAGGTTTTCTGGGCGGCATCAATATAGGAGACGAGTGGCTTTCAGTGGAACGAGATGGGCAAGGTTGGCACGACATCCATGTCCGCGTGTCGGGGCCGGGGGTGAGGGATCTGTCCTTGCTCTCCATGTCAACCTGGAGGGTTCACGGGGACGTGATCCTGGACCCTCGACTCTTTCTTGGTGATGGTGAGCCCGCTGGAAATACGAGAATCGGGATCGTGGGTTCGAGGGAGCGCAAGAAACGCAAAATTATCAGGCGATCGTACCTCCACGCCATCAAGAACGCGCGTGAGTACATCTACATTGCAAACGCGTACTTCATCCCCGGGCTCGGTTTTCGCCGGGCGCTTCGAAACGCGGTCAGGCGCGGCGTCGATGTACGCGTCATGGTCCCCGCCCGTGGTGATATTCTGCCGGTGCAGCTGGCAGGTCAGGCGTTGTTCGGAAGGTTGATGCGCCGGGGCATCAAGCTGTTCCTGTGGCGCGAGGCCGTGCTCCACGCGAAGATCGCGGTCATCGACGATGTGTGGGCCACGGTGGGGAGCTTCAACATCGATCGACGATCCTGGTCCATGAACCTGGAGGTAAACGCAACTGTAGTCGATCGCGCCTTTGCCATGAATCTCAAGGCCGTGTTCGAGAAAGATCAGGAGAAGTGCGAGAAGCTGGACCGTGTGAAATGGCGTCGACGTTCGTGGTTTCAACGCCTGGTGGAGCGTTTTTTCTATCAATTCAGAAAACTGATGTGATGTTGCTGGCAACCCGGTTAATATCGATCGCAATAAATGGTTTCACATTAAGGAGACAACTATGTGGTTATTGAGGATTGTATTGTGTGCGTGTTTTCTTACTGCCGCTCTTGGCGCGAGCGCGCAGGAGCTGGATCGTGGTCATAAATTGCTTGTTCCCAGCGTGATGGTGTCACAGGACGAGCTGGCCAATCCCCATCTCTATTACCCTAGAGTTACCGAGCGTTATATTGTCCCTCCAGGGGTTCTGGGGCCGCCTCCACCCGTGGGATCGGTGCGTCCCGGTGAGTTCGATCCCCTCGACTCAACCCTGATCACCGTGATCGGGGCAGACCAAGTTTACGGGCCAATGTGGGTTGATATGGTGGAGACATACGCCAACGCCGGTCATACCTGGATCATCATCCCCGATGGTGAAAAAGACAGTTTCAAGGGTCAGCTCGACTCTGCGGGTATCTCGGACGGCGATTACTCTTTCCTCAACTATCCGGTCAACACCATCTGGGTTCGCGATTACGGCCCGGAGTTCGTGATGGACACCAGCGGTGAAAGATACATTTTTGACTCGTATTATTGGGGCAGGCCTCTCGACGACCAGGTGCCCATCATCATGGGTGGAGGCGACTGGCTCAACTCCGACGGGTCGCCCGTGGAGGTCAACACCAACGAACACGAGCTTGCCGGTGGAAATGTCATGTCCGACGGCGCCGGCACGTGTTTCTTTTCCCATATAGTGTACGGGCTTGAGAAACCATCCGGCTGGAGCGATGAGGATGTGAACAATCTGATGGCCGAATACCTCGGCTGCGAGCAGATGATCGTGCTCAACCCCATTTGCCTGGATATGACAGGGCACATCGATCTGTACGCCAAGATGATGGGGCCCACGTCGATTCTACTTGCGGAGTATCCCGTTGATACCCACTTCGACGGGACGGTGGATTCGGGGGTTACCAGCGGCTACTGCTCCACCCCGGACATGCCCAACGACTACCAGGATCAGGAGGACAACCTGGCCATCATCCAGGCGTCCACAAATATCGACGGCGACGCCTGGGAGGTCACCAGGCTCCAGTTGCCGGAACCTTACGACAGCTCCGGGTGGATCTATCGCTCTTACATGAACTCGGAGATCATGAACAACTGGGTAGCCATGCCCTCCTTCTACGTGGCCCATGGGGATGAGACCGCCCAGGACCTGCTGGATCTGGAAGCAGCAGCCATAGCAGCGTACGAGACGGCCCTTCCGGGCGTCAACGTGGTGGCCATAGACGCGGATCACATGAACGGGAGCGGCGGCGCGATCCATTGTATCTCTCACGATATCCCCCAGGAAATGGGTGGCAACTGGACACCTCCGGCCGAGTACTGCGGTGACGGCGTTATCAACGGCGACGAGGACTGCGACGGCGATGACATGGGCGGCGCCACTTGTGCGGACTACGATCTGGGCGTGGCCGACGCACTTATGTGCAACGTCGATTGCACCATCGATACCTCGCAGTGCGGCGGGCCGGATTGCGGTAACGGGATTCTGGACGACGGCGAGGAGTGCGACCCGTGTGCCCTGGAGCAACCGGCCTGTTCCGACTGGAATCTCGGCGCGGGCAACGTAGGTTGCCACCCGGACTGCACATTCGCTATCGTCGACTGTCCGGAGGCTTCGGCGTGTGACGCCGCTGCCGTGGAAGATCCGGGCGTGGTGTGTTGTCCCGATACGCCGCCGGCCAACTGCGCGGCGGACTCCTGGAGCTGGTCAAGTCAGGACAGCTTCTACGGGTGCTGCACGCAGGATCTCAAGAATTCGATCTGGTGCGAGGGTGCTTCGTACAACAACCGGTCCTGCGACGGCGCGTGCTGGTTCATAGCCGGTGGCCCATTTGTGGATTGCGATGATCATGCCATCCCAGGTCCGGCGGACGAGGTCGATTGCTCCGGAGTTGACTATCCAGAGGCGGATGCGGGCACGGACGCGGGCACGGATAAGAAAAAGGACGACGGCTGCGGTTGCGCTTCGGTCGGATCCCCTTCGGTTTCCAACGTGCTGTCAGTTATTCTCTCGATACTCCTGGGATAGTCCGCGCGGCCTCTTACCTGGGTCTCTGGCCGGTGAGGGCTTTGGGCGCGCCGGGCATGCTCTCCACGTGAATTGTCTGGGTGGGGTAGGCGAAGTCGAGGCCCATCCCGTTGACACAGGTCATCAACTTGAGCATGAACTCCTGCTTGGCCTGCAGGAACTCGCCCCACACGGTGCTCTTTGTGAAGCAGTAGACGAAGATGTCGAGGCTGGAGGGGCCGAAGTTGTCGAAGTTGACCAGGTAGAAATCGCTGTGGATGTTGTCGTCCTCATCGATGATCTTGCGGATCGCCAGGACCAGATCGTCCAGTTTCTTCGGTGGGGTGGAGTAGGTGACGCCGAGGGTCATCTTGATGCGGCGCTTCTTCATGAGGGACCAGTTGTTGACCGTGTTTGTGGTGAAGGTGGCGTTGGGAATGGTGATAAGGCTGTTGGCGAAGGTTCGAACGCGAGTGGTGCGCAGGCCCACCTCTTCGACGGTTCCCTCTGTCGCCCCGGTCTCGATCCAGTCGCCGATCTGGAACGGCTTGTCCAGGAAGATGATGATGGAGCCGAAGAGGTTGGCGACCGTATCCTTGGAGGCCATGGCCAGGGCCACGCCGCCGATGCCGAGACCGGCGAGAAGGCTGCCGACCGAGTAGCCCATGTTCTGGAGGATCATCACCGCCCCGATCAGGTAGAGGAAGACTTTCAGGCTGCGTCGGACAATGGGAACGAGCTGGTCGTCGAGCTTGCTCTCGGTCTGCGCCGCCTTCTCCTCCCACCATCCGGTGAGGCCCTCCACCAGTCGAGCTCCAAACCAGACGACCAGGACAATGGTTGTGGCCGACAGAGCGGCCCTCACGAACTTCTCGATGTTGACGGGCTCCTTTGGGATGGGAAGGATGACGATCGCCAAAAAGAGTCCCCCCAAAACCACGGCCCACTCCACCGGCTTGGAGAGCGCGATGAGGAACATGTCGTCGAAAGGCATCTTGGTCTTCTCGGTGAGCTTGATCAGACGGCGGAAGATGATCGCGGCTATCTTCTTGCCGATGAACCCGACGAGAATGGCGCCCAGCGCGGCCAGATATATCCACAGGGCTATGCCCATCAGGGGCGTATTCATGAACTCAATTACTTTTCCGATTTCCATCGTCTCACCTCATGTTCGATTGACCGGCACACGGTATCATATCTTTCTCGGGAGCATACAAGGGTTTGATTGGCGATCGGGTCTGAGGCACATTCCCGATGATACAGCCCGACTCGTTCATCCGCCATAGCCCAAAGGGCGACGGCGGACAAACGACAAACATTCTCCAAAGATGCTATGATCGTTTTTTCAATGGAGGGGAAAGACGATGAACAGAATACATTTCTTTTTAGTGAACCTGCTCGTGGCCGCATTCTTGTGCACCACCGGCTGCTCGAACGACCCGTCGCGCGGCGACGGAACGACCGACTCTGACTCCGACACGGATACTGACACCGATTCTGACACCGATACAGACACTGACACCGATACAGACACTGACACAGACACTGACACCGATACAGACACTGACACAGACACTGACACCGATACAGACACTGACACAGACACTGACACCGATACAGACACTGACACAGACACTGACACAGGCCCGATCATGTGCA
>JAUVDV010000091.1 GCA_030595125.1 Deltaproteobacteria bacterium
TTCATTGCCCGCTCCATGGCGGGACCGGGATAAAGTTTCATTTGGAGACCTTCCTTTGAGATCTCCGCCATTTATCCCTTCCCGCAGCAAAGCGGACATTTCATGTGCTATCAGCACCGGACATTTAATGTGCTAACCACACGGCGAAGGGAAGATCCTTTCGCCTGCCGCTGCTTTGGTATACTCTGAATGCATGGGGAGGCTTCTGAGAATAATGACTTCCACTACTAAAAATGGGGGAAACCGCCATGTGTGGAGCCTACGGCGAAGTCATTTTTCATGGGGATCCCTTAAGTTTTGACCCCGTTTATGACTCTCTTGGTATCAACCGGAGGAAAACAAGATCAGATCGAAAGGATTGTTCTGTGTTTGGTCCCTGAAAGGAGTAACGCTGATGTCGACTCGTTTTATTGTTGTCCCCATTGTCTTGGTTTTGATCTTTTTTGCGGACGAGGTCGCGGCGCAATGCCGGACCGACACCGAATGCAAGGGCGATCGGATTTGTGAAAACGGAATCTGTGTGGTTCCTCAGGCTGTCGTAGCGAATACGGAAGCGGTCGAGTCCTATGAGGCACCCGAGTCTTATGTGGAGACCGAGTCGGGGAATGTGATACCAACGGTTGTCACTGTACCGGCCGAACCACTTCCTCGAGCGACACCTGTTCTGAGACCAAAGGAGCCAATCGCCGTTGTTCCACCCTCGTTTGCGCCTGGTCGTACTGTGCGAATAGATCTCAATCTCTCTCTGCTCAACTTCACGCGTACGAAGTGGAATTTTGATAGTGATGAGGGTTATTCGGTTTCCAACTTCAGGTTCGGTCCCGTCCCGATGTCCCGGATCGGATTCGGAATCGGGTTCTCATCTAACGGTCATGCGTTTTTTGGGGCGCGTGTCATCCTGGGTATTTCCACGCAAAAATGGAAAGAGGCGGGGGACTCATCGGACGACGACGACGAAAAGTATCTGAAACTCGACTACGCCTTGCTGCCTTATTTCGAATACACATTCGGTACCGGCAGGGTCAAGCCATTCTTATCGCTTCAGGTGGGGTTGGATGGAACCTACGAGCGGGCAAAATGGGAAGAGTTGGGTGGTGATTACTCTTCGACATGGATCAACGCTACGAACATGGGCGTGATTGGCCTCGGCGGTGGCGTGCATATTTTTCTCGCCAGTGCTATCTCCCTGGATCTGTGGTTATTGGAGAGCATCGGGGTAGGGTCCTTAATTGAGTCCGATAATTGGGAGAGTGACGGCCAATCGGAAACCCATGATGACAAGACCTTTGTCTGGAGTTCCCGGACAGAGTTGTTCCTTGGCCTCTCGGGTTGGATCTGAGTTCCAACAAGGCGATAGCTCTTTTCCCTAAATAATGACCTAAATAATGACTCCCACTCTTTAGAAAGTGAATCCCGCGGCTCAGGGCAGGAGCCCAGTCCTCACTATTCTTGTTTGTCGTGCCTCAGACAGTCCTCGGGATTCCGAGGATAGCCCCGCACGGAGGGGGTGGGGGGCGGCGGACAGCCGAAACACCCGAGTAGGGACAATTTTTTATTTTTAATGATTGGAACAATCATTTGGGTTTTCGCGCGGGGTATCCTCTCCACCCCTGCGGAACTCGGCACGATCTTTTTTATATTCCACCCTTTTTAAAGGAGTCGGAGTCATTATTGACGTCATTATTGACAGGTACTAATTGTGTGTTTGATCAATATTTATCCAGGTTCTTTTTTTCTTCTTCTTTTTTTCTTTTGTCCTCTTTCTTCTCCTTCTTTGTTCTCTGCGGTTCCTTCTTCGATCCTTTTTTGGCGTTCTGACCTTTGCTCATCCTATTTCTCCTTTCTGGATTCGATATCTACGATACCCTTTTTCCAAAGAGTGGGAGTCATTTTTTAGTCGTCATTATTTAGGGGCGTCGACGCACCTTGTTAATCATCTCGTCTAGATTCTGCAAGAACCGTGATCGATCTCGCTTACTGAATGGGGGTGGCCCCCCGGTGATCTCACCGCCATCCCGCAACTGGGCCATGAGATCCCGCGTTGCCAGGGTGTCGCCGATGTTGTCCTCGCTAAACGGATGCCCGTTCGTACCGATCACCAGGGCATGCTTCTCCAGACACCGAGCCGCAAGAGGGATATCAGCTGTCACGACGACATCATCCTCACACACATTATCCGCGATCCAATCGTCCGCCGCGTCCAGGTGCCCTTCCACCACCACCAAACTCACACTTTGTTCCTGGGGCGTGCGCATCCGCATGTTGCTGACGAGGGTGACATGCAGCCCATAGCGACCAGCCACCTTGTAGACCTCCTGCTTCACCGGGCAGGCATCCGCATCAATAATCACCTGGGGCATTCTTGCCTCCTTCGACGGAACTTTTTCACGTTTTACAAAGGTTTTATACCCGCGGGACATTTCTGGGCGCTTCCGGGAGGGGAGGGTGAAGACTCTTTTATAGCCCGGAGGAGTGGGTCTTTTTCCTGGGGCGCAGCGCCGGTCTAGTAGCGTCGACCGCGATCCTCGCGGGCGCGGGCCTCGTTGACCTTGAGCTGGCGGCCGTCCACCTCGCGCTCATGAAGCTCGGCCATCGCCTTGCGCGCGGCGTCGTCCGGCATCTCGACGAAGGCGAACCCTCGCGGACGCCCGGTCTCCCGGTCGGTGATGACGTTGGCGGAATCGATCTCGCCAAACTCTCCAAACATAGTGCGCAGTTGGGACTCGTCCATGCTGAAAGGCATGTTGCCTACGTACAGTTTCATTTTCGTTTTTCCTTGTGCATACCCGAGCAATGATGACGAGTCTCCGCGCGCTCGGGGTTGTGCCGCATATACTCGAAGGACCGCACGTGTTAATGGCGGGACTTGACTGCAACATAGGCGAGTTCCCGCCATATGTCTACGTAGAAACACGGTCTTTCGAAAACGCGGCCCTACCGTCTCTTCTTCTTCTTACGTCGCATGGCGGGGTCGATCTGGTCGTTGGGTTTGAGTTCTTCCGTGGCGCCGGTCGTTCGTCCGATGTGTTCGATGCGTCCATGTGCGACGTTTGCAAACCAGCAGCGTTCTTCCTTGCCCTCACGCACGGCCTTTGTGTAGCTCTTCGCCGCCGCTTCCGGATCGCCTCGCTTCTCGCGCAGGAGCCCTCGTACCAGGTGAATCCAGACCCGCAAGAATCGCTGCGTGGAGTCCGCCCCGTCAGGCACGTCTCTCGGCTTTCTCCCGGTGGCCAGGGCCGCATCTATTCTCGTGAGATCGATCATCAGCTGAACATCGTCGCTCGGCGACGAAGACTCCGCCTCATCGAGGTAACCAAACGTATCCGTATCCACCTTGTTGAGCCCCACCCGTGAGCGCGCCACCAGAACCAATACCTCCGGCAGCTGCAGTCCGCTTCGAAGCAGGGCTCTCCCCTCGGCCTGTGCTCGGGCCAGATCGCCGGATACAAACAGAGCCTTTACCAGCGCGGCTTGCAGCGCGGGTCGCTCGTGCGTCGGAGCGCCGGGTATAGCGTTGAGGAGACACCCCAGCGCCTGTTCATGATCGCCGATCTGCGAGTAGGCCAGCCCCAGCTTTGCGTCGATGGGCCCCGTGGGCCCGAAGAGCTGCAGGAGGAATTGCTTTTTCGCGAGAACGGGCACGGCCGCCGCTTTTCCCGTCGCCAGCAACTGCAGCGCCTCCCGGTGAAACTTCGCAGCCTTGCCGCGAACGATCTTTGGAAGCACCATGTAATAGAAGAGCAGAAAAACGATCACCGGCACCACGATCCATTTTTGACCCAGCCTCCAGAAGACGATGAGCAGCGCAAGGGTGATCAGCGGGGATATGATCCCCCCCGTCGTTATCCGCACCTTCTCGTAGTTCTCTTTGTCGCTCATGGCTGATTATTTCGAGGACTTCTTCGAACGTGATTTCGATTTGGATTTCGGTTTCGATTTGGATTTCGATGTTTTCTCGGGTCTGGGCGTCACGTCCAGCGGCTCGGGGCGACCCTCGTCGGTGGGTTTTCGCGCTACCAGCGACCACGTGATGATCCCGACTCCCACCAGGAAAGGCAACACCGACAGGTACTGGCCCATGGTGAATGCCTCCTGGCTCGACAGATCGGTCTGGTAGTCCTTGAAATACTCCACGAAGAAACGTCCGAAGAAGTAAATGGCCAGGAAGCTACCGGCCATCAGACCCAGGGGCCTCTTCTCCCGCCCGGCCCATCGATCGATCATGTAAAGAGAGAGCATCACGAACAGCCCCAGGGCGAACTCGTAGAGCTGGGAGGGATGCCTCGCGGGGGTTCTCTCTACCAGTTCGGCCCACCTGGCGTGCGCCTCGGGGTTGTCCGTCTCGAAGATTTGACAGAGTTCCATTTTGTGACAGTCGTGGCGGAGGAACTTCACGCCGAGGGGTGAGTCGGTCACCCTGCCCACGATCTCGGAGTTGAAGAAGTTGCCCAGCCGCACCAGCGCGGCGCCGCCCGTCGCCGATATGGAGAATCGATCCAGGACCTCTATGAAGCGCATCTTGTATCGGATGGAAAAGCCGAGCATGCCTACCATCAGCCCGATGGTCGCCCCGTGGCTGGCGAGACCGCCTTTCCAGAAATAGAGAATCTCCACGGGGTTGGCCAGGTAGTAGTCCGCCTGGTAGAAGAGGCAGTGGCCCAGCCGGGACCCGGCGAGCACCGAGATGACGCCCCATATCAGATATCGGTCGGCCAGATCGGAGCTGTATTTGCCGCGCAGCAATTGCCAGCGCCAGAACAGGAACCCGAGGTAGAGCATGGAGGCGAAGATCAGCCCGTAGTACCGCAGCTGCAACGGTCCCAGGCTGTAGCCCAACAGCTGCACGGGTCCCAGGGTCAGGATGATGGGGTCGAGATAGTATACGATTCCGTTGTCCAAATTTTACCTCTCCTTGTGGAATCAGAGTAGAAGCGGGAGCACCTCTCCCGCCTTGCCGTCGATCAGGATGTCCGCCACCTGGTCCATCTCCGTTTGCCCGAGATTGATGATGATTACTTTGGCGCCCGAGCGGCTTGCCATCATGGGCAGCGAGGCGGCCGGAAAGACCGCCAGGGTGGAGCCGACCACGAGCATGAGATCGCAGTTGGCGCAAGCGTATGCCGCGTTTTCCATGGCGCCGGCGGGGAGCTGCTCTCCGAAGAACGTGACCCTCGGCTTGAGCATGCCGCCGCACTTGTCGCACAGGGGCGGCAGCTGTGTCTTGATGCGGGTGTTGATGGTCTCGAAATCGTAATCGGCCTCGCATTCGAGACATCCTATGACACGGGTGTTTCCGTGCAGCTCGATGACGTTTGTGTTGCCCGCGTCCTTGTGGAGCCCGTCGATGTTCTGTGTGATCACGGTGTGCAGCTTGCCCATCTGCTCCAGCTTTGCGAGGGCGTTGTGGGCGGCGTTGGGGCTCGAGCTGACCAGCGTGCGGTATCGGATGTCGCGGAAGAAGCTCCAGAAGTAGGTGGGGTCCTTCTTGAAGTAGTCGATATTGGCGTAGATGTTGGGGTCGTATTCCTTCCAGAGCCCGTCTGATTCACCCCGATAAGTTGGGATACCGCTCTCGGCGGATACGCCCGCGCCGGTGAATGCAACAATCCTGCCGGAGCGGGCCACAAGTTGCGCGGCCTTGTTGATCAGATCGTTCATTTGGGAACGGTTGCCTCGATGTTCTTGGTGCGTCCCTCTTTGATACTGACCATGCGGAGCGAGCGCTTGCCGTCCGTGATGAACGTCAGCTCGTGGATCCCGACAGGAAGTGTGACCTTCAGCGGTACGGTCCCCCGGGGCCTGCCGTCTATCAGGACCTTGACCTTGCCGGTTGCGTAAGGTGGAAGTGCTATGGAAAGTGCCCCGCCGGGACTTGCAGCGGACGTGGGTTTTTCCGCCGGAGCCTCTTCGGGTTTTTCTTCGGGCTTTTCCTCCGGTTCTTCCGCTTTGCCCTCTTCCTGCAGTCTCCTCATTTTCTCTTTCCAGAATCTCTTGTCGTCGGGCTCCGCCGGATCGCCGGTTTCATCCGGCTGCGCAACTTCGGGCTCCACGGCCTCAGGTTTCTCTTGCCGGATGACGGGCACGGCCTGATCCGGATCTTGCGCGTGGTCGGGGACGACCGGTTGTGGGATCTCGATGTCCGTCTGTTCCTGCGTTGAAGTTTCTTTTCCGCCTGTTTCCTTCCAGAATTTCACGTTGAAATAGATCGAGAGCGCGAGGCCGATGAGCGCAATGATAGCGAACGCGCGCCACCCCCCCGATGCCGAGCCGCGATGGCTCGCTGCGCCGGGCGGTGGAGGAGTCGAGCGCAGGGGCGGTGGAGGAGTCGAGCGCGGGGGCGGTGGGGGAGTCGAGCGAAAAGACGGATGAAGTGGCGGCCTTGAAGATTTTCTCGCCGAGGCCATCATCTTCTCCGCGTCATCTATGATCTTTCCGTCTCCAACTGCCCGCCAACTTGCCGAATCCCTGGTCATGGGCGCCCGCGATAGGTCTGCCGGCGGGGCCTCGATGGTTTTTATTCCGCCGACCCGAACCAGATCGAGCAGGAGCGTTTCGATGGCGTCCGGAGAAGCGTCCTTGGCCAGGATGATTTTCCTGGGGCTGTCCCCTCCGATGAGCTTGCTCAGGGGGTTCTTGAGCTTGGGCGGCATTATCGGCGTGTAGAGGTTGATCACGTCCTCGTCCATCTGCACCCCGACTATGTCGAGGAGCGCGCCGTCCGTGATCTGGGCCGCCATTGTGTTGAGCTTGAGGCAAGCGCTCTTGAGGGCGTTGCGAGTGCCCTCCTTGAATTGTCTGCGCGGGGTGTCGATGCCCTTGACGATGGCAAAGCGTCCGCTGGTGACGCCGAGGAGCCGCTCGAGGGCGACGGGTCCGGAGGCGAAGGTTCCGTCCGTGCCTGTCCGGGTGACCGCAACGATATCGCCGTCGCGAACATCGGCCTCGAAGTAATTCCACGTTTCGCGGAAGGTGATCCTGCAATTTGGTCTCTGCTCGATGGTGGTGTTGATGATCGCGAGGGTTCCGACCTTTTCTATTCGCCCGGTCACGTCCCCGTCGATTCCGAGCTGTCTCCGGAGCACGAACCTCGGGCGCATCACGCGTGCCGCGCGCCCCAGGATTTGTTGCTTGTCCACCTCCTTGAGCATGAACTCGTCGGCGGCGACCTTGAGACCCCGGAGCCGCTCCAGGAAGTCTTCCTTCCATGAGAGCAGGATGACCGGAAGATGGCGCAGGGAGTAGTCACCCCGCAGGCGGTTGCACAATTCCCAGCCGTCCATTTCGGGCATGAGGATGTCGGAGAAGACGAAGTCGGGCGGGTTCTCCTTGATGGCTTCGAGGGCCTCGATTCCGTCGTGGGCGGTTCGAACCTGGATACCCGCGTCGGTGAGAACCTTGTCGAAGACCGCCCGGATCTCGGGATCGTCGTCCGCCACCAATGCCTTGAGCCCCCGGAGATCGGCCAGATCGGCCTCGCCGGGATACGTGAGGCCCGATGTTTCGAGCACCTCCTCGGCCTCGGCCAGGGCCATCATGCCCATCTGACCGCTGGTCGCCGGAATGAATCGAATCGTGCCACGGGAGCCCTGGGCGGCTGCCTTTCTCAACTGGGCGATCAGACTCCAGACGGCGGCCATGAGCGGGCCCTCCGAGAGCAGGCGAAAGCGATCGGTTCCGTGCTTGCCGGTTGCCGAGTCAATAACGCCGGCGCGAAGCTCTTCGTTGACAAATTCGATGAGTTCTTCGAGGTTTGGATCCTTGAGGCCGATGAGGATCCTTGCCATGTGAGCGTCCTGTGTGCCGAGTCGTCGGGCCTCTGCGACCAGCCTCTCCGTGTCGACGGGCTTCGGCACGATGTTTCCCCTCAGGGTCCCGGAGACAGTGCCTATCCGGAGAACGGGGATGTAGTCTGTGAGCGGGTCCGCCGAAAGGTTGACGACCACTGTCATTCCGCCGGGCATGGAGTCATCCATGTCGACGACGACCAGCTCCGGTGAGATCTCGGTGGCCAATTTGCCGATGTTGGGCATGTCGTTGCATCGCGTGAGCACGAACCCGGCCTTGCCAAGGGTAGCTTCTACGGTTTGTGCCAGGTCGGCATCGCCGATGGCGACGATGACGGAAGAGGGTATGGCCTCGCCTGACACGATGGGGCGGGGAGCCTCCGAGACCCTCTTTGTGACAATTGGGGGAGAGTATGAAGTGGGGGCGGTCTGCTTGACCGGGATGGTAGCCGCGTACATGGGCTGCTGTTCTGTGATCGGCACGGTTTTTCGCATTGGAGGCGGTGGATCGGTGGTGGTCGACGGCGCGATGAACGGCCTGGATTCCCGGGCGCCCCCGGGTGCGTTTTGTCTTTCTATGTGGGGCTGTGGCGATATGGAGTCTTCACCCAATTCTTCGGTGGCGCGAAGCTCCGCGGCCTTGTGCAGGTCGAGGAGGACCCCGATCTGCTTCGCCAGCCATTCCATGTCATTCTCGCCGGGGGGGGATTCGGATGAGTGGATCGATTCGACCTTTTCGAGGAAGCTCTTCGCCCAGTCTGTGATGTTGGGGAGCCCGTATACGGCCCCGGCGCCTACGAGGCTCCGCGCGGTGCGATCGAGTCCATCAGTCGGCCAGCCGTTGCCAAAGGATTGTCCAGTCGAGGACGCCCTTTGCAGGCGCTCCATCTCCCGCCGAAATCCCTGAAACTTCTTCTCGAAAGTCGACAGAAAGCCCAACTGCCGCTTGGCGGCGATCGATTTGATTGTTTTTTCCTTCGACATCGATTTGTTCCTTGCTCGACAAAAGTGAAATGTAACAAGGAAGAATACGGCGAAAGGGCCCTTGCGGGCAAGACAATGAAAATTCGTACGTGGAAACTTGTGACCCATTTACTACGGGTCGGGTTACTATACGCTCTGTAAGCCCAAACAAATGCGCGGGGAGGATAATAACGATGTGTGCAAGAACAGTTCTTTGTTGGTTTGTGGTTGTGCTTGCGATTTCGTGCGGTAACAGCCCACCCTCGATGTTCGTCGACGCCGGCGGGGATACGGACGCCGACACGGACGGCGACACGGACGGCGACACAGATGGCGACACGGACAGCGACACGGACAGCGACACGGACAGCGACACGGACAGCGACACGGACAGCGACACGGATAGCGACACGGACAGCGACACGGACAGCGATACGGACAGCGACTCGGACAGCGACTCGGACGCCGACACTGACTGCGACGGCACCGAGGTTATAGAGCTGCTGGTGGAGGACGCGACCATCACCTCGCCCATGTCAACGGAATTGAGCGGCTCGGGGGAGGGCACGTTCTGCCGTACGGACACGGCCAACTCGGGCACGGCCACCTGGTCGACGGTCAGCATTCCGTGTGCGGGGAACTGGTATGTGATTGGAAGGGTTTGGGGAACGGAGGACGACGGGAATTCCATGTACCTCACGGTGGGCAGCGCTTCCGAGATCGTATGGGACTTCAACCAGTGCGATATTCCGGGAGGGTGGCAATATGATTTCGCTTCGGCCGCCGGGTCCGACAACCCCGTATGCGATGAAAGCGCCATCACGGATCCTGCGGTGTTCCCTCTCACCGTGGGCAATATCGATGTGGAACTCAGGGGGCGCGAGGTGCCGGCATCCGGATACCAGGCGGCGGTCGCAAGGCTCTACCTGGTGACCGATCCTTCCACCGATCCTGACTATTTCGGCCTGGGCACTCTGGATATCACGGGTCCGTCGCCGGTGGACTCCAATCTGATCGGCATTTACCACGTGGTGGGTCAGATGAATGTGCCCCTGACCTCCGATGTGACGGGGGACATCCTGTGGGCGGATGATGTCGATTCGGGGAACGGTGACGGCTGCAGCGCGTTCCCGGGGGGTTCCTTCACGGGCGCAGTGGCTCTCATAGAGCGTGGGGGCTGTGACTTTGCCGTCAAGGTCGACAACGCCGACAACGCAGGCGCCATCGGGGCGATAATATTCAACAATGCGGGCGATACGCTGGTGACGATGACAGGTCCCGACACATCCATCCCGTCCGTTTTCGTTACCCAATCCGACGGTGCGAACCTTGAGGGATGGTGCAATGCCCACTCGAACGCCACCGTGGTGATCCATCCCGCCCCATAAAGGCAATTATTGCATCCTTGCGAGATCTGATAAATACATTGTCCAGACTACTTATCGGAAGGTCATGTGAAGATGGACGGAAATTTCAAGCTCAAGCTGTTTTTCATTTCTTGCGTTGCGCTTCTTTGCTGTAGCGGCGTCGTGTCGGCACAATCGGAGGTCGTTTCTACCGTGGAGGGCGGCACAGAGCCGGGAGTCCTTCCCACGCCGCCCGAGTCCTCGTCGCCTCGCGTCCTGGAGGTGGAACTGCTACAGATGAGGCCCGGGCCCAATATCACCCTGGAGCAGGCCCTGGCCGCGGCGGACAAGCGAAACGTGACCCTCAACGCCGCCAGGCTCGAGGTGGACAAGGCGGACGCCCAGCTTGCCCAGGCGTGGGCGCTGGTCCTGCCCGGCGTACAGGCGAGCTTGCAGTACACTCACATGGATCACGAGGACACCCTGGATTTCGGTGACTCTCTGGGGGCCCTGGGCACGACTCTTCCCGATATGGAGCCGATGCTCGTCAACCCCCAGGAGAAGCTGGTGGGCTCGATTTCGGCGGGGATGCCTCTGGTGAACGCCCAGTCCTGGTACACTATAAGCGCGGCGAAGAAGGGTGTGGAGGTGGCGAAGTTCGCGGTGGAAGATGGCCGTCAGCAGCTTCTACTCGGCGTGGCGCAGGCATACTTCATGGGCGTGATGGCGCACTCATTGATAGGTCTTCGCGAGCAGCAGGTGCTGTCCGCCGCCCAACACATGAAGTTCGCCAACGCCAGATACAAGGTGGGAACCGGGCTCAAGATCGACGTGATACGGGCAGAGACCGATATGGAGCAGGCCAGACAGGAATTGCTCATGGCACACCTGGCGTTCGACAACGTCCGGGATGCCATCGCCAACCTCACCGGGATGGACGGGCTTCCGGTACCCGTGGAACGTCGGGATATCGAGCCGCCGCAGGGAGACGAGGACCAGCTCGTGAAGAAGGCCGTGGCCCACAGGGATGACATCAAGGCCAAGAAGGCGATGATCGGCCTCATGGAAAAGCAGCTGGACGCATCGTGGATGCAGTTCGTTCCAACTCTGGATGTAGGATGGCAGCTCCAGTACCAGTTCACGGAGATGGCGGAAATGGGCTCCACCGATCGCTCCAGGTGGGCCCTCGTGTTCACCCTGTCGGTGCCGATCTACAATCAGTTTCGTTACGGTGATCTGGATTACAAGCGCGCCTCTCTGCGACAGGCCATGTTGCAGGAGGAGGACGCGTCCAGAAACCTGGCCGCAGAGGTTCGCAAAGCCCGGCGGGACTACCTGACAAAACTTTCCTCCGCCGAAATAGCCGAGCGTCAGGTGCGGCTGGCGGATGAGGCGCTCAAGCTGGTGGAGGCGTCTTTCGCGGCCGGAACTGGAACTTCACTGGACGTAACCGATGCGCGCAAGACCGTTGCTGCGGCAAATCTCAACACGGTGATAACCCAGCTGGAGGCTCAGGTCGCGCTGCTTGTTCTACTGCGAAATGTGGGCTGGGACATGACGGTCCTGGGCGATCGGTAACGCCGGTTGCCGGCCCATGATTTCGTTAATACTTGTTGAAACCCACTAATGAAGACTATTCTTGTTACATAGGTTCCGATCATAAAAAGGGGAGATGGCCATGAAAAACAATCCCATGTCATATTTTATCGTCCTGGTAGTGATGGTCCTGATAGCTGCGTCACTCGTCGCATGCGGCAATCAGATCCCCGTGTTCATCGCACACGATTCGGGAACCGGGGATACGGATACCGACGGGGACTCGGACACCGACGGGGATTCGGACACCGACGGGGATTCGGACAGCGACAGCGACACGGACGGCGATAGCGACACTGATACCGATTCAGATAGCGACTCGGATGGCGACACCGATACGGAGCCTTTCGATGAGTGCGCGTCCTCTTCCACAAACAGTTGCGATACCAACGCCACGTGCATTGACCTCACGGTGGGCTACGACTGCGAATGCAATGCAGGATGGGTGGGTGACGGTTTTACGTGCATCCCGCTTCTGGTGCTCACTTATCAGGAACGCTATTGGTACGGGGCCAACTACGAGGAGCACCGGATACTCATCGGACCCGCCTCGTCCACCGATCCGGAGGACGGCAGCTGGACCGAGCTTGCGGACGGAACCGATCTGGACACCTGGACGGCGAACATGGTCTGGCAACAGGGTCTGCTGCTGGATATCAGCACCCTGTCGGGACAGTCCGTGAGGATTGCCTTCCACTACCGTGGCAGCGACGCCGACAAGTGGTATCTCGAGGATATTTGCATCGGCTGGGGCGACGGCAGCAACCCGCCTTCCACTTGCGAGTGGGACAACGGTTTCGACAACGGTACGGTTCCCACGCTGCCCTCGGACTGGACCAGCGTTTCGGGAGCCACGGACGGCTACTCCAGCATATGGAGGACCTCCACGGATCAGTGGATCAGCTCGCCGACATCGGCGCTCATCGACAGGTCCAATAACTCGTCCATTGTGCAAGATGAGTATCTGGTAAGCGATCCGATTTCTTTGCCTTGAACCGGAAAAGGGGAAATGACCATGAAGAATAAGCCAATATCATTTCTGATCGCCCTGGTTGTGATTGTCCTTGTCGTTGCGTCACTCGTCGCATGCGGTCAGGACATCTCCGCGTTTACCCCATCCGATTCGGGAACCGGGGACACGGACACTGACGCGGATACGGATATCGACACCGACGCCGATACCGACACAGACAGCGACACGGACACGGACAGCGACACGGATACGGATACCGACACGGACACCGATACGGACACCGATACGGACACCGATACCGATACGGGGCTTTTTGATGAGTGCGCGTCCTCTTCCACCAATAGCTGCGATCCCAACGCCACGTGTAATGACCTCGCGGTGGGCTATGACTGCACCTGCGATTCGGGCTGGACAGGAGACGGTTTCACGTGCACCAACATCAACGAATGCCTGACGAACCCGTGCGACACCAACGCCACCTGCACGGATACTCCCGGGAGTTACAGTTGTGTATGCGATTCGGGCTGGACGGGAGACGGTTTCACGTGCACCAACATCAACGAATGCCTGACGAACCCGTGTGACGCCAACGCCACCTGCACGGATACTATCGGGAGTTACAGCTGTGTATGCGATTCGGGCTGGACGGGAGATGGTTTCACGTGCACCAACATCAATGAATGCCTGACGAACCCGTGCGACACCAACGCCACCTGCACGGACACTCCCGGGAGTTACAGCTGTGTATGCAATTCGGGCTGGACGGGAGATGGTTTCACGTGCGCCAACATCAACGAATGCCTGACAAACCCGTGCGACGCCAACGCCACCTGCACGGATACGCTCGGGAGTTACAGTTGTGCATGCGATTCGGGCTGGACGGGAGACGGTTTCACGTGCGCCAACATCAATGAATGCCTGACAAACCCGTGCGACACCAACGCCACCTGCACTGATACGCTCGGGAGTTACGACTGCGAATGCAATTCGGGCTGGACGGGAGACGGTTTCACGTGCGCCGAGCAGTTCCTGGTGCTCACGTATCAGGAACGCTACTGGTACGGGACCAACTACGAGGAGCACCGGGTACTCATCGGACCCTCCTCGTCCGTCGATCCGGAGGACGGCACCTGGACCGAACTTGCGGACGAAACCGATATGGACACGTGGGTGGCGAACTATGTATGGCAACAAGGTCTGGTGCTGGATATCGATGCCATGTCAGGGCAGTCCGTGAGGATAGCGTTCCACTACTTCGGCACCGCCGCCGACAAGTGGTATCTCGAGGATGTTTGCATCGGCTGGAGCGACGACGGCATCGACCCGCCCGCCACTTGCGAGTGGGACCACGGTTTCGACAACGGTACGGTTCCCACGCTGCCCTCGGACTGGACCAGTGTTTCGGGAAGCGCGGACACCTACTCCAGCATATGGAGGACCTCAACGGATCAGTGGATCAGCTTGCCGACATCGGCGCTCATCGACAGGACCCCCAACTCTTCCACTGTGCAAGATGAGTATCTGGTAAGCGATCCGATTACTTTGCCCTGAGAGTCTATCTTGGTTCATCCGGATCGAGACGTGCTGACAGACCTGTTCACCGCGCCCTCATAAGGGCGCGGCACAAAGGACGGATCGTCAGTTTCCGGGGTTACGGTTCATGTGAACACGGCTGAATCCGGATGAGTCTCTATTTTCCGGAGTCGGGACCTGCGTCGCCTTCAATCGGAACAAGCGCGAGCTCGACCGTCCCCAGATCAATCGTATCTGTAGCGGGAAGTGTAATCATGGTGTCGATACTTTTCGCCCAATCGACGCCCGGCGTCGGCTGCATGGTTCCACCACCCTCGACGTACAAAACCACGTGCATCCAGTAGTCTCCGTCCGGCAGAATCGACGATCCGTCAAGTGTACGCGCATAGGTTGTGTACTGGTAGGGTGTGCCCGGAGCAATGGTGACGTCTTCTATGGTTTCGCCTACACCATCCGGCATCATGGACGTTGGGGGCGATGAGTCAAAATACACTCCGACGAGTCTATCCGGCGTGGCAGTGAACCCGGCCGGCAGGGTCACCTCTACCGTGATCTCATAATCCCCATCGGTGTCGGTGTCTGTATCTGTATCGGTATCCGTGTCCGTGTCGGTGTCCGCGTCGGTATCTGTGTCGGTGTCCGTGTCGGTGCCGGCGTCGTCGACAACGTCGTCATCGTCGCTGCAACCGACTGCCGCCATACCGGCCGCCAATACGATACAATAAGCCAACATCATTAATTTTCTGGTCATCATTTAATTCCCCTCCTGTTCATTTCCCGTTATTGGGTTTGGGGATTATCCTTATTTTCTTAAAAATATTCAAGAAACGCATGCGGCGATTTTGTTCATTCGGTTCCGTGTAATTTCGGCGCCGGAGAGGTGGATCCATTTCAGCTGGCCCACGAACGCCCCTTCCTTCAATCTGAGATCCCGATACCTGGCGAAGGCATCCTTGCCGAGTGAAATGATCTCGAGGGGACTGAGACGTTCGGTGTGGCGCTTGGAATCGTATTCGAGGTTCACCGCTCGAAGTGCCTCGTCAGTTGATCTTGCGAACGCGGTTCGATTGTCAGGGGTGTCATCGAGGAGCTCGATGTAAAGCTCGTACATACTCTTGTCGGCGTTGGCGTAAGCCACGAAGAACTCGTGCGCGATTCCGGTTTCCTCGGCGGCTCGATTGACGGCGTCGATGAGTTGCTCCTCCGAGAGTTTCTCACCCTGGATGTTGGTAATACCCTTTCCCTTGAAGAGAAACTTGAAGATGGGAGCCTGGTTGAAGTGGCCGACGACCTCGATGACGTCGTTTATGTCATACCGGTAGAGCCCGCTCAGGGTGGTCACATAGAAATAGTATCGCCGGCCCACCTCCAGCTGATGGGCTCGCAGGAATGTCGATGGGGATTCGCTTTCCTCGAAGGGGGAGAATTCGTAGAACGCGCTCCTGACCGCCAGCATGGATCCACCCGTCGCCGGGTCCAGAAGATCCGTGGCGTTGATCTCGCTCGCGATGTAGCCGAAATCCAGCATGGGCGTGTCGTCGTTGAACCAGGGACGCAGCTTGGGGACCACCAGGGCGCAGTTGCCGTTTGTCCACGTGTGTACGAGGCCGAGGTTAGGCCAGTAGTCCGGCGGTCGGAGCCGGTCGACTTTTGATGCGATGCGATGGAGTTCTTCCGCGCGCTCCGGGGCGGGCTCCAGTCGCTCCTCGACCATCGCGCGAATCTCAGGCTCCAGGTTGAGGGACGATTTGATGGTTCCGTCTGCGATGTCGCGGATGAGGTCTTCTTTCCATTGATCGGCTTTTGTCACCAGGTTGAGAATGGTGCTCGGGTTGCCGGTGTAGATGGACGTGACGTTGCTCGGAACGCCGAAACGCAGGAGAGTGTACGCCCTGGCTACGTAGTCGGCTATTGTGATCACCTCGTACGGGATGGTGTGCACCAGCTTCATGAACTCGGGGATGTTCTGGTAGATCAGGCCGGAAAGAGAGCCCGTTACCGTGCCGTCCGGGGTTTTTCCCTCGTCGGCGGGGGAAACGATGGTGAAGTCCTTTCCCGCGAAGATCCCCGGGTAGTGGCGGCTCAGTCCGTACAGCCAGAGCTTGCCCCGGTTCTTGATGGTCCGATTGAAGTTGTACTCGGAGATGGGGATGAGCTTCGGCTCGGCGGTGGTTCCGCTCGACCGGGTGTACATGATCGGCTTGCCCTTGAACAATACGTTCTGCTCACCGCGGGTGTGCCGGTCTACGTACGGACGGTGTTTCTCGTAGTCTCTTATGGGTACGCGCTCGATATAGTCTTCGTAGGAATGTATCGACGAGAATCCGTGTTCCTCGCCGAAGACCGTGCCGGAGGCCTGTTCCAGGATTTCCCGGAGGATGGAGTTTTGTGCTCCCTCGACGTCCTTGCTGGCTTTTACGTATTTGCGGTAGAGCTTGCCGCCGGGAATGGAGAGCAGTTTCTCCACGTGCCTGGACGCCAAGCGGTTGACCGCCCCACCGACTCCCCCCCCTTTGGATTTTATGCCCGATTTCACGAGGGCCTCCTTGGGTCCACAGGCACTGCTATCTAATAGCCTATTTGCGTGACGACAAGAAAAAAATGACTGCGTTTTGGCTCAAAGAAGCGTGGGCAATAGCTGCAGAGTCCGGGCGGAGTAACCGATGCTCACCACTGCGCATGAGTTGCTGCCCTTGACGCCTGCGTCCACGTTCTCTCCTGCATCCACTTCTGTATCGGTGTCCTCATCCGCATCGGGGGCGTAGTCCGGATTCTCATCGAGGACTTCGTTCACCCAGTCGAGGTATGTGGAGAGGTTGACGCAAATTCCGTCGCTGTCGGCGAGACATTCCTGGGTGGTTCCGTGAGAGATTACGCCGGCCAGTTCCCATGTCTGGTCGTTCGACAGGGTGAATAGAGGTCCTCCCGAGTCACCCATGCAACCGTTTGAAGGATTGCCTATCTCGATGAAGGTATCGCTGACAGACAGAAGCGTGGTGTCCCCTTCCATGTGTGTTCCGGCCGAGGTGGGAATTGCTGGATTGGTGACACCATAGCCCACGATGTGCCCCTCCTCGCCCGTTTCGGGTGTCTCGGGGCGAAGGGGATAGTATTCCATCTCAACCGCCAGGTCGGAGAAGAACACCAGGGCCAGGTCGACTCCTGCGGAACCGGTCCAGTCGGGGTGCACTTCAATGAAATCGGCGTTGGCGATCATGATGGGGTTTGTGCTCACGTTGGCGCCGCCAACCGCCCAGTAGTCAGAGGGGGAGCTGACGTGGTCGACGCCCTGCGAGGGAAGGTAGACACAGTGACCTGCCGTCTGCACAACCCCTGGGCCGATGAATGTGCCGGTGCACATACCCGCTCCGCCCAGTGAGGCCAGGGCCACGACACCGGTCCAGGACTCATAGTTTGTGGGGGTGCCGTTGATGATGCCGTTGGTATTGTCGAGAGACGAAGAACCGGGGGCGGCATCGTCGCAGGAGACACAGAGGGTGAACAGCATAGCGACGACGAGCAGAAGATTTTTGCGGTAGTGGTTTGTCATTGTGAACATGAAAATCCTGTTGGTTCGAGAAGTCGATGAACAGGTGAATACATAGCATGAACCAAAAATGGTATAATTATTTGAAATGAAGGTGGCTCAAGATGATCAATATCAAATATTCATTACTTGGTCTGGTTCTGCTCGGGATAGCGTTCTGTTCGGTGGGGGGGTGCTGGCCGTTCTTTGGTGGTTCTGAATATGACGAGTACGGCTACATAGACGCAAGCACCGATATCGACAGCGATACGGACACCGACACAGACGTCGATACAGATACGGATACCGACACCGATACCGACCCGGACTGCACGAGCGGGATCTGCTGCTCCCTTTTGACCGGCACATACCGCCCGTCCACATATCCATGCGACGTGACGACAGCGTACTCCTGCACGAGTTCCGATTGTGGCGCCGACGCACAGGAGAAGGACACTACCCAGTACTGCAGCGGTACCAGCGAGCTGTGCAACGGAAGCACCGTGCTGGGCGGCTGGATAATGGTGGACGATTGCGCAACCGACGCCATTTGTGAGTACGACACAATCGATTCCTGGTGCACCGTTTGCCCGGGCGGATGCATTATGGGAGCGTGCGATCCGGCTTGCATTCCCAGCTGGACCGAGCGCACGGTGGAATGGGCATTCGATGGAGCCGTTTCGGTATACGTGGCGGACGTTGACGGAGACGGTGATCTGGACATGCTCGGCGCGGCCGTAATGGATAATGAAATTGGCTGGTGGGAGAACACCGCTGGAGACGGCACCGCCTGGACCGGGCACACGGTAGATGGGGCATTCGCTGGCGCAAGGTTCGTATACGCCGCAGACGTTGACGGAGACGGAGACATGGATGTGCTCGGGGCAGCTTATGAAGACGATGACATCACCTGGTGGGAGAACACCGCCGGCGACGGCACCGCCTGGACCGAGCACACGATAGATGGGGCATTCGGCGGCGCTGTGTCGGTACATGCCGAGGACGTTGATGGAGACGGCGACATGGACGTGATCGGGGCGGCCTACGATGACGATGGCATCACCTGGTTGGAGAACACCGCGGGTGACGGCACCGCATGGACAGAGCACACGGTAGATGGAGCATTCGGCGGCGCTGCGTCGGTACATGCCGGGGACATCGATGGAGACGGCGACATGGACGTGATCGGGATGGCCTACGATGACGGCGACATCGCCTGGTGGGAGAGCAATTGCGTTCCGTGAGAGTCCAAGATCCAATTCGTGCTACCCTGCGAAGCCTCCTTGGCGACGCAGGGCAAACCAAACCAAAGCGAAGCAGGACAAACGTCAAACGACAAACATAGACCCAAAATGCTATCATCGCCCCAATAGATGGAGGTGGGCCAGGATGATCGATATTAAATATCTTCTGATGACCCTGGTGGTGGCATCGTCTTTCGGTTGCTCGGACGGCTCGTCGAACGGTGACGGTGGGACGACCGACACTGACACCGATACTGACACCGATACCGTCACGGATACCGACACGGACACCGGCACGGACACCGGTACCGACTTCGACGCCGGACCAGATGGCTCCACCGCCACGGACTGCACGAGCGGGATCTGCTGCGACACTTCGACCAGCCTATACCGTCTGTCCACATATCCCTGCGATGTGACGATTGCGTACTCCTGCACGAGCGCCGACTGCGGCGCCGACACTCAGGAGCAGGACACGACCCAGTACTGCAGCGGAACGAGCGAGCTGTGCAACGGGAGCATCGTGCCGGGCGGCTGGATAACGGTGGACGATTGCGCCACCGACGCCATTTGCGAGTACGACACAACCGATTCGTGGTGCACTACTTGTTTGTACGGTTGCTCTTTGGGGTATTGCAATCCGCATTGCATACCCGCCTGGATCGAGAACACGGTGGATGGGGCATTCGATGGCGCATGGTCGGTATACGCAGCCGACGTTGACGGAGACGGGGACATGGACGTGCTCGGTACGGCAGCAAGTGACATCGCCTGGTGGGAGAATACCGCGGGTGACGGTACCACCTGGACCGAGCACACGGTGGATGGAACATTTAACGGCGCTTATTCTGTATACGCGGCGGACGTCGACGGAGACGGCGACATGGACGTGCTCGGCGCGGCTTGGAGTGCCGATGACATCACCTGGTGGGAGAACACCGCGGGCGACGGTACCGCCTGGACCGAGCACACGGTGGACGGGGCATTCGACGGTGCCGTTTCGGTATATGCGGCAGACGTTGACGGAGACGGCGACATGGACGTGCTCGGCGCGGCAGAATCCGACCATGCCATCGCCTGGTGGGAGAACACTGCGGGCGACGGTACCGTCTGGACGGAGCACACGATAGATGGGGCATTCAACGGCGCCTCGTCGGAGTATGTGGCGGACGTGGACGGAGACGGCGACATGGACGTGCTCGGCGCGGCAGCATTTGGGGATGCCATCCTGAAAGATCCCCTCAAGATCAGGCATGATCCCGCGCGATCTTAAATTGTTGAAAATATTAATGAAAAAGGCCGCGCCGGCTTCGTCTATTTGGGTATGCGAACACTCAAAAAAACAAAAAAGGTGCGACCTCAGGTCGC
>JAUVDV010000187.1 GCA_030595125.1 Deltaproteobacteria bacterium
GGAACAGCACCTGGGCCAGGCTCCCCGCCAGCAGGCCCACGGCTAAGCTGCGCGGGCCGAGTGCGCTGCGAGCGAGCAGGGTGACCACCAGCACCAACGTCGCGTTGGAGACGGCGGCGATGAAGGCGGGACGTTCGAAGCGTTGGAGGGCGTAGAGGACGCCGGAGAACAGTCCTGCCACGTTGAGGAAGAGGATAGCGGGAGTGGTGATGCGGATCATCTGGGTGGCGAGCTCCAGGTACTCAGGAGTCAGTCCCTCGCTGAGCAGGCGGGCGACGGCGGGCGCGGCGATTTCGATGAGCAGGATGAAGCCGCCCAAGAAGACTGTCAGCAGCGAAAACAGCAGGCTGACCAATCGCCAGAGCTCCGCGCGGCGTTCGGGGCGGGCATAGTCGGAAAAGACAGGTACCAGCGCGGAGCTGAGCATCCCGCCGGCGAGCAGGTCGTAGAGCATCGTCGGCACCTGCGCGGCCACATCGAACGCGCTGACGGCCCCGCCCGCGCCGAAGAAGTACGACTTGACCATCTCGCGCAGCAAGCCCAATGCGCGACTGGTGACGTTGCCCACGGAGATGAGCGCGGCAGCGCGGGTGACCTGCCGGGTCTCCCCGGAGAGGGCGGTTTGTTTTTCCATAATGGAGGCCATTCTACCGTCTTTTAGGGGACTGGCAAGGGGGGGAGAGTTCTTGTAAAGTGTTGGTAGTCTTATTGAGCAAGAAATTCACCGCCAAGGCGCGAAGGGCGCAAATGTTCCGTAAAAGTATAAGGGAGTCGCTCATGTTGGTAAATAGGTGAAGCTAGGCACCATCAGCGTTCTCAGGAAGTCAGCCGTGACCCGCTTGAGATTGTGTGCCCATTCAAACATAGCAACATACAGCGCCAGGTACTTTTTGTGAACGCCGCGAAAGGGGCGCAAAAAATTACGGAGTCCGGTCCAGATACCCTCCATGGTGTTGCAGTGAACTTCACAGAAACCATCGCCGTCATCATCACGAGCATATTCGTGGCAGGAATGGCAAACAGTGGTATGGCCTCGGCCTGTAGCGGCGACGTGATTGTAGGCGGAGCTTTCATCCGTATTCAGCGTGGTAGTGGTTTGGGTTACTTTTTCGACTTGGGGTTGAATCGTGGCTTGTTGTGTATTGTCGCAGACGGTGAGTCGAATTTGGCCGGTGGTGCGTCCCACTACACCCAGCACGGGAGGTCGGTCGTTGTCCATAGTACCTGCGCCGGGGCGCTTATTGGCCCGACAGCGCGGCGGATCATCGGGGTCGTCATGTTTTTCGCCCTTTTCGCCGGCGTTTTGGAACATTTCATCGGCCTCGGTTACGTCATCAGGCAGGGAATCCGTCGGCTGGTGGTCCAAGCCGATTTGTTGAATCCGATGCCGGCGCTTAAGCAAGGTACCATAATCCAATCCGAGCTCGTCTGCCAACTGCAGGGTGGGAGTGCCTTGCACAAAGCCGCGCATGATCAGCACAATGGTGCGGCAAGAATAATGCGTCCCTTCCCACACCGTATTGGTGAACAGGTTGAACACATTGCCGCACTGTCGACAGCGGTAGTCGAGAATCGGAGCACGGCTACGGTCATGCGGGGCTTGGTCAGGTGGCAAAGGATGACCATGCTTGCAACATAAACCGTCCGGGTGGAGGGTACGCAGCAAGTAATCATAGCACTCTTGTTCATCGAGCAGCTCGGAAAGTGGAAAACGAATCATGGAACACCTCTAAATATAGTATGGTGTCGGGTAGGATACCACAACTTCACCTAAAAACCAACATGAGCGAAAAAAGTTGTTTCACCACAGAGACACAGAGGACACAGAGAAGATGGAGAAAAGTTAGTTTTTTCAATAGATTTAACTTATCATACAAAGGAGGTTGAATGATGAAAATGTTCTGTTACCAATGTCAGGAAACGCTCAAGAACCAGGGTTGTACGGTTCAGGGCGTCTGCGGCAAAACGTCCGACGTGGCGAATCTGCAAGATTTGCTCATCTGGTTGCTGAAAGGTATCTCTTTTTGGGGCGTGAAGGGCCGTGAGATGGGCGTTACGGACGCGGAAAGCGATCTGTTCGTAGCCCAGGCGCTGTTTGCCACCATCACCAACGCTAACTTCGACCCGGAACGCTTCGTTACCCTCATTTACCAGGCGGCCACGCTGCGGGACGCACTCAAGGAGCGCGCCCAGACGGCGTGCTCGCAGCAGCACGGGCAGGGCTGCTCGGCGGATTTGCCGGATATGGCGACCTGGGTTCCCACCGGGGGTGTGGCAGAGCTGGCAGCGAAGGGGGCGACCGTGGGCGTCATGGCCGACCCTGACCTGGACGAGGATGTCCGCTCGCTGCGTGAATTGCTGGTCTACGGTCTCAAGGGACTGGCCGCCTACACCGATCATGCCTACGTTTTGGAGCATTACAACGCCGAGCTGCCGGCCTTCCTGCAGGAGGCGCTGCTGGCGACGACCGACCCCGACGCGACGGCGGATGACCTGGTGGCCCTGGTGCTCAAGTGCGGCGCGATGGGTGTGCAGGGAATGGCACTGTTAGATCAAGCCAACACCGCCACCTACGGCGACCCCGAACCCACCCAGGTCAATATCGGCGTCCGGGAAGGCCCGGCCATTCTCATCAGCGGCCACGATCTGCGCGACCTGGAGGAACTGTTGCAACAGACAGCCGGAAAGGGGATCAACGTCTATACGCACGGCGAAATGCTGCCGGCCAATGCTTACCCCGCGTTCAAGAAATATCCGCACTTCGTGGGGAACTACGGCGGCTCCTGGTGGCATCAACCAAAAGAGTTCGAGAAGTTCGGGGGCGCGATCCTTATGACGACCAACTGCATCGTCAAACCGCGTAAGAGCTATCAGGATCGTATTTTCACCACCGGCATGACCGGCTGGCCCGGCGTGCAGCACATCCCTGACCGTCAAGACGGCGGGCAGAAGGACTTCAGCGCCGTCATCGCCAAAGCGCTGGAATCGGACAGCCCGCAAGAGTTGGAGCACGGGACGATCCCCATCGGGTTCGCGCACGCCTCTGTGCTCAACGTGGCCGATAAAGTCGTCGAGGCCGTCAAGAGTGGCGCGATCAAGCGCTTCGTGGTCATGGCCGGTTGCGATGGGCGGCACAAGACCCGGGATTATTACACTCGACTG
>JAUVDV010000062.1 GCA_030595125.1 Deltaproteobacteria bacterium
AGATCCGACTGAAACGTGGAAGCCAGCTGCACCAGCATCGTTGCGGCTCGAGCATGGAGACCCAGCTCGTTGACAATCTCGACAGTAGCCTTTGCCGATGACGTCATAACACCAACTCCGCTGCAAACACCGCTCCCAAAAGCACCGGTGTGGCATATACCCAGAGAAACCTTCTGCCCTTGAGAACCAGCGCACAGGCCATGCACCCGAGCCCTCCCAAGATGATAGTCATTGTCACGTTGGGTTCGAAGAAACGAAAGGCCATGAGGCCCATGGCGACGCCGCACGACGTTGAGCATACAGTTTTAAGCGAGCGCGTTCGTGCGGAGCCGATCCAGTCGGCGGGTTTCGTCATCACTTGTTCTCCGTCCCTGTAGCCCACAAAGATTCCGGCGATCCTGACGATCAGGTGAACGAGGTTGAACAGGAGCAAGAAGGACACGACCCCGGGAATGGGGCCCCAAATCAGAGCGATGACCGCCGCCACGGCGGAAGCGGCAGGGGCGAGAGCGTTCTTGAAAAAGGGATCTCCCAGGGCTCCGAGAGGTCCCATTATCGACCGCATGAAGGAAGCGATCTTCTTGGGTGATGTACCGTCTTCCTCCATACGCAGGACGGCTCCCGCCACGACGCCCGCCAGGAAAGGATGTGTGTTGAATGTCGACCGGTAACGTCTCACGGCGTCGTCGACATCCTGTTGCGACGAGAAGATTCGTTTGAAACCCAACGCCAGGCAGTAGGCGAGGCCTTCCGACTGCATGCCGCACTCACTCCAGGTGGACTGGATCAGAGTCAGGCGCAGCCCGATTCTCAGCAGGTCTCTTGTGCGGAGCTTGTTCATATCATCACCGCCGCCGCGAGCATGACGGCCATTCCGGCGCCGGCGTACCCGATGAATCTGTAGCCGGACAGGGAACCAAGCGCCACCGCCGTACCGAGGGCCGGCACCGCCATTCCCCCGAGGGTTGTCGCCCAGTCGGAGGATGGAGTGTGCTGATCGAGCACAAGGAGCGCTCCTGTCGCCAGAGCCAATCCAACCGCTGCTTGCGCACCGCCGAGAAGAAATCCCCTCAGCAACCTCATATGAACAAGGGACTCAAATGCCCTGGTCGGGTTGTCGGACTCCCAGGGGGGGATACTCCTGAGCACTTCGCCGTCCGTCCGGGCCAGGCGGCGCTCCAGGAGACGCGCCAGGATCGCCGCAAGCACAGCGATGGTAATGAGGGCGATTGACGACGGCGTGCCGACCGCCAATTCGAGGTCGAGCCGATGACATATCGCCAGGGCCAGGGCAGATAAAACACCCGAAAGAGCCCAGTCCGCGTAATGGCCCTGACCCATGGAGAGAAGCTGGAGCGAGATGCCCATCCAGAGTCCGACGGACTCATATCCGGTGAAGTGCCCGGCCAGCAGACAGAGTACCAGAGGTTGCACGACAGCGCTCTGGCCCAGGCACCTCCGCTCCAACAGGAGGATTCCCGAGGCCGCGAACAGCACGGCGAACCAGATCAGCGTCTCGACCACTTGGGATCTCCGTTGTTGTCGACCTCGAGCTGCAATCGCTCTCCGGGGAAGGTCTGGATTTCCACTTTCCCGTCGTTCAATCGAAACCGCACCAGCGAATCGATCTCCTCTTGCGACAGGTAGACAGAGTCCGTGATCCGAGTTCTGCCCGGGGCGGCGTGAACGTTGCCGAGGACCAGCCGGTCAAAGGACAGACCGCTCACCTGAGCCCTCGCCGCATCGGAAACGTCACTGATCAGAATTAGTGTGGTGGTCGCCTTGTTTGCGCGGATCTCCCGCGCAAGATCGCTCACGGGCACCACGGATAGAGTCACTGTTTCGGGTACGGCCATACGATACACAGCGCTCATGGCCGGATTGTTTGCTGCCTCGTCATCGGCGATTATAAGTCGTTCAACCTCGAGAAACGGTATCCAGTACTGAACCACCTGGCCGTGAAGCAACCTGTTGTCGATTCGAACGTGTATACTTTCAGCCATGATCAGGCTCCTGCCGACCGTGCGCGCGGAGCATCTCCGTGCCCGTGGTCATGTGCTGGCGCCCGTACTCGGACACGAGGTCTGCCAGTTCTCTAGGGTCGGATACCTCCGAACGGGAAAGGAGGGCCTTGATCAGCGACGGGAGACTGAATCCCGCCAGCATCTCGATGTCTTTTCCCATCTTGAGGGCGGTCGTGTTGCAGGGTGTTCCACCGACCAGATCTGTCATTACCAGGATACCGTTGTCGGTATTGTTATCTGCGATGGCGGCATCAAGAAGATCGCTGACCTGTTGCCGGCCTTGTCCGGGTTCGATGCCGATGGCCGTGAAGTCGGGTTGCGGCCCGACTATCATCTCGGCGGCGTGCTTCATTCCCTGCGCCATCGTTCCGTGGCAAAAGACGATAATGCCAATCACACTCTGTACGCCTCCCTGAACATTCGCCGTCCGTTAGTATTTCCCGTCCTCCTCGAGGAGGGTGTTATAAATCTCCGTCGGGGTTTTCGACTCCAGTAACCGGTTCCGAAAGGCGGGGTCCTTCAGGAGCCTCGAGACGCGCGCGAGAGCTTTGAGATGGTCGCCGGTGGAGTGCTGGGGAGCGAGAAGCGTGACGAAAATGTGAATGGGATTTTCGTCAACCGCGTCGAAGGGGATCCCGGTTCTGGAAATACCGATCGCGGCGCATATCCCATCGATGCCGGACAATTTCCCGTGGGGGATGGCTACCCCGTCGCCAATGCCGGTGGTGGCCAGGCGCTCTCGCTCGACGAGGATCTTCGCGATTTGATCCTCGTCGGTGTTTGGACAATCGCCCTCGAGCATTTTTGCCAGTTCGGCGAGAACGTTCATCTTTCCGGTAGATTTCAGATCGGCGCAGATGTTGTCCAGCTTGATGAAATCGGCAATTCTCATAAGACCCCGTGCCTGAGATAACGCCTGCGATCTTCAGTCCGCAGGTGGAAATATCCCTCGTGATTTGTGGGGCATCCTACCACGGATGTCCCTGGGTAGAACCAGCTAAAGCGGCTTCTCTAAGAAGAGCGGCTGGCGCGCATCCTTCCCTTGCTTTTGTCGATCTGTCGTTCGATCTTGTCCATCACCTTGTCGATCGAAGTGTACATGTCGCTTGTTTCCTCACGCCCCTTGTATGTTCGGCCCGAAGCCGAAATAGTTACATCGCAGGCGTACAGATATCTCTCGACGGATAGAACGACCGATGCCTCCATCGGACCCTGAATGAACTTCTTTACCTTGGAGACCTTCTCCTCAATGAGATCCTTCATTGCATCGGTTGGTTCCATGTGTCGAAATGTCATGGATATCTGCATTCTTTACCCTCTCTGGTGACAAGCACCCTAGAAAAATTTCTTGCGCTTCGTCGAGGACAAGATGCCGAGCATCTCACGATACTTGGCTACTGTTCGCCTTGCGATGACGATGCCGTCTTCCCTTAGCAGTTGAACGATCTTTTGGTCGCTCAGGGGATGACGATTATCCTCTTTGCCGATGATCTCCTTGATCTTGTTCTTCACGCTCTGGGACGCAATATCCTCCTCGCTTGTTCGCCTGATCGATGAGTTGAAGAAAAACTTCAGCTCGTAAATCCCCTGGGGGGTGTGCGCGTACTTGTTGGTTGTGACGCGGCTGATAGTGGACTCGTGCATGCTGACGGCCTCCGCCACATCTCTGAGGATCATCGGCTTGAGGTAGTCGATGCCCTTTTCAAAGAAGTCTCGTTGCATGTCCACGATGCACTCTGTGACCTTGACGATTGTTCGCCTGCGTTGATCGATGGATCGGATCAACCACTGCGCCGATCGTAGCTTGTTCTGTACGTATTCCTTGGCCTCGGGGCCGGCTGCGATCGCGCTGCGGAAGAAGTTGGAGATCTTCAGCCGAGGCATGCCGTCGTCGTTTGGTACGATGAAATACCGGTCGCCGATCTTGTGAATGAACACGTCGGGCGTGATGTACCGTGTCTCGTCGGTGGCGAAATTGCGCGCAGGTCGAGGCTCGAGGTTGGAGATTATCTTGGCCACCTCGTAAACATCTTCGACCTCTATCTCCAGATCGCGAGCGATGGCCTGATAGTTGCGCTTTTCCAGGTTAACCAGATGGCGGTCCACAATATCCCGAACATCCACGTCCAGATTAAGAGCCTCCACCTGAGCCATAAGGCACTCTCTCAGATCCCGGGAGGCAACGCCGATCGGATCGAAGGCCTGGACCATGCGAAGGACCTCTTGCGCGTCCTCGACCTCGAGCCCGGCTTCCCTGGCGAGTTCTTCGAGGGGGGGCTCCTTGAAGTAGCCGTCCCTGTCAAGGTTGCCGATGACAAGGTTGACGAAGGTGTCTTCTTCCTCGTTGACCACGGTCATTTGTAACTGCCATCGCAGGTGATCGGCGAGGCTGGTAGCGGAGACGAGGGTTGCTTCGAGAGGGGGCAGGTCGTCGGATATCGGCCTTCCGCCGCTCGGGGGTATGGGGAGCTGGTTTGCGTGATTCTCCAGATACTTCTCCCAGTCGATCTCGCGCGATCCGGCGATGGTTTCGGGCTCGGTGGGCTCGGAAGTCACCTGGACAGTGGGTTCAGGGGGAGGGGGTTCGGGAGCGTCGTCGGTAGTGGTTTCGGGGGCGGTGCGCTCCACGGGCTCCGCATTTTCTTCGAGTACGGGGTTCTCCTCCATCTCCTGACGGACCATGTCGACGAGTTCGATTCGGGACAGCTGCAGAAGCTTTATGGCCTGTTGAAGCTGCGGGGTCATCACCAGCTGCTGTGACAGCCTCAGCTCATGTCTCAGTTCAAGACCGATCATGCCCCGGTACACTCCAATCGAAAGCCTGCAAAGGGGTTCGCCCTTGTTGAACCCTGCTCTTCAATTATAAGTTCATATGACGAACACACAATGTGAAAATGGTAAAAACCGGAGGCTTGCCCTAGAAGCGCGCATGTGAGAAAGTGCCCTGCTTGAGAAAAGCAGCTTTGAATTTATGTGTTTCAACGTGGAGGAGCAAATCAAAATGGGCTCGGAAGATCGTGAAGTAAGAGCGAAGCAATACGAGAAGGCCAGGGCAGTCTACGAAGTTCGAAAAGCAGCCATCGCCGAGAAGGGACTCGACGAGAAGGGCGCGCAGAAAGACACTGTACTTCGGAACCTGGGCGCAAAGTTGAAGAAGGCGAGGAGCCGCGTCAAGGCCATCGAGGCAGCCGAAGCGTATGTCAAGGAGGTCGCTGCCAAGGAAACCAAGATCAAGAAGAAGGGTTCCAAGGGTAAGGGCAAGGGCAAGAAGAAGGCTCCGGCCCCGGCCGGCGGCAAGGACGCCAAGGGCGCCAAGGGCGTCAAGGGCACCAAGGGCACCAAGGGCACCAAGGGTACCAAGGACAAGGACAAGGACAAGGACAAGGGCAAGGACAAGGACAAGGAAAAATAGCTCTTGCTCCTTTGCCTACACGGCAGGATAGCGACGGTTTCCATTGGCAAGCGAAAAGATGTTCGACGGATTTTCAGCTGAAGATTTCGATGCATACCTTCCCGAAAAATGGAGCAGCAATGTATTCACGCTGCCCCGTCGCAAGGTAAAGGAAAAACTCGATTTCATCGGCAAAAGGCTGTTCGAGGATTTCCGGGCGTACGGCCTGTCCCTGACAATGCACCTGTCGGACGACCATCCTTCCTTGTGGAATAAAAAGAAGGTCGATACCCAGTGGCTCTTCTTTTCTCGTGATGAAGAAGCCCGCAAGAAGCTTGCCGAGATTATCGATACCGAGCGTACCCTGGCTGACACGTTGACGGATCCAACGCCGCTGTACCGGCACGTGTTTTTGGGGGTTTCCGTCAACCATGAACAGATTGAGGTTGGGATACGGTTGCATCACGAGGCCTGGGTGGATCGCAAGAACCTGGCGGCTCTGCTCAATGATGATGCGTCTCGCGCGCAATTCGACGAGATCAGGGGAAACCTCCCGGAGGATTTCGAGATTGGTGCTGTGGGTGCCGACAGTGTTTCCTTGAGAGAACTCAGCTCGGAACAGGTAGGGGAATTGGTCCAGGAGTTCGAGAAGGAGAAGGGCTGGCTCTTTCTGGGGTTCATGTTGAAGCGAGACGCAGCCATGGAGTTGGTCGGCGGGATCGTCGACAGGATTGTGGAGTATTTCACATCGTTGATTGCGGTGTATCGTTTCGTGGCCTGGGCGCCGTCGAATGACGCTATCTCCGTGGACAGCATTGTTGCCAGGCGAAAACAGGAGAAAATAGTCACCCAGGAGCAGCATGATCGTGAGCGGGTTGAGCGCGAGGAAAGAAGGCGGGAAGAGGAGGAGGAGCGCGTCCGACTGCGCAGGGAAGCGGAGGAACGAACTCGCGACGATCAGGCGTGGCGTGAGAGGGAGCGGGCTTTTCGGAAAGTCCAGGCACAAAGGGCTGCCGCGCAGGTTGCAAAGGAGAGTAAGGGCGACGGGGAAAGAGCTGCCCCGGTCCCAAAAGAGACCGCCCCTGCTGCGGTCGAAGTACAGGCAAAGGTCGTCGAGAGTCCACAAGATCCGAAACCCGAAAAGACAGACAGGCCGGCAGAGCGACGCGCGAAGGGAGAAAGATCCGGTGGGGGAGGAGCTAAGCCACCTCGTGAGTCCGGTCCTGTTAGCGCGCCGGTATCGAAGGTGTCCGTGCAACGAAAAGCGGAAATTCAGGTCGGGGATGGTGTCATTGTCCAAAAAGGGTTCCTCAAGGGGCAATTTGGAATTGTCCAGAACGTAGAGGAAAAAGGGGATCTCAGGGTTGTATTCGGGGCGCTCACCGCCCGCGTTTCTTTGCAGGACGTGGAGGGGCGTGGTCCTTCCCCCGAGAAGTTGGCTCAAAAATCGAAGAGGCGATGATTTTGGTGCGCGTTTGCCATATAGTGGTAAACCAGTCATTACTTGAAAGCGGGTTTCCAACAACTTCCCCTTCCCCTCGCAGGGGAAGGCCGGGATGGGGTAAATACCTCTTGAAGGGGAAATAGAAAATGATGAGATTCGTTATCGTTGCTATGGTGGCGCTCTTTGCTGTTGGATGTGGTGGATCAAAGGCGGGCAAGGGCACGTCTGGTGTGAAGGGGGAAAAGGGCGGGTCACTCGGGCGTATCGATGCAAACTCCAGATGCGACGCGGATGGCAAGCGCGAGGTGATGGTAGATTTAAACCAGGACAAGGTTGCCGATGTTCGAAAGGTCTACGCGCCGACTTCGGATGGGGAGGTCATCGCTTGCAGGGAGGCCGATCTCAATTTTGACGGGCTCAAGGACATTTTCGTGTTCTTCGACGAGAACGGATTGCCCAAACGGGACGAAGTAGACCTGGATTACGACGGCGTGATCGACATTGTAACCACTTACGTGGCCGGCAAGGTCATCAAGCAGGAGCTCGACACCAATTCCGACGGGCAGATCGATCGTGTGAGGTTCCTGAAAGATGCGCTTCCCCAACGGCTCGAGGGAGATACGGATGGGGACGGACGGATCGATTATTGGGAGTATTACGAGGGCGGCAAGCTGATCCGTGTGGGGATGGATACTGACGGGGACGGGCGTGCCGACAACTGGAATCGGGACGAACCAGTTGAAGAAGAAGAGGAAGAAGCGGCGCAGGAAGAAGAGGGAGAGGGAGAAAAGGGAGAGGGAGAAGAGGGAGAGAAAAAAGATGACAGCGAGGAAAAACCCTACGGCTAGTAATTTTCTGCTCAACCCTCCCCCAGGACAATTCAGATGACAGACTTACAGAGGTTGCAAAAAGTGCTCGCGGCTGCGGGCGTGGCGTCGAGACGGAAATCGGAGGAGATCATCGTCGAGGGGCGCGTTCGCGTGAACGGATCCATCGTGACCGAGCTCGGAACCAAGGTGGATCCGGGCAGGGATCGTATCGAGGTAGACGGCAAGATCATCTCCGGCGAGGGCGCGGTTGTACTGCTCCTCAACAAGCCGCGTGGTGTCGTGAGCACGGCGAGCGATCCCGAAGGTCGGGAGACGGTCGTGGATCTGGTCGGGAAGGTCAAGGCGCGGCTGTTTCCGGTGGGGAGGCTGGACTACGGCACCTCCGGAGCCCTGCTGATGACCAACGACGGGGAGCTCGCCTACGCGCTCACTCACCCCAAGTTTGGAGTGGAGAAGACATATCTCGTCAAGTTGCACGGTAAGGTGAGCGAGCAGATCTTGAACAGCTGGCGCAAGGGCGTCAAGCTGGATGACGGGGATATCACGCGACCGGCCACCGAGGTTTTCCGTTTTGAGGAGACCGACGGATACACCTGGGTGCGGATAACAATCAAGGAAGGTCGGAACCGCCAGATACGCCGCATGGCAGAGGCGAGCGGGATGCTCGTCAGCAAACTGAAACGAATTTCGTTCGCCGGCATCACCATCGAGGGAGTTCCCATCGGCAAGTACAGGGAGTTGACTTCCAGAGAGCTGTATCGACTTAAAAGAGATCACGTCACACCAGCAAAACGAGCCAGGGTAAAATCGACACCAAAAGGTTGACTAGCCCAATTCCCCTTCCTATAAGACCTGACATTGGTGCGGGGTGGAGCAGTCTGGTAGCTCGTCGGGCTCATAACCCGAAGGTCATCGGTTCAAATCCGGTCCCCGCTACTAAAAACCTGAAGCCTCATCGGTGTTTAGCCGGTGAGGCTTCTTTCGTTGTACGCTGCAAAATTCAGAATGGTACCAAAATGGGACCAAGTTTCGAGAAGGTGGGGTTCTAGTTTTCACCGTCGCCCCCTGCCTTCTTGAGTTCGGACAGCTCTTTTTCCCGACCAGCCTGGAAGATTTCTTGTGCCTCACGGAGGTCCTGCTCACCTATGATGTTGTAGCGGGCGAAGACCTCTCGCGTCTTGTGGCCGCTCATCTGCATTACCACTGACTCAGGGATGCCACGTCTTCTTGCGTTCGTGACGAAGCTGCGTCTCAGGTCGTGGAACCAGAGTCCCTTGATTTTTGCAGCCTTGGCCGTTCTCCTCATCATAAGACGGATTTCGTTCCACCTTTTTTTCGTCCTCGGATTGATGAAAACGTGTCCGCCAGACAGAGGGCGGGGTTGTGACTGAATCGCTTTCATCACACGGTCGGTCATGATGATTGTTCGAGGTTGCTGAGTTTTTGTGTCCTGAGCAGCAAGTCGAATGACACCCTCGCGGAGCGAAACCTGTTCCCATCGCAGGTCGAGGATTTCCTCGCGTCGCATGCCGGTCTCGTAGGCTACGACCAAGATTGGTCTGAACCAGTCGTCGGCATGTTCGTACAGCTTTTCGAAGTCCCCCTCGTACACCACTGTACGGCGTGTGTTGGGGACTCTGAGAAACTTTACTGCGGTCAGAGGATTGTGTGGGATGTGTCCACACGCGGTGGCATAGTTCAGAATGCGCTTGAGCATCTCTACTTCGCGGTCGAGGGTTGCAGGAGCGGGTGCCTCACCTGTTCGAGTAGTCTCCCGGAATCGTCGGCTCCTGTACTGGTCTACGGATCCGACCGTTAACTGCATCACAGGTTCAGAACCCAGGTGGCGGATAAGGGTCCTCGCAATATTCGCCTCGGTGTTGCTCGACCGATGACGGTTACTCACGGGCTTGTAGTTCTCCCATGCCTTGGGAACGGTGAGAGTGCTTTCCGTCGTACGGTCGAAGAAGCGACCTTCGAAAGCCTCCGTCTGCACCTTCATTTCAAGAGCTACGGCCATTTCCTTGCTCGGTATCCCCGCCTTTTTAAATCGTTTCCGTTTTCCGTTAGGAAAAGTGATCCAGGTGTCAATGCGCCAGAATTGCTTCTGTCCCTTCCTGTACTTTTTGACGCCCATCACTCAACCTCCTTCCTCGGCAAACGGGCGTCGTGATCAAAAGTGCCTCTACCGGGATCCCGCGTCAAGCATCGAGGTTCGCCGATAAGCGCAGCGTCGAGTTCGACTGCACGGAATCGCCACTGGCCACCGAGACGGTAAGCGGGTATCTGGCCGCGCCGCAGGCGGTGCTCCAGGGCTTTGATGGAAGGCAGGGCGAGGTACTCCGCTGTCTCCCCCTGACTCATCAACGGACCGAGTGGGCCAGGAGGGATCTCGAGAGTACCGTTTGCGAGTTCGGATGCGGTCGCTCTGCGATGCTTGGAAAGCTGCTCATCCAGTTCGGTCTGGCTAAACCTCAAACTGGCGCCGAAGCGGTGACCGGGAAGACTGCCGCTATACTCAAGATCGCGGATGGCCTGTTCTGAAAGGGACAGGTACTCCGCCGCCTGCCTCACAGTGAGCCATGGGCCACGGGGGGGGTGCTCATTCTTCGTCTTTTTTCGTCGCCTTTTCTTCTCTTCCATTTTCCGCACCATTTAGGTGCTCTCAAAACCCCTACCAACCCCGTGCCGACTCCCAATTGCGAGAGCGGTTGCAAATCGCGTCGGCGTATTTGAACAATCTACAAAGGATTGTTCACGACACAAAAAGTGCCGGTAGTTAGCGTCAGTAACTGGCGCTTTTTGGGAGAGTATCTCTCCCTGTTTGGGTCTCAGCCATTTGCCGCTCATGCGAAAGCGGCGGCCTGAGTTGCGGTGTCGATAACCATCGCATTTCATATCTACGGTTTTGTTTTTGTGCGGGTCTCCTTTCTTTTAAAACCCCCACCCATGTCGCCGGTGTGCGTGTCCGGCGGTCAGGGATTGCGGTGTCGGTCTGATGCGCGGTTTACTTTTTCTTTCTCTTACTCTCCTCGCTGTCATGTGGCACCCACAACCGCTGCGCCGTGGCGCCCCAGTTCGGCCCGTACGTGATTTCCACCTCCGCAGGCACATTCAAACCCTTGGCGGATAGTTCCATATCGTTTTCCATGGCGCTCTTGATGAGCGCACAGACAGCGTTGAGTTCATCATCGGGGACAAGGAAAACAATCTCATCATGACGGGCGGCAACAATCTGCACTTGAGGGTGGTGTTCCCGCAGTTCCGTGTGGCAGCGGATCATCGCCCGTTTCGTTTGCGTAACGGCGAGCCCTTGAACCATGAAATTCTTGGCCTCACGTTCGGACTTGGCCTGTTTTTTCCACAGCTCTTTGTCATCCTTTCTGAGTTTCTGTTTCAGGACAGGGAAGCGGCGGCGTCTTCCGACCATGTCTTCTGCGTATCCGCGCTTGCGCGTACCCTTCACCACATTTTCGAGCCACACCTTCACCTTGGGAAACGTTGAAAAATAGGTATCGATGAACTCCTGACCCTCATCTTGTGTGACCTGCCGCCCGAGTTGTTCAGTGAAGTCCCGGGCCACACCCCATTTGGTCTTTCCGTAAGTCACACCGAGGCCGATGGCCTTGCCTATTTCGTACTTTTCAGGATGCTTAGCTTTAATTTCATTAGGGTGGTCTTCGAGGCCGAACATCATCACAGCGATGAAACCGTGGATCTTCATTTCATCATCGAATGCTTTCTGTAGGCGCTCATCGTTGGAGTAGGCGGCAGTGATTCTTGGTTCCTGGCTGGAGTAATCGGCACACACCACAGAGAAGCCAGACAAGCCGCCTACAGCCTTCCGTACTGACAGGGGCATTGAGCTGTCTTTAGGCATTGTCATCGCGTGAAAGGCTCCTGAGCCCGTCATCCGACCGGTCACAGCTCCGATCTGAAAATATGAACGGTGTATCCGCCCCGTCTCCGTGTTGATGTCGGGTTCGAGATAGCTGCTGCGGATTTTTTCGTAGGAGCTGTACCCGAGGAGCCTCTCGATGATTTCGTGTTCGCCCTTGAGCTTGGAGAGCGTCTTTTTATCAGTTTTAGGTTGTTCCTTGTCGGTCACTTCCAGCACAGGCAGCCCAAGGTCCTGATAGAGCACATCTCCCAACTGCTTACTCGAATTGATATTGAATTCCTTGCCCGCATCCTCGTATATCTTGGCCGTCAATTCGGCGAGCCTCGCCGGGATAAGGCTCTTGAGATTATCGATGTATCCTTCATCGATAGGGACGCCAGCCAGTTCCATCTCAGCAACGACGGGAATCAAGGGCAACTCGACCTCGTAGAAAACGAATGAGTAGTCCCGCCGCATCATCGGTTCCAGCTTCTCGTAGAGCTGGTGAGTGTAGAGGCAATCACGGATGCAGTAGATTCCTACTTCCCGGATGGCGCGTTTATTGGCCGGACGGTGTTCGAGGTTGAGGCTCCAGTCGGCGACGTCAAGTATTATGGGTGCGATGACCTTCAGTTTGGCTTGCCCGATCTCGTCAATGAGCTGGTGCGCAATCATCGGGTCGAAGCCGATATCGAGCGTGATGTCGTAGCGCCGGAAAAGCTGGTATTCGAACTTCGCGTTGTGGGCGACGATTTTCTTCCCGGTAAATAATCCCTTGAGCACCGGCATCACCGCACTGATTTCGAGTTGCGCCGACGCACCATCGTGGCCGACCGGGATGTAATAGCCGTACTCCCCGGAGGAGCAGAGGCCAACACCAACGATCTTGTCTTGGTACACATTGACGCCGGTAGTCTCCAGGTCGATGGTCAGGACCTTATGGCCACCGAGGTCTGTTTCCATCTCGGCGAGTTGTTCCTCTGTGTGAACGAACCTGAACTTGAAGTCGGTTTTTGTGTTCTCGACGGCGGGAGCCTCTGCCTGAAGTTTCGCAATCTGCTCCTCGAGGCGCCGGAGCTCGGCCTTGGCTGGATTATCGCCGTCGGCGAGTCGCTCGCGCTCCGAGTCGAGGAGCACGTCCAAGATGTTTCTTTCAACCATCATTTTCCAAACCCTCGTGGTATTCCACGTGCTTGTAATCGTACTCGGCGAACTGGCAGAGTTTGGGGTAGAAGTTGAACCCGATCTGAGCGTTCTCGCCGTTGCGATTCTTTACGATGAGGAGGTCGACAGCCCGCGCGTCCTTGCCGGACTCGACCAGCTCTCCAGTTCGGGTCTTGTCGATGTGTAGTACCGCGGCGACATCAGCTCCGTACTCGATTTCACCCGACTCCTTGAACACGCCGAGCGTCTTCTTGTTGTAGTTGTTTCGGGACTCCGAGGAGATTGCGACGATGGATATCTTCAGCTTCCGCGCCAGCCTTTTTAGCTCCGAACAGTGAAAGCTGACTTTATCGTAAACACTCATTTTCGACATGAGGTCCGAGGATGGGATGATCTGCAGGTAATCGATGATTAGCACACACTGGTTGGTGCCGTGGTGAGCCATGGCGGCCTCAGCGATAACCTGTATGCGGTCGATGGTGACGCTGGCATCCGCCTCGACGATATAGCTCTTCTCCGCGCTCCTCATGATTTCTGCAGTGGCAGTCTGCACCTTGTGCCAAGCTTCGGTGTCAGTGGAGTGCTTGCCGCGCATGATGCTTCGATGATCAACACCGCTGATCTGGGCGAGCGTTTTGATCCGAAGCTCGTCAGCGGACTGCTCGAACGCGATGAAAATGGCGAGAGCGCCGCTCAACTTTCCCACGGAGTAGTGGAGCTGTTTGCCAAGTGTAGTTTTCCCACCACCAGGGGGTCCGGCGAGCATCATCAAGACCCCAGGGCATAACCCGTTGATTACACGATTGAGATGAGTGAAGCCGGTGTCATACCCTACGAATTCCCTCTCCTGCTGGCGTCTTTCCAGAGCAATACAAAAGCTGGGCAATTGATGGTATTCGGAATCGCCAAGGAGCTCTCCGCCAGAAACCGTGATCAAACCCTCCTGCGCTCTGCTGAGAGCGACGGCCAGCGAAGGCACACCGTCAGCACCGGCTAGTAACTGCTGCGCAGCCGGGGCCATTACCTCCAGCGCCTTCGCTATATGCGAGTTCTTTCGGACCACCTCAACGTAGGTAGAGAATGCCGCCGCGTCGTAGACGTCCCCAGTCAACTCCAGCGCCAAGTCCCGCAGGCGCCCCTCGGGCAACAAACCGCGGATGACCGTAGAGTTGATGACCCCGCGCTTCCTCGCATAAGGGAAGATGATCTTGGCAAGGTCCCGGATCGCGGCGGTCCGGAACTGGTCGGGTTCCAGACCGTCAAGTACCAAATCCGGCGCAGCAGCACCGGCGCAACCCGATTCCTGTATCACCGCGGCGAGCAGTTCCCGTTCGATAGGCTCGGGGTCCGCCTCCTCGGTGATCTTGACCTCCTCGGCCTCGTCCACCAGCCGCTGGAACGTGGTGCGTGGGCTCTCCTTCTTCGCTACAGACTCCTCGTCCGTAACGTAGTCACAAGTACACTTGCCACACGAAGGGCAGATGATTCCGCTCCCGCAGCGGTCGCATCGCTGGCCTTCATTGTCGATAGGCATTTTGCATGCCCAACAGTTGGTTCCCTCACCCATGATCAGCTCCGTTGCGAAATAGTGCGTTGACGTCGGTTCCGGCCGGTAGGTTGATGACCTTGATTTTGCTCGCGATTCCGCTCAGCTTCCGGCGAATGTCGCGCGCGGCCTGCCGCCCCTTCCGGTCGGGATCCATCACGATCTTGACGGTCTTGCCCTGGAAATGCTTTGCCCACACTTCCTTGAACCCACTGGCGCCCGGAATGCCAACCGCGGGAAAGCCGTGGCTGAGCAAGGTCAAGCAGTCAATCTCGCCTTCGCAGATGAAGATTTCTTCATGCTGGTTCAGGAGGTGAGCGTTGTAGAGGATGGGGATTTGGGTGGCGGTGGCGATATACTTTGGAGAACCATCAGCGAGCCGACGAGCTTTAATACAGACACATTTCCACGAAGGCTTCCCATCTTTTTTTCCCGTAACCCCGATGTAGGGGATCGTGACGAATGGCACTCCCTCTTTCGCAAATGGGTAGAAGCTCGTGATACCCGCGTCCTTGAGAGAGAGACTTGGATGTTTTTTGGCGATGGCAGCGCAGACACGTTCGTAGTCATTGACATATCCAAGGCGCATTTTCTTGATTGTCTCGGCGGAGACACCGCGCGCGGCCAGGTACTCAAGGCCGCCCTCGTCAATCGTTGCCTCAGCCGCTTGGGCGAAGGACGTGAGCACACCATAGTTGCGGCTGGCGTGAGGGTGTTTCTTGTCGTAGGCGGGCGATGCCGCCGACCGCACCGGCACGTCAACCCCCGCCCTATCGGCGAGCCACTGCTGAGCCTCCAGGAACGAGCAGCTACGCAGGTGCCTGACCAACGCAATAGTATCCCAGTCTACCTTGCCGCAAGACCAGCACTTGACCTTGCGACGTTCCTCGTCGAAACGCATTGATGGCACTTGGTCACCGCGCCGGTGCTCCTCGGGGAAGATGCAGGCCATGGTGCCGGTGCTGGGAACGTTCATGCCGAGATCGGTGGCGACGGCGATGATGTTGTTCTCCGGCGCGTTGAGGATCTGCTCGATGAGCGTGCGGTCGGTCATCTGGATTCCTCCATCTTGTGCTGGGCGCGGGCGGAAGCCGGGTTTGAAAATCGGGGCACGGAGGGCCGGGCGGGGAATCTTAGATAAAGGTTGTGCCAGTGCTCTGAGGGGGCAAGTTGAGATTCTGGTCCGGGCAATCTGCTCTGATAATCGGGGCCACCGTCAGGTGAGGCCCCGTATATCAGAAGATATATAAAGAAAGCTAACACATTTGCGTCGTAAAACTGTTTAAAAACGGATAGATAGGAAGGGGCTGCTCCCAAAGGGGGGCGTAATTTTTCTCCTAGGGGGGCGTAATATTTCTCAAAGGGGGGCGTAATCGGTTCCCGATATAACATTACTTCCCCCCCTCCTGGCTCGAGGGTACGTGCCAGCTCTCCGCTTTTTGGAGGATCAGATAGTTTCCCTCTTTCCTTGAGGCTTCGGCATATTTCTGGGTTGTGGCGCCGGTGATGACGCCATTCCTCTGGAGCTTCTCCAGGACGGCGGATACCCTCGCTTCCCTCTCTGCGCGAGTCCTGTTGCCAACACCGGCGATAAGATGCTCCCACAGCCAGGTCCTGTTGGTTTTGATTAAGAGGTCACGATGGGCAATAACCCACAACGCCGTCCGGATCGCGCCGGGGTTATCGGCGAGTTTTCGCAGCAGCTCAAACACTGCCCCGTAGAACGTTGTTCGCTGGCCACGTCGGGTGAGCTCCATCGCCAGTTCAGTATTTAGCCGGAAGCCAATCCTCGTTGGGCGCCGCCCGTCACGCAGTTTGTAGACCGCCCGATCTCCGGATTTTGAGATGTTGACCTTTGCTATATCGGGGAGCAGGTCGAGGTTTTCCTCGGTTCCTGAGCCGGTAACATAGACGTACTTGAAGGTATCGAGGAAGTGTATCCAACGATATTCGGTTTCCTTTATGCCCTTGCTCCGCTTGCCTTTGCGCCGATGCCGGACCGTCCGTACCTGTAACTCGGTGGTGTAGAGAGCCACCATGGCATCGCCGACGTCCGCAAAGTGTTTTGAGTGAAACCCGGACTTCCCGGACAACCTATTCTCGATGTCCTGGGCGGCATGAGTAATCTCCAGAATGCGCGTCGCCGGTACAGTTACTTCCTTCTCTGGGTGCTTGGGGTCGACGAGGCCGAGCAGGCCGAGAGCTGTAATGGTTGGCCGGGCTGTGAATGTCCTGAAGAAAGTGCGCGGGTCAGGATTAGCAAGCTGTTCCACGATGGCCAGCGGGGCCAGGATGTCTGGCGGCATCGTCTGTGTATGGTCTCTAGCAACCACGTCTAGTAGCTCACTATGATCAGCTCGCCTACTGGCGTGCGGTCGGTGCTGGTCTTGTGCACGACGGCCACTGGGATTTGCCGGAAGGCGCTATAACGATGCCGGACCCACGGGGTGTCACGGTTGGAGGCCATTACAAGAACCCCCCGCCTGGCCAGCTCCTCAAAAGTCGACGCGATCAGCTCATGGTCGTTCTGGCCGAAACCTTTAGCTGTATAGGCTGCGAAACTCTTCGACTTCCCGGGGGCATCAACATAGGGAGGATCCAAATAAACCAAATCGCCTTTTTGTGCCTGCTGGAGCACCGTCGAGAAGCAGCCGCATTGGAGCACGGTACCCTGTAGAGATTGCGACACTTGGCGCAGATTCTCTGGGTCGCAGATGGTGACGTGTTGACGCTTGCCAAACGAAGCGTTGAATTTGTCATTCTGGTTCACCCGGTACAGGCCGCGCTGGCAAGTCTGATGGAGAAATATCATCCGGGCGGCGCACTCAGACGGGGGGAGCAGTTGCGGATCGAGGGCTCTGATCCTGTAGAAATGATGCTCCTCGTTGATGTGTGTGCTCAGGTTGGCAATCACGGCCTCGACATCATCGCGAATGGCCTGATAGGTGATAATCAACTCGGGGCACAGGTCAGCAAGGGTGGTTTGCTTCCTGTCAAGGTGACCGCTGTTGAGCAAGGCGAAATAGAGCGCTGCCGATCCACACAGACCCTCCCAGTAGTTGTTGAACGTCGCCGGAGCGTGTTGGAGCAGAACATTAACAATGCGCTGTTTGCCACCGACCCACTTAGGGAACGGTGTCGTAGGTGCGAGCACCTTTGCCGCTGCGCCGGTTGAAACAGCTGGAGCACTCATCGCCGCTCCCTATGATTATCATCTTCCTTCTTAGGGTGGACCATCCGTTCTTCAAGCCAGTCGGCCAGGGCTGTAGCGGGTACGCGGATGCTCTTGCCGAGGCGGATACTCGGCAGCTCTCTGCGGGCGATCATCGAGTAGACGGCCGACCGCGAAAGCATGAGCTGGCGGGCGGTTTGGTCTGCGGTGAGTAGTTTTAGCGTCGGTTCCATTATGTCCTCCTTTGTCCATTTGCAAATTCCTGCCTTTCCTGTTACATGAAAAACCTCACCCTTAAGAGGTGGTTTATAGGGTGAAATACATCGTAAAGGCGATTCTGTGAACCTGAAGACGAAAGAGCGTGTGTTAATCAGGCCCGGTGGACATTGGTGGAAGTTTTCCAAATACCGGATCAGCGCCGACGGCTATATCGGCCCAGCCCGCAACGCTGAATTGGTACAGTACGACCCTTGGAAACTGTGGATGCGCCCGGCCACGGAGGGTCCTGAACGAGCTTGGGTAAAACTAATCAACATGGTCGGGGCCAAATTTGACAGGAGCCGGGCGAGGTTCACGCCTACCTTGCTGCGGCGCAGGAACAAGGAGCTGCTCGACTGGTGCGCCGAGTATGGTCTGCTCGGCCTGCTGCTCCACCGCACTCGATCCGTCACCTTCGCGGCCGAGAGCGGCAACGCATCAACCGGGCAGCGCAGCTACTCATGGGACGGCGGCGAGTGGTACGAGGCACGCTCTATCAATAAAAAGAAACACAGGAAGATCAGGTGCGTAAAACCCTCAGCGATTATTTCTCCCCTGTTTGGTCACGGTCAGTCCGAGCAGGAGCCCCTGATAAGGACGTGGGCCGACTACTTTCCCACAATCCCGGCGTCTGCTCGGGAAAGCTACCAATATCCGCCACCAACGTCGGATGAATTCTGGAGGCTCTACTGCGAGCCCGTGGACGAGTTCCTAATCGCGGCCCACGATTTCAAAAAGGCCATCGAGGAGGTAATCAAGCTGCGGGCCGCCGCAGCGGGCAAAGAGAAACTCGGTGGCTGGTTCGACCAGATAGCGCAGCGTTTTTCCTCAAAGGAATTCAGGCAGTCAATAGAGGACGTGAAGGCGATGGTGCCCGACACGCTGCGGTACGATGCCCGTACGGATCTACAGGCACTGTTGTCGGCGGTGTCGGTAGGTTTCGACATGGATCTTAACGGTCAGTGCATGATGAACTGGCCCTCGCGGTCGCTGTTAGGGGTACTGGCAATGATGGTCACCCTCGACCTCACTAACGAGGGTATATATCCCTACGAGTGCGCGCGGCGGGGGTGTGGCAACTTCACCATCAGTGTGCGTTCGAACGCCAAATACTGTTCGAGGAAGTGCAAGAATACCGTGACCAAAAGAAAATCCGCCGAAAAGAAGAAGGCACAGGCACTACGGCGTAAGCGCGTTGGTAAGAAGAAGAAAGGGAAGTAGGACGTCGCTCCCGTCACCCTCAACACCGGCGCAACACTGCCGCCCCTCGCCAAACCCCCTTACTGTAACGTTCAAAACACGGTGGGAGCCACTGATCCCCACCCCAAGATCTCACCTCTCTCTACACGCCCCCATCCCGATACGCTGTTCGCCGGTGACGATGTCCGCCGGCGTGACGGTGTAACAACGTCCAAGGCGCCGGAAATGGGAAAGGAGTTACACTGTTCGCCGGTAACATTGTCCAAGACGCTCAGGGCACCATACGGGTTCCAAGTTTCTACACGATAAATATCAGGGCACCGCGCACGTCAAAAAGGCTAAGGAGGCGAGACAGTGCCTGCGCCCAAATCGAAAACCAGAAACAACTTTCCTCTCTCATCCGAGCTAATTATCCAGCTCGTCGAAGCCGCGAACCTCGAAGCGTCAGTCCTCAGAGGCCCATCCAACAATAAAAAGCGAGCCATCTGGTCTCGCAACGAACACGTCATGGAGTACTTGCGCATCGAGGCGTTCACGCAATTGTACGACCTACTTGTCGATGGGATTGAGTGCCCATGGGGGGAAGACCCGGCGGTGAACCGCGTAGTTGGGGCGATGCGTCTCCACGGTTTTGCCATCAGATATGATGCTATCGTTGGTGTGCTAAACAGTATCAGAGACTCTCCTGGCGACTTTAGCCAGCTATTGTTTCAGATCCTAATGCTATCGGTTGTGGCAATTACGGCAACCATGATGCGTTTACATGGGGTTAATATTCACAGCCTGACTTTTCCCTCATCAAGAAAGGAAATTGCTCACCCGGCAGAAGAGTTGGTGAAAGAACTGGAGCAGTTGAACCCAGAAGATTTCCGCAAGTCGGAGTACCGAAACCTCCAGAGGGCACTCGCGGGCGACCTCATGCAATCCGGGTTTGGACAGAGTCTACGACGGGAACTCCAAACACGGGAGCTGTCGTTACCTGACGATGAAAAATTCACGTTCCTTGCCGGGCATTACCGGCGTGCAAAATTCATGAGGTGGATTTCAGAAAACCGGATGGCCAAGCATTGGCCAAGCCTTTACCGCGTTCTTCTCTACATCTATGAGACTCTGGAGAAAACCGAAGAAGAAGATTTGTGGTTACTCTTTTTTGAATCACCCCCTTCACCCACTGCCGATGAGGTTAGATTGGCTCGGCTTTTTGTGGAAGGACCGGAGTCTCCTCCGGTTGAAGAAGAGCTGTTTCTGCGAAGAAAGGGAAATGAAGACGAAGGGACACGTGTCGGCAGATCAATATATGTACTTGCTACTCAGAAATTCTTCCACAATCAAAAAGCCTCCCAGCTTGATTTCAGTTTTCTGCTATCCATTATCAGCGGTAATCCAGCCCCTGTTGTTTTGGAGTTGTCAAAAATGGACCCGAGCGAAATTAACCCTTCCAGCCTGTTGTTGGTTGCAACTGCGTTCAAAGAAACTGGGCAGTTCGATAATGCTGTCAGAATTCTGGAAGGACTGGTCGAAGACTCTGATTACGGCGCCATAGCTCTCAGGGAATCGGCAGAGTGCTATATCGAAACCCAAGAGTACGAGATGGCCAGAGATACATTGCTGAAGATTCCTGAAGAACAGAGATTGGGAGCCGATATTGAAAAGCTGGCGCTTATCGAACGGGCATTGGTCACTGGGAAGTATGAGGGACGCCCTGAATCTGTGCCTTCAGCAAAAATACGTGAGCGATACAAGAAGCTCGGCAAGAAAGCCGCTCGATACGGGTACAACTACCCCGCAGACGATTATCGAATTCTGGATTCCATAAAAAGAAAATCTTCCAAACAAACCTGAGCCCACCGCTGTCGTGGAGATGCAGTTAAGGGTTTTGTAATCTTGTTTTTTGTGGACGCAATCACGCATCCACGGAACAACAAGGAGTCCAAAAATGAAAACGCTAGAAACAATCATCTGCATGGGCAAAGGCGGGGTCCGTCCTGCGAATGGGCCAAGTACTACCGGAAAATCATCCGGGCCTGGTCGGGGTAACAATCCTCCAAGCAGGTAGTCCCACCACAGAGAAAAGCATGGCCAAAAACGACCCTGCTTCCTTACAGGCGTGACACCACGCCTGCCCAACCACTCTTCCCAGGACGCTGTGTTCCAACGCCGCAACACCGGCGAACACCATTACACCTTGATCATACAAAAAACGCATACGGAATTGCGATGGTCGCCGTTGGCTCCGCTGCACCCTTCAGGTGAGCAAGGTTGCCGACGGAACTCTGAACAAGACACTCGGGTTGGTGACAATAATTCACTGTTCACCGGTATTTTGCTGTCGAAAAAAAAGTTCAAAACAGCGCTTTCCGATCCGGATCACTCGCCGTATATTTTCAAGTGTCACAAAAAAAAGAAAAACTAGAACCGATCCGTGATTCCCAAAAGCAATCGATGGCACGCGATTGCCCGCGCCCTCAGACCATAGGCTTCGACCCTCTCGACCAGGTGGCGTTGCTTACCATTCCAGTTTCGATCCGCGGTAAAAGCATGCAGACGATGTTGCGGGCCGCGACGGCGATGCACAAAGAGGGAGGCAACGGAGCCGCGCTGCGGCGCCTGCTCGTCAGGGAGTTACAGATCGTACGCGCAAGCTTGAGATATCGAGAGGCCGTTACCAACGTCGAACTCGAAAGGTTCCTCAAGGGACGAAATAACCAGGACCGACTCGCGGCGATGGAGGGTTCCGTTGAACGAGCCAGTAAACGGCTCCTTGCCACAATAGATCGCCTCACTCGCCTCGATGCCGTCCCCGCAACACCGGCGATCAACGTCATGGCGAACCAGGCCATCGTGTCGGTGGAGGGACGGTGATGGGTTACACCGGCCTGTACGTCGAAGATTTCAGCGCGGTCGATATCCACGACATCCGCCGGGCGGTCGGTGGGCGTCGGAAGCTCCGGCAGCTCGAGGAAGTTGACATCTCTTTGCGGGACGAACGCATCGTGACCGTAAAGCTGGTGCGCTCAAGGACTAACATTGGAAATGGATTCATCATCGATTTTCTGTGCCCCGGATGTGGGCGCAGGGTTCGTGTTTTGCGCGTGGTCCCCGGCGCCGAGGGGCTCGTATGCCGCCAGTGTTTAAATAAAAAATTTGGGGCGCGTTACAAGTCGCAGGAGCGACACAGGAAGCAGGGGGACGATACGGGCCTCGTTGTTTTTTGAAGGAGAATCAAAATGACAAACTTGAACACTGAGGCAATGGACAAGGCGCGGCAGGCCATTATAGGCGGCTTCAAAAAGGAGCCGTTTCAGACCTTCGTGGATCTCAAAAAGTTGGCAAGCCCGTACATCGAGACGAAGGGAGATAAGTCATACTGCCACGCGAAGGCTCCGACACTCGTTGCGTGGGCGGAGCTGAGCGAGGAGTTTATCGACCTCATCGACGACATGATTGCAAAGCACGAGCTGTTTCCTAATTTCGTGAGCCCTTTTTGGTACGGCGGTGAACGAGGAATTGACCTCCCTTATGCGGCGCTTGCTGGGAAACGAGCATTCGAGGAGCCGCACTGGATTCCTGTAGTTTTTGGCCGGAACAAGGAGACTCCCGAGGAGGCGATAGAGATCATGCGGAAGTCGTGGATCATGAAAAAGGCGGTAGATGCGGGGGCGGTTGCGATTGTCGTTAAGGAGTAGGCACCGGCGAACGGCGCTACAGGGTCGACACCGTAAGAGTCGGAATCCGTGGGGAAGTCGGTTGGTGTGACGGGGGTGGGTGGGGATGATGGGCGCCGTCCTATTTCTGTTTCTTGTCGTTTGTGGTGAGCCGGATTAACAACGCAATGGGCCATTTGACATGGAGCAAGCTCATTTCGCATCTTCCAGGAACTTCTTGTACGCTTGGATCTCGTCGTCAATAATGTGGAGAACCCACGCCACGTACAACGCATCATCGGCGTATCCGACTACCGGAATGGCGTCAGGGATAACGTCGATGGGACTGATGAAATAGAGGAGCGCGGAGATGATCCATGCCTTCGTCTTCCATTCTATGGTGTAGCCCTCGTCGCAGAGCATCTCGTAGAGGAACTTGATGTTGGCGACGAAGTTCGACAAGAAATCCGGGATGTAGCGAGCTTTCCGCATCCGTTTCTCAAGCCGCTCGAGTGCCCCACCGAATTTGGTTTTTACTTTCTCTTCGTCCTCCGGCTTAACCTTCTTGGCCTGGTCCTCGAAGTACTTTTGATCCTTCTTCGAAATTCTGGCGAGTACGATCTCTTCTTCTTTTGCGTCTTTGCCCATGTTCCTTTTCCTTTCTTCTTTGGCCACGTTGACACCGGGAGTAAGGGCGGCGCCGAGTCCCTTGTCGGATGATCCTTCCTTTTATGGACAGCTCGCCGGGACCGGCGTGTACGTGTCATCGAAGTTGTCGTGGACACTTGTCCGTGTAGGGACCGCAATGAATTATTTGCAGTTGGATTCATCCCAAAAACCTCTCAACTAACAGGTGTACAGCTCCCCCCATCAGGGCGCGGCAACCAGGCTGAAATCGTCTATCTTCCAGTAAAGATCATCGAAGCCGATGTAGCGAAACCGGATCTCGAACACAGAACCCCAATCCGGGAAGTAAGATGCGATGTCCTCCACATAAACGCCACTGCTGGAAGTATTGAAGGTAGTCACAGTCAGCCAGTTGGCGCCGTCAACCGAAATCTCCACAAACCCATAATCATCTACATCATTGTTGGCGAAGTCGTGGTTGAAGGACAACCAGACGTGTGGACAGCCACCACTAATATAACTGCCGGTAATAAGTCGATCATTGAAAGCTTCCGCGAACGCTGCGTTGACCCACCAGAACCCGCCTGTTCCGCCTGTTGTGTTGTTGGCGCCGTTCCAATCCCAAACCCAGGTATAGCCGTAAGGATCGCCGTCGAAGTTTTCGACCGACCATCCCACGGGCAACGTTGCCGTATCGAATGACTCCAGAATATTCATAGTACAATCGGGGTCGCACGCCCCAAGCGTGCATCCAACAGGGCAATCAGTACACCAGGAATCGGTCGTATCGTACTCGCAAATGGCATCGGTGGCGCAGTCGTCTACCACCGTCCAGGCGCCCACAACCGTGCTTCCGATACAGAGAGTGCTTACCCCACTACAATACTGTGTCGTGTCCTGTTCAAGAGTATCAGCACCACAGTCGGTGCTCGTACATGCGTATGCGGTCGTCACGTCGCAGGGATATGTAGATGGTCGGAATGTGTTGGTCGACGTATTGCAGCAGACTCCAGTTGTGCAGTCCGTGTCGGTGTCTGTGTCGGTATCCGTGTCGGTGTCAGACTCAGTATCAGTATCCGTACCGGTATCCGTGTCGGTATCCGTGTCGGTATCCGTGTCGGTATCCGTGTCGGTATCTGTATCTGAATCCGTATCGGTATCCGAGTCCGTATCGCTGTCGCTGTCCGTGTCAGTATCCGTATCGGAGTCCGTGTCCGTATCCCCATCCGTATCGCCATCGGTATCCGTATCCCCGCCACAAAATACGAATTGCTGGCAATCCTGATCGTCACAATCGGTGAAGCTGTCTCCGTCGTTGTCGATCCCGTCCTGGCACAACTCCGATGTGTTCTCCGTTTCCGTCTGTGAATCCGAACCGCCGTCGCTGCAGGCAGCGAGCCACAAGGCTGCGAAAATAAATGTGAGTAGATTTTTCATGGCGTTCCTCCCCAAGGTCCGCCCTCCAAAAGAAAAAGGACGGCAGCGAGTACACCTCCGGCAGACCCGCCCCGTCCAATCCGCACAAACAGGGGGCTACCCTGCTGTATCGGCAACGAGGTTCCGGAGGTGTATTTTTTAGAGCTTCAGCCGCCAGCCCCATCCCGTCACGGGGTAGCGAATCCCACCAAGCCGTGTGACCACGGCGCGGACGGAGCTGTCAGTTAAAGCTCAGGAAGATCTTAGCAACGATTCGGGTGGGAGGCAAACGGAGACGACGAGTTTGGGGTCAGACGGATACGCGGTTGCGCAGAGGTGACGATCCCGTGCCAGGAGACTTTGGATAGCGCAGCCATCCCTTCAGTTCTCCCCTAAAGTCGCGGCCATGTATTCTACCACCCCGTCCAGCGTCCGCCGTTTCTCACCGCGCACCGGCGTCTCCATTGTGCCGATGCTCTCCAGCAACCAGGCCAACTCCTGTTTGGAGCCGGTCATCACGACACGCCCCTTGCGGTATGTGCAAGCCGCCAGCAGACGAGGGCATGCCAGCCTGAGATCATAGATGAACCAGAGCAGCTCGAACTCCTGAGGCGATAGCAACAGCTCGAGGCGGGGTTCGCAGGCATCGTCGGCGGCGAAGTCGGTAAGGTCATGGTCGCTTCCTTCCCATTCATGGATGGAGCCTGCGTCCTGGCAGTCAGGACACAACCACATTACTTTGTCAGGGAGGCGCTGAACGACAATGTGACCACCGCAGGGTTTGTGGTTTGGACGAGCCCGGCAGCGGATAGCCGTATCGAACCAGTTTCCGGCCGGGCGCACGGTGGCACATTCGATGGCGGCTTCGATGAGGTTGCGCAGGGATCGGCGTGGCATAGTGGGAGAGTAGCGGAACAGAGGAGGGAGGGCTAGCAGGACCGCCGCAACTACGAGAGAAGGGGTAAGAAAGGCAGTTGTCAATTTGTCATTTTGACAAAATGACAGAATGGCTTACGCGGCTCCTCGCGCCGGGGGCAGCAGAAATACGCCGCGCCTGGGCTGAGTGGCGCCAAGCTCCTTTAGGTACCGTCGTATGGTACGCGGGTCGACACTGCTCCCGGACTTCCGCTGGTAGCGCTCCGCGACCTCCTCGGGTGTTGTCTCGACTCCGGCGTACGTGTCCTGCACCCACTCGCGCCTTGTTTTGGGCGTCCAGGAGCGTGGGACCCGTATTGCCGGATCGAGCGAGCGCAGGAACTCGATCTTCGGAGCGAGAAAACGATACGCCTCGTGCACGACCTCCTCATCGGCAATCTTGCGGTTCCACCCCCGACAGATCGCGCGGACGAATTTCCAGACGGAGTTGGCCAGCCGCGTTTGAAAATCGGAGAGTGCGAGGCACCCCTCATTGTTGCGGATCAGGTCGGCGTGCAGCGCACGAGCCGTTAAAACGACAGTAGACGTTTCGGGCTGTAGGTGGTCGCGGAGGTATGCGACCAGAACCCGGATCTCGCGGACCCACTCCTCGTCGTCGAGGTGACGGCGGGTACCATTGTCACACCCCAGTTTCGCGTGCAGCGAGAGCGCGACATCCGCCTGCCGGGTGGCATCCGCAGGGAAAACGAAAACGGAGTCAAACCGGGAGAGGACATTGAGGGGGATACCGATGTCCTCGTGGGTATCGTTCACCTGGCGTCCAAGATCGGAACGCCGATTGAGATCGAGAAGCACGGAGGTCTCGGCTTCGAAGGTTCGCCTCGCCGCAGTAGAATCCATCACAACCCCGTCCTCCATCACCATCGACAACGCGGCGTAGATGCCCGCGTTCGAACGTGGTGGAATACTGTGCGCATCCTGGATACTGACAGCCCCCATATGTGCAAGCGGAAGCAGCCCTGGATCGCTAATAAAACCATCGCCCGTGAGTCGCGTGCTTCCGCTGAGCCCTGCGGGCGTTAGCTTTGTGGGGTGTCCCTCTCGGAAGTTGATGTTGGCGACTCGGGCAGAGAGGTTGAGCAGCTTCTTGCCCGAACCCGGTGCGCCCACGATGAGCCCGTTGAGTTTGCCGGAGGCATTACCTACCGTGCCGGAAGACAGAGCTTGTAGGATGGTGAAGTCCAGTGCGAGGGCGAGCAGGGGATGATCTTCCAGCGCCGCGATCTCAAGTCCGTCGACAATGAGGCTACGGATATGCGCCAGCGGTGTCTGACCCGCCTTCTTGAGCTTGCGGAGGGTCGTCTTGGCAGTACGGATCTCGGAAGTTGTTGCGTTGACCACCTGCAATGTAGTCGAGACCGTGCGCATCTCGAAAATGCAAAACCGAAGCAGGTACGTGCCCGCGATAGACGGTACCGCGATCAACTGCCCGAGGAACTCTAGCTCCGCATGCTGGTGCATGGCGCTACGGATGTCATGTATCAGCGCCTCGTTGGTAATTGCGACCGTCTCGACCTGATCACCGATTGTATCCCGCAATTGACAGTGGGCTACGAGGGTCGGCTCCAAGTTGCCCCCTTCGACGGGGAGATAAACCATGAACGGTTCGCTCAGGTAGATGACGGTTGCACGCAGCCGGTACGGTATTTGGAGAGAGCTGGTGCGCTTGAGCCGCGAGATTGTACACGGAGGTGAACGTGTCCAGCTAGGAGCAGCATTGAATTGATGCCGCAGCCGCTTGATTTCGTCTGATAGCTCCTCAAGGACCTTGTCCGGATCCTTACCAGTTATCTGGCTAACGGTGACGAGGAGACTGCGAATGGCCGCATCGATCCTTTCTTTTTTTGTCATGCCGCCCTCCTTGAGGCGGCCGACAGCCGCGGCGCTTCCGTATTCGGAAAGCAGATTGACTTGCAGTTGAGATTCTTTAGCATGACGGTCTCCTTTGCTCGAACTACACCGATAGCGCTTTGCGCTTAGGTGGTGCAGAAAGAGCCCCGAAGCCGCCATGTTACATGGCGAGGGCGTTTTAAAATTCGCGGCTCGATGACCGCATGTGCTTCCGGTCCGTAACGGACCGACGAGAAGCGTGTGGCGTGATGCCATCTTTCGCAACTCGTTAAATGGGGTATCAATGTCGTGCCCCGCGAGATCCAGATCATGTGTCCGCCTCTGCCGGTTGTCAAGTGTCGTGTGCTGATCTGTGTGCTGATCCTTTTGGGCCGCCGCGATCAGCTTACCACTGCATCTTGAGTTTGAAGGCCGGGTTGACGGTCGGCAATGGTCGTTTGTATCGTAGCCAAGACAAGGAGGAGACGATGGGCAACATCCAGGTGCAGGCGGGCGATTTCCTCAAGAACGATGGCAGCACGTTCATGCTCGGAACCTTCCTGTTGTACACTGAGCAGAGCGGCAGGAAAGGAGAGACCATTAGCGCCACCGAGATCGAGTTCGTCGAGGTGGCCACGGAAGAAAACGTGAAGAAGATTGGTGGTACAGTGGGCTGGGGCGTCGCAGGTGCCGTGCTCCTTGGCCCTGCCGGGATGTTGGCTGGCCTTCTACTTGGAGGGCGTAAGAAGAAGGTCACTTTCATCGTCAAGTTCAAGGACGGTCGCAAGCTGCTGGCGACAACCCCGGGTAAAACGTTTGCGAAAATCCAGGCTGCGTCTTTTTGAGGTAGACCAAACCGCAGCTTGACTACACTGAATCCCCACAAGGAGATTCCCAATGCCAAAAACGACTCTGGAAAAAACGATTGAAACCGCCGCTGCCGCCTTTGCCCTGACAATCGCAGGGGCCGTGAAGGGCGCAACCCTGGCCGAGTTGATCGCGCTCCAGGCAGGTGACAAGCGCAAGAAGCCTGGCCGCAAGCCCAAGGCAAAGGCAGCCCCCGTGAAACGGAAAGGCAAGCGCATCTCTCGCGCCGACAAGGCCGCGCTCCTTGATGCTGTTGTCGCTCACCTGAAGAAGAACCCGGGCAGCGGGTGTGGCACCGTCGCCAAGAAGTTCAAGCTACCGTCTGCCAGGATGGGCAAATATCTCAAGGAGCTGCGTGCGGAGGGGAGAGTGGGAACGGTTGGTAGCAAGATTGCGATGAAGTATTCTGTGAAGTAATCCCCCCTCCAGAAGGCATCATATTATATGATGAGATTAGAGATAGCCGAATTCCATGATAACGCTCCATTTCAAATATCTGTTCGTCGCCTTGTCGCCTGAACAACGAAAAAGAGATGAAATCGCCTTGCAGCTTTTTCCTGGGATTGTGAACAACCTCGTTCCGGAGTTGACATGCGATGTAGAACCCTTCGATTCGCGCCTCGCAGAGTTGTATTTTGAGGCGCTCGATAAGGCGCAAACAGCATCAGACATCGGGTCCATCTTCTACTCAAGTATTCTGCGGGAATCGGAGTTTCCAATTCCGAGAATCGTTGTCTTCTGCACCAGAGAATCCCGGATTGCGAGCCTGATGATAGAAAACAATCCCGCTGCCGAATGGGGTGCCACGAGCGGCCTATACGCTGCTATCTATCGCCATGATCGCTTTTTAGTTTGGCACGAGATGTTTCATCTTCTGGGTGCCGAGGACTGCTACGATACCGCAGCCCCTGACATTGCGGAAATACCAACCTGCGGCAACATCGGTTGTGTCATGCAGTACGCGCCGACAGAAGCAACGGTTAGCGATCCTCCTTTCCTGTGTGAATCGAACAGAAAGCGAATAGTAGCCCGCCATTTGCAGGGTTGATCTCGTTCACCCCTACCTCCCGCGCGAAACCCGCAAGAGATCCTGTAGCCCGTCACATTCCGAAAATCCCGCCCATCCTTGGTACAAGAACACGTTGAGAATCTCATAGCACCGGTCATCGGCGACCATCCTTCCGTCTTCCCCTCTTGTCGCCTATTTCGCTCCCAGCCGCTAACCACGCGGTTTACCCGGTAAATCCATAGTTCGCGCGCCCCCGTGTGAACCAACACGCGCACTGCCCCCGTGCGCCGTTCAAACAATCAAAACCTTCAACAAGGAGAACAAAATGAACCGCGAAGAACTGGAGCGTCCTTTCGAGGATGCGCTCATCAAAACCCGCAAAGGCGCCCATGGGAAAACGCTGAGGTTCGTGCCTTCGGCGGAGTATGTGAGGCGCCTCAACGAGGCGTCCGAGAATGGAGCCTGGGATTTCGAGGTTGTGGAGTACAAGATTCTCGATGATGAGGTCATCGTACTCGGCAAGCTCACCATCGACGGCACGACGAAGACGGCATTCGGCGGAAGCTCGATTACCCGCACTCGAGATGATAACAGGGTTCTCAGCATTGCCTCGGATCTCAAGAGTGCCAGTTCAGATTCACTCAAGCGCTGTTCCATGCGCCTTGGGCTCGGCCTTCATCTCTACACAGGCGCAACGTCGCGCCCGTCGCAACCGTCGAAAACCTCGCGCCCGTCGCAACCACCGCAATCCCAGGAACCCCGCCTCGTCCCCCGCCCCTCCAACAACGCCAACGGTTCCCGCGTCACCTCGAAACAGCTGGGGGCTCTGTGGGGTATGGGGAGGTCGTTAGGACTCTCCGCTGATGCAATCCGCCAACGTTGCCAGGAGACCTTCGGCCTGAGCCCCGAGACCCTTTCCCGCGCCGATGCGTCCTCGTTCATCACGGAGTTGGGCGCCGAGCTGGATGAGAATCGGCGGACGCAGCAGGAGTACAATCGCTCACGAGGTGCGGCATGAACCAGGCAGCTATCAAGCAGATCTTCGCTGAAGAGCATGTCTCCTACTCCGCTATCAGCAAGTACAAGATGTGCCCACGGTCCTACAGGTTCAGATACGTGGACAGGGCTGCGCCGGAGACACGAGCATCGGCGCTGGTGTTCGGCAGTTCGATTCATGAATCGCTCGCGCACTTCTACGGAAAACTCAGAGACAACGAACCTGAACCCTCCCTCGAAGAACTGACCAAGGTGTTCAGCGAATATTTCAACATCGAACTCACCAAACCGGTGCCGGTCATTTTCGGAGAGAAGGAATCTGCCGAAGGGTTGATTGAGACCGGTACCGAGATGCTGCGCGTGTTCCTGGAAGAGGCCGAGAGACCGCACCGAGTTGTAGCCGTGGAGTCACCGTTCAGTGTTGAGCTTATCGACCCGGAAACCGGCGAAGTTCTTCCTCCACGTCTGGTCGGTGTGTTCGATGCCGTTGTTCAAGACGCGGATGGGCGTTTTCGAATTCTTGAGCATAAGACGGCGGGAAAAAGGTGGGCACAGAGTCGCATAGAAAACGACATGCAGATAACGGCGTATACCCACGTTGCGCCGCTTGTGGGTTATGGAAACGCCGACGTTACCATCCAGATTTTGCTAAAGCAGAAGAAGGCCGCGTTCGAGACTTACTCACCTACGAGAACAGATTCAGACCGCGCCGACTTCATTGAAACCGCAGTCGGAATCCTCCGAGCTGTGGAAGCCGAGGCCTTCTATCCGAATCGGGACTGGCAATGCAAGAGCTGTTCGTTTGCCGGTCGCTGTAGATGCGGGCGGTGAACACAGGAATGAAAGGAAAACAAAAATGGGCATTGCCTTCCAATATTCCATCATCGTGGACGGCTACAAGAGTGAGGATGCCGATGCCATCATCGAGGTGTTCCGCTCGTACAGCCTCTCTCCCGTCACCGACAAAGACAGCGTATCGACATTCGAGACAATCACGCTTCCGGAC
>JAUVDV010000183.1 GCA_030595125.1 Deltaproteobacteria bacterium
GCTCCCATTTCGAGCGAAAAAATGGAGCCCAAGGCGACCGTGGGCAGTGCCAGTCCAAGCCCAACTCGTAACGACGAAGTCAAACAACCCGGCACCAACCTCTACTGGCTGCGCTGCCCAGTCGGACAGATATGGGATGGATACTCGTGCTCCGGCAGTGAAAGGAAAATGACCTGGGAAAACGCATTTCGATTCTGCCAGTCGGGCTATCGGTTGCCAACGCGCCAAGAGTTCGTGGATCTGATGGGCGGTTGCGACAGCGATGTGCACAGCGGAAAAAAGGGATCCTGTAGTAAATGCAGCGAAAGCAGCAATTGTAGAAGCATGTTCTCTTCGGATATCGGTTGGTATTGGTCGTCGTCGACGTACGATTACGACCGCGTGTGGCTCGTCTGGTTCAGAACAGGCGCCGTGCTCGACGCCACTGGCGGCGGAGGCAGGTCTGTCCGTTGTGTGCGTGCGGGGATGTAATTTAGTGATTATGAAAACAAAAGCAGTCCTACTCCTGATAGTGCCAATAGTGTTTATGGCCTCCTGCGCCTCAACCATTCAAACAGATCCTCACAGTGCCGTAGCACAGCAGATTCAGAAAACACGCGGCTGGAGAGTCGAACAGAACAACATCGGAGAGGCCATACCTAGTCGTCCCTGAAAAACAGAAAAAGATCTTTGGATCCGGGGTGTTAATCTCTTTTCGGATGTGATCAAATTGCAAGAAACAGGGCGATGGGCCCAGAAACCTTGCAAAACATGAAGCCAAAGAAACAAGCGAAAAAGAGCCAATTCGAGATGTTCGAGACGCGGCTGGCGAATCTGTGCGCCAAAAACCATCCATTGGTGGTTCTGGCAGGCCAGATTGAGTGGTCGGTGTTCGACGAGGGTTTTGGAGGCCTGTATTCGGACAGTGGTCGTCCGGGTATACCGACACGGGTGATGGTGGGCTTGCACTACCTGAAGCATACGTTCAATGTGAGCGATGAGTCAGTGGTGGAGCGGTTTGTGGAGAATCCATACTGGCAGTATTTTTGCGGATTCGAATACTTCCAATACAAGTTTCCAATTGATCCGAGTTCCATGACGAGATGGCGCAAGCGCATTGGTTCGGAGAAGATGAAGTTGCTTCTATCGGAGACATTGGAGACGGCGAAGCGACAGAAGCAGATCGGACGCAACGAGTTTTCGCGGGTTAATGTCGACACGACGGTGCAGGAGAAAGCCGTGGCCCACCCGACGGACGCGCGGCTGTATCAGAAAGCGCGGATAAAGCTGGTGAAGGCGGCGAAGGAACGGGGAATCAAACTTCGCCAGAGCTACCGGAGGCTTGGAAAGGAGGCCCTTCGCAAACAGGGTCGATATGCCCACGCCAAGCAGTACAGGCGGGCCCGCAAGATGACCCGGAAACTACGGGGATACCTCGGTCGGGTGATGCGTGACATCGAGAGGAATTGCCCGACTGTGGACCGGAAACTGGCTGATTTGCTGGAGGTATCCGGCTGGATTTACGAGCAGAAGCGAAAAGATAAAAACAAGGTGTACGCGGTTCACGCGCTGGAGGTGGAGTGCATCTCCAAGGGCAAGGCGCACAAACGATACGAATTCGGGTGCAAGGTGTCGGTGGCCAGCTCATCGAAGAACAACTGGGTGATGGCGGTGGACGCGATTCACAGCAATCCATACGACGGACACACGCTGGCGGAGACGCTGGAATCGGCCGAGGAGACGTGCGGCAGGACGATCAAACAGGTCTTTGTGGACAGGGGCTAAAAGGGAAGTCGTCCGAGCGTGCCCAATGTGGAAGTTTACATGTCCGGTCAGCGGCGGCTGACGCGATGGATGCGAAGATGGCTGAACCGACGGCAAGCGGTGGAGCCGGTGATCGGTCACATGAAGAGCGATCACCGAATGCACCGAAACCATCTGAACGGCTGGGAAGGCGACCGCATAAACGCCATCCTCGCCGGCTGCGGATTCAATTTGATGAAGCTCTACCGGACGGTGGCCCTTTTTGTCCGGATTCTATTGCTCAAAATTATGGCCGCCAGGACCGATATTCGACAAACTCTTCAACTGGGTGGGGAAGCTGCGTAAAAACCGGCTTTTTCAGGGACGACTACCTATCCCGACGCCAAGGAAAGTCACCGTCCTGGATTTCTGGTCCACCAGTTGCGAGCCGTGCATCGCGGCCATGTCGGAACTGGAGCGCATCTGGCAGAGCGTGGACAAGAACGTCGTGCAGATCATCGGCGTGTCCATCGACACCGACGACAACCTCACCCGTAAGACCATGGCGGAGGAGTTCCCGGTCCAGGTTACTTTTCCCATGGTCTACGACGGCAAGGCCGCCAAGCTCCAAGGTGCTTTCAGGGTCGGCGGCACCGTGCCCTCCACCTTTGTCATCGACAAACAAGGCAACGTCCGCTTCTACTTCGACGGCTCACCGGATGATATGGAGCGCCTTGAGCATGCGATTCGCGCTCTGGTGAAGGAATGATGGGCATGAAACTGCTATTCCTGATTCTGGCGACATTCACGCTTGTTTTTTCATTGTCCTGCGGACCACCGCAGCTTCCCACCGGTCCAAAAGTCACGCCGCCCGGTTCGGGCGAAGGCGGCAAGTACCAGTGCAAGGACGTGACCGGTTCCACCGACCCCTGGCTGGTGGAGTGGGACCCGACCGCGAAGGTTCGGTTCCAGAGCAAGGCCAAGAAAGGCGTGTTGCTGGTCAAGTACTCCGGTTGCAATTTGGAGGTTCTCTACGGCTGTGAGGTGGAGGGTCAGTACGAGTTCACCGCTACTACCCGTTCAAGTCAGACCGAGTACATCAACAATGAAGACGAACTGTTTGCCAAGCTGCCCATCGGGGCTTTGAACTTGGTGAGCCAGTTCAACCAGGGAGACAGATGGGCGCTCGACTACGTGGTGGTGGGTACCCAGGACGCAAACGTTAATCAGATCGAACGCGCTGACCTCTCGGGACGTTGCGCTGAGGCGACACACTTTGTGCAAGGCATGGCCGTGGGAGCCTACCAGCTCGGATCGGAGGCCCATCGTAAGGGCGGCGCCGAAGCCACGCTGTACGGAGTGGGGGCGGGTGGAAGCAGCGGCAGTGCCGCTGGAAACCTTCGGCAGGATGGTCACTACCAGAAATGCGTAGGCGACGAAACGGATGCAAATAGCCCAGATTGCCAGGCGGTCGTACAACTCTATCTCGAGCCGATTGCCGGTGCGATCCTCACCCCGGAATCGGTGACTGTGTCCGCTCCCATTTCGAGCGAAAAAATGGAGCCCAAGGCGACCGTGGGCAGTGCCAGTCCAAGCCCAACTCGTAACGACGAAGTCAAACAACCCGGCACCAACCTCTACTGGCTGCGCTGCCCAGTCGGACAGATATGGGATGGA
>JAUVDV010000173.1 GCA_030595125.1 Deltaproteobacteria bacterium
CCTCCGGCGGGGGCTCTCGCAAGAAAGGTCGTCAAAACACAAACGCGCTATTCTTGGTGTCCACGAAATCGGGGGAAGTCCAGAGGACGCCCGTGGCCACAATAGGATGCCGATCTCCGACACAACCGCCACCCAATTCCGCATAGCAATTCGTGGCCCTGTGGCTTGGGGCAACCTCGGCCGGCGGATACTCCCTGAAGCCCCTGTTACGTTGCACGCCCCGGAGCGCGCAGTTGCACCTGAAATGGCAGTAGGGAGACGAGAATAAGGGCGCGCCGAAGCGCGCCCGGGTGTGGGTTTTGCTGAGTATGCCTATAGGCCGAATTCTCGAGCTTTGAGCATCCACCGGCGGAGAGCGCCACGCGGATTCTTGAGGATGCCTGGATTGTCGATGCGATACCAACGCCAAGCCCTGATTTGTTCGAGGATATCGACATCGGGGAAATCGCGCATGATTTCGGCGATGAGAGGTCGATCGACATCTTCGTCAAACGGGAAATCGGTGATGTTGGCAAGGCATTCGAGGAGCTGTTCCTCATAGCCGTCGTCGAAGGGATAAAGCGTCAGGAGATCGTTTTGGGCATTCATGGGAGCCTCTTTCGTGCAGCCGTTACGAGACCGGCGTCGATCGTTTCGAGTTTCTGGCGAGCCGCGATTTCCAAGGCCGTACGACACAGATGATCGATAGCGCGGAGATTACCGCGAGAGAAGTCGTAGACCGCTTCCACTGCGGAGTCGTCAAGGATCTGTTGGCGAGCGCCGACGAGATCGAGGCGGTGATCGATGTAGGCCTTGGTTTCTGTTCTGCTGAGCAAACGAACGCGGATGACGCGAGACAGGCGCGACCTGAGAGCCTCCATGTCGGGGCGGTGAAGGAGAGTGTCGAGGCCCCCATCGCCGACCAAAATGATCGAGATGAGGAGTTCAGAATCGAGGTTGAAATTAGTGAGGACTCTCAGAGTTGAAAGGACTTCAGGGCGCATATCCTGGGCTTCGTCGATGATTACAACGAGGCGGCGAGCCTCGGTTGCAGCCAGAGATTGGGCGTGTGCCTGGAGTTTTTCGAGGAGAGCAGGCCAGGTTCCTGTTGGTTCGACAGCAAGGGCACGAGCGAGGCCGCGGTAAAAATCACGGTTACTGACCGAAGTGACCTTGATATCAGCGACCTGATATCGGGTATCCGGGAGACGTTCGACAAGACGGCGCAAGAGCGTGGTCTTACCAGTTCCCGATGGGGCGATAACGGCGACGGACATCCGAGCGGAGACAGATGCTTCAAGGTCGTCGACGAGTTCGTCGAGGCCTGGTTGCCGCCACATTTTGGTGGCCGGGATCTCTTGAGTGAAAGGGAGCGCCGTAAAGCTGAAGTGGGCGCGGGGATCGGGTATGAGAGACGTATCCGTCGTGGTCTGGGGTGAAATTGAAGCCATGGTTTTATCCTTTTTGGTAGAGGTCTATTGATCAGTCAGCGTCGTAATAGTTGCCGTCATCATCGACGAGTGGCGGATTGTCACGATCCCATGCGATGTCCGCAGCCGTCGTGTGGGGTTTTGACGCAGACGGCTTGTTGGTTTTCGGCGCTTTGGCTCTTTCAAAGGCGTTGCGGGTGAGATCTGTGGGTTTGATCGATGTTCTGAGCCCTTTGTGAAGTACGGACAGTTGACCTGAGATCATGTTGCGAAAGATGTTCATCGTCTCACCGCGGTGACCCAGAGGGATCTCCCACCAAACGGCGCCGATGGACACGCAGTTGTGGTTTGTTACTTTTCGAGTAAAGCTCGTCACGAAGGCCTCATCAACGATTGTCTGGCTTGGGGGAATTCTGAGTGCCCGGCTGTCACGGTGAAACCGGTCGGCCGGCGTGTCCATGCCAAGGCCCTCATGGGGAGTGTGGTTGTATTGCTCGTGAGCCCAATGCTCAACGCGGCGTTCGAGAGCGAGCAGTTCGGGGTCGATGGCCGGATTGCTCGGCCAGCCACACAAAAGTTGCTCATCTATGGTTCGGTTGAGGCGTTCGAGAGCGCCGCGGCCTTCGGGGTATGCCTTCGTACCGAGAATGAAGGCAAAATCCAACGCCGCCGCTGCCCGAGCCATGTCGTTGTTGTCGAAACCAAGATCGACGTATAAGCACGACATCAGACCCCAGCGAAGAATGACCTTACGAAGACCGCGTAAGGCCAGGGCCGCTGATTCTGCGGTCCCGACGACAGCGCCCAGAATGAAACGAGTTGCGTTGTCGAGATAAATAATCGTCACTCGTTTCGCCCGAGTCGATCCGGCACGAAAGTGTTTGCCGTCGGCGAGTACACACTGCATCCGCCTTGGATACCGCCAAGGCCGTTGCCGATCTCGTTTGCTCGACTGCCGCCTGAGGGTAGAAAGGTTTTTTCGCCGGCAGTATCGCCAAACCGTCGTACGATCTATGGGTTCCTTTTCGCCGATGATTCCACTGGCTCGTGCCACACGGATGAGTTCTGGGATCGAAATCTCGGGGTGCATCTCCTTGTGTTCCTCTACGAGGGCAAGAAATTTCAATGGCAAGCAAGAGTCGCGCGGCTGGCGGTTGGTTTGTGCAAGACCTTGTATGCCAAGGGCTTGCCAATCGGCAAACCAGCGCCACAGGGTCCGCTCTGAGTAGCGCCGGGATCGATTGTCCCGGCCGAGATGAATTCGCCCGGCTACGATCTTGATCGCAGCGGTCTTGTCATGGTTTGCCTCGATCAGAGCGCGCACCTGTGACACGACCAGGTAGCGAGTGAGGGTCGCATCCTCGTCATTTGTCTCTTTTGTATCGGTCAATGGGTCCTCCTTTTGACAATTCCGGCAAACCTGCTCGTCGCAGTGCCGGTAATTGCAAGGTTAGGCGCCAATGAGACTTGATTCCAGGACACTTTCGTGCCGCCGTTTTTCCCTTTCAGGGTGGACCTCGCATTGCGCGGGCAAGGGCGCCACTTGATGGGGAAAGACGATCGCAGGTCGGCTTTGGCATCACCCATACACAGCCCATCCGGCCCACATGGTCGATTGCAGCGACAAATCGCAGCCATGACCCAGACCCGGTACCCAGATTCCTCAGAGCTGCAACCCTCTGAGCCAACGATCCGGATCCAATATCTACAACGTCCAGACCCAATTCCCCGAGCACAGCGCTCTCCACTTGTGGCCGGTCGAACCCAACGAGCGTTGCCAACCGCTTGATGCGCCGTCGCTGAATTCGTCCTACCGGGCCTTGCTCGTCATCGATGAGTTCCTCCGGCCAATGCTGTCCACGAGCTGCGGCTATGGCGGCGCCGACAAGGCTTGCTTTCGTGTCGATTTCACCAGCCTTGCCCGGATTGCACAACACCGGCAGTCGCCCGTATGGCAGATAACCTTCTGGATACAACGTGAATGCCACATCGTGCGTTCGGCAACGAAGCACTTTCAGTGGATGGCACGGCCCCGTCGAACGTGCTCGCCAGAAACCGCCCCCAATCCGGCAGTCTTCAGCATCGCCCTCTCCATTCAACAAGCACCGGTCAGGCATTTGAACAGGCAACATCCGGCCATCATCATCAGCTCCATACCTGACGACGACGAAACCTCTGGACGAACGGGGGGATAATGTGGCAGGCTTGCTCAGCTGGCATCAGCACTCCGCGAACGTGCTTGCAGGCTTTGCCCGCGGAGCAACGAGCCCGCCTCTCAGGCGGGCTCGTCATTTCTCCTTCTTACTTCAGCCTACTGCTACCTCGCTTGCAACGGCAAGCCGATCACGCTGCCAGAGGGCGCTCAACGTAACACCTAACCCAGCCTACTGCGGGGTGCCTCTTTGCTGTTTGAGTCAGGCCAACAAGAACCCTGGCTTTCAGCGTTTCAGGCGAATCCCAATAGGTGCTTGTGTGGTTTTTCTCTACTTTCTCCCGTAATTTTTCCAGCTTAGCCCACGCCTTCTCGTCGGTTTCTGTTTGATTTCGAGGGATTCTTTCC
>JAUVDV010000064.1 GCA_030595125.1 Deltaproteobacteria bacterium
CAAGCCCTGCAGATCTCGGGTGGTTGATGCCGCATCTACCGATCATCAGGAGTTCCGGTTTACGGGCGAGTTTTCCGTATGCCGAAACGATCGCCTTACCTTCGCGGAATGCGAGAAACGTCGGGATGTACGGGAACTCTGCGGCTTTAATAGCATAAACATGGCTTTTCTCTTCCATTGTTCTATAATCAAGAGTTACGATGCCGGATATCACTTTGTCGTCGAAGAACGCCTGATCGACTCCTGCTATCGTCCGTATTTCATCGAACCGATCCTCTACGCAGGCGTGCGCTGCAACTGCCCGCTGTACCTCGAGGAGCGTATTCTGGTCGCTGGTTGCAGGGAATAGGTCGATCATAACGTTTTCACCACCACAGTATCTGCCTCAACTCTTCTCTCCTTGCCTCGGTCGTGGAGTCCACGCCTCCGTCCGGCTCCATGACCGAGACGATGATCCTGAAGTCACCAAACCCCGGACCTAAGTCCAATGCCTGCACATCCCGTCCCTCGCACTGCTAACGGCTTTGCTCCGCACCCGGTCTGGTTGCGCCATGCGGTGTACGTCGGAACTCATCTTACATAAAACCCCTGTGAATGGAACCATCACCACCAGCCGGCGCGGCAGTCTCGCTTCCGCCATAGATTTATTAACAAATGATCCCAAGAGACGGTATACCCGAAGGCGGGGGTTGCCCAGCCAGGTCAAAGGCGATGGGTTTAGGGCCCATTCTCGCAGGAGTTCGTGGGTTCGAATCCCACCCCCCGCATTTTCAGGAAAAGCGTCTTCAAACCTCGCTCCTCCGGGATTCTTTCCATTCAACGCCTGTCCCAAGTGCCTGTTTTTTCAGTGCGACGATTCCGCAGAGCGTGATCAGCCAGAGATGTGCGATGAGTCCGAATATCTGAACAACCCCGCGGCGTAGACCGTATCTCTGCCACAACCGAAGCCCGTACAACGGCACGAGCGGTGTGGCAAGAAATGCGACAAATGGCAACGTCATCGCAAGAAACCACGCCAACCGCCTCGACACAGGGATCTTCGACCGCAGAAACGATCCCAGGTATGTGCGCAGCCCCTGGTATGCGCCGGTTATAACGAATGAGACGTTACGCAGGAAACACGCTTGTTTCCTGATGATTGGAGTCAACGAAAGCACCTGTTAACGAAGAAAAAAGGAAGCGGGGCACTTGTCACACCTGTACCTGTCGTGAGCTGTACTTTTTTTGAACTTTTTTTTGCCCACGCGTATTTTCGAGGTGGTAGCTGTGTCCTGGTGCGCTGGCGAAGCATCCAAGCAGAAGTCAGTCCAGGCCCAACGCCGTGAAAAGTTCGTCGGCGCTCATCGGTTTAGAGAGCAGCGCATCTGCTTTTCGAGCGGTGCCGGACACATTTGGAGAGGGATAACTTTGTCGCCCTCCTTTGTGGCCGGGATCCTATGGACAGCTACCCGGAACCGGCGTGCAAGTGTCGTCGAGGTTGTCGTTGACAGTTACATAGAAGGGTTCGTCGGTGAACTGGTCCAGCAGGTCACACACCTCGCAGTCGGGAAGGATGTCGTTGTCGGATACGTGCAAGTTCTCACTCATAGAGGTGAGGGCGTTCAGACCGTCCAAATTGGTCAGGGAGGTGTTGCCCCAAATTTCCAAGTCCCCGCCCACCGAGGTGAGTGCACTCAATCCGTCCACGTTGGCGAGGGAGGTGTTTAACCAGATTTTCAGGTACCCTCCTACCGTGGTGAGGGCACTCAGCCCGTCCACGTTGGCGCAGGCGTTGGCCCGAATGTCCAGGTTCCCGCCTACTGTGGTGAGGGCGCTCAGACCATCCAGGTTGGTGAGCGCGTCTTCCACGGAGATGTCCAGGTTCCCGCCAACAGAGGTGAGGGCGCTCAGCCCGTTCTGGCTGGTCAGAGAGAGGTTCCCGCCGATCCACAAGTCCCCGCCCACAGAGGTGAGGCAAATCAACTCGCTAAAATCGGTGTCCGACTGGCCGTTGATCATAAGGTCTCCCGATATCGATGTGTACCCCGCGAGAGTTGCGACATCCGATTGTGTTTGGATCTCGTAATCGCCGCTGTACTCTCCCAAATTGCACTCTATTGGGCCGGTATCCGTATCGGAATCGGTGTCGGAATCAGCGTCGGTATCCGTATCGGTGTCTGTGTCAGTGTCGGAATCGGTCGTCCCACCGTCGATTCGCGATAAGTTTTTCGAACAGCCTACGGCGGACGCCAACAGCACCAGACCCAGCAGAAGATTCTTGATGTAAATCATCGTAGCCCACCAATATCCTTTCGATCGCTCAATCCGGAGAGGAAGCCGAGCGGACCAGCTTCATGAGGAAAATATCCTCGATGCCGCTGCTTGGCAGGCAGATGTCTTCGCCGTAGCCGGTGCCGAAGCAGGTGGGGTAGTAGTTTGTGCTCTGGAAAATACCAGCCATGAAAATAGTGTCGTTTCCGATCGTGTCCAATCCCCAGACTCTGTCGTAACCGGTGCCGCCCATCGCGTTGATACCCTGCAGAGTGCCCTCCGGGTTGATAATGGAGACAAAAAAGTCGTCGCCGACCGAAGGAAAGTCGGGGTCGTCCAGACCGCTCACGTAAAGATCCCCAATGAAATTTCCCGTAACAACGATGTTTCCGCCTGAAAGCGAAGATGGCCGTGGGTTCATCCCTTGCATTCCGTGACCGGAAGTAGCAAATGCGTTGGTCCACAATGTGGAGCCGTTTTCTATATCAAGCTTGATACAAGCGAAGCACACTTTGTCGTCATGTACGTCCGGAGGCGCACTTTCGCTTTGGGGGCATATATCCGAAGCGCCATTGAAACCGGTCGAAAGAACGACATTGCCATCGACGGTAGTGGAAACGTCGGGATCCAAGTTGGGTTGGAACTCGAAAGAGGTGCCCCACAATAAATCCCCATTGGGATCCAGACGCGCTACCCACGCGCATTCCGGCTCCAGAGTACAGCCGAGACCTTCCATTTCCACTTGCGTCGAATACAACTTGAGGTTCTCGTGAGGACCCTTGCTCGCGATAACGACGGAGCCGTCCGGAAGGGGCGCCATCGAGGGAACGATCTGGCCGGACTCGTTGCCGATTCCCTTTGCCCAGACGACTTCACCGTCGTAGGTGAAAGATGCAATGAAATAGTCGTAGTAACCGAGCGACTCCAGGATTATGGCCTCATCGTTTTTTCCAAGGGCGATGTTACCGATGAAGCCACCCGCGACGTAGAAGCGCTGGTCGTTTCCCCGCGCGAGCGAGGATGTGTGGCCAGAATCAGCCGCGTAAAAGGGAACTACCCACTCCAGCTCTCCGACCTGGGAATACCTTGCTATGAACGCATTCCAGGCGCCGTCGCCGCTGGCCGGAATTACTATCTCATCCGGTTCGCCGGGCGAGAACACCGCCTCTTCCATAAACCTTCCCCCCAATATAATACCTCCGTCATCGAGACCCAATACGTCAAAACCCGTGTCGTCCCCGGGGCCACCCAACGACCGGGCCCATTCCAGGCGACCGTCGACACCGTACTTCGCCACGAAACCGTCGCCGGTTCCCATCTGTTTCTCTACCAGGGTCGTCTCGTTTTCCTCGCCCTCGCCGAATACGGCTTCACATGTAAACTGGCCGGCAATTACCGCCGACCCGTCGTCCAGCGCGAAAACGTTGCTAGCTAGTTCGGAAATGCTCAATTGGACTGTGGCTGGGCTCCCCGCCGTGGCCACCCACGCAACCTCCCACCCTTCCAGGCCTATAGGCGACCATTCGTCCGGGCCGGCGTCCGGCACAGGACGTTGACGGCTGACGGCGCAGGAGATTATCGCCGTGAACATGAAAACGCAAAGAGCTATGCGAGAAACGGTCATCGGTTTTCGGCTTCTTGTTTCATAACATCATTATACCATAAGGCGTCCGCCGCCGGACAATCGTCGCGCGACCCTCTTCCTCCGACTGCCGCCGCCAAGGCTCCGGCGGGTTTCAGGCTACGGCGAGGCAAGCGGCGGACAAAGGACCTCAGCGCCTACTCAGGAACGTTGTTGCACCAGATTTGCATGAAGTTCGAAGATCCACTGATTCTGTAACTGAAATGCGCCATTTTGGGGTAGTTAACGGGATGGTAATCGTACCAATCGAGCCCGGTATTCTCGCTAAGCTGATAATAATAGGACAAAAAACCATACCCACAGCTGGAGGATTGCGCATTATACCAATAATTGTAACGGTTGTACTTGCCTTGGTAATCTCCGTCGCAGTAGTCGGCGGTGTAGGGAGTCCCGCCCTTCGCGTAGATCATCTCCACGTTTTGAGGACAGGAATCAACGTTGTTCATCCACTTTCGACAATTTCGCCCGCAGTCTCCCACGTAATCAAAATCCTCGGTCGTCCATTCACCATATCCACCACCAGCACCAGATTCATAGTAAAACCTCATGAGGGTGGGCGTCATGTAAGTCGTGCGGTCGCCTTCAACGGCGAGTAGGCTCGCCTGCGAGGGCTCATCCCACATCAGCTCATTAAAGAAATCGAGATAGAGGTTTCTCTCCACCCCTTCATCATCGATAAAAGTATCCACGATTTCCGACCATTCCTTGACAAGCTCCCAGTCGATCGAGCCGTCTTCCGCGATGTAGTAAGGAGCTTCGGATTCCAACGTGTCATCAAGTTCCTGCGCCGCCGCATTCCCCGCAATCATCGCGGCTACGGCGCACACCACCACTAACATCATGTTTCTCATTATCTTCCTCTTTCTTAGCCGGTACTCAACCGGCGGTTGTTGTTGGCCGGTTTTCTCCGGCTGGGCTTTTTCAGGCCGGTAGCGGCCTGTGTTCACTCGCCTGACTCTCTTTCAACTTTCATGTACTGAGGCACCAATGCTGATACAAAATGCTCAGGGTTAACAAGACGTACAGGTGTGACATCCGGCAGCGTTGTGAAACGAGGCCAGGCAACCCACAATTTTCGCAAGATTCGTGTGACATCACGAGGCGTTAGGCTCATTTGCAGTCTGGGCGAAAGGGGAAGTTGTTTATCGAAGGCCCGGGCTACACCTTTTGTTGTCAGCAAATCCGTGGGGAGCAATAGTATTGGAAATGGGTTCAACACAGGGGCCGTGACTGCGTCTGCTGAATGAGACAATACGTAGGCGACACGCTTGTTTCCTGACTATGAGAGCCAACGAAAGTGCCTGTAGGCGGAGAAAAAGAAGAAGCCGATCGATTGTCACACCTGTACGGGGTGTGAGCAGTGCTTTTTTTTAAAAAAAATCAGTCCAAACCGAACGCCGCGAAAAGCTCTTCGGCGCCCATCGGTTTCGAGAGCAGCGCATCTGCCTCTGGTGGAACGACGATCTTTGTGAGCACTGATCCGGTAAAGAGAACAGCACGGACGATGCCGGGATATTCGTGTTGATGGCGCGCGATGACGACGGAACCGTTACGAGAATTGATGTGATACGCGGAGCGTTGGAGAGCGCAGTGGAGCTATTTGGATTGGACCTCTCTACGGTCTCGGACGAACCCGACGCGCTCCCGAATCATGTGATTTCAACGCTGTTTGCACCCCATTTTCGAAGGGGTTTTTGACACACTCGAGCTGGCGGGGATGCGGGTGAACAGAACCGCTTTATTAGCAATTGTCTGGACCGGGGTGCAAGGTCGGAGACAGCCGAATTTTCGGCTCAGTCAGCTGAATAGAGCTACTTCGCCATCGTCCGGGCCGGCGTTCGGCGCTCGGAGAAGATCGTACGAACCGGACGGAAGCCGTAGAAATTTGACCGACGATATCCGAACGGTGGGGCATGATCGGCGGACCTAACGTTACACGGCTTGCGCCCCCAACCACCCCCACGGATGCTACGGCGTGGATTCAGATCCTCAGCAGCCCCAGACGGATCCGTAAAAGGTCCTTCATTACCTTCATTAATTTCCATCCCTAGACCTGTGTACACATAGTCAATCCATTCCCCCGCGTTACCGAGCATGTCGAACAATCCCCAGCCATTCGGCTGCTTCAGCGCGACTGGCATCGCATGATCGGTAAGGCCACAATGCCACGCAATTGGATCCACCGGCGGATCCGAGACGCAACCCGACGTGTTGTCGGTCGTCACGTCGCCGTTGTACGTGGCCGTGGTCGTGCCGGCCCGGGCCGCATACTCCCACTCGGCAGTGGTCGCCAACCGGTAACCCGGGCAGTCGTACAGGCTCGGATACTTGCGCACCGGCCCGTCGCAATTGAAGGTATCCACCGTACACTCGAACGGCTCGGGCTCGGGGCAGCCCGAACCCACCTCGCCGGTGCATTCGGACAGGTCGTAGCAGGTTTCGAAGCCCTCGGCCTCGGACATGGCGTTGCAGTACGCCAGCGCGTCGAACCAGTTGACCACGTTGACAGGCGCCGAGAGATCGATTGCGCCGTAGGACGGATCCGGAAAGCCGGCCGCGATCCACTCGGCCCGCGTCACCTCGGTTTGCTTTGTCAAGAACGGCCCTGTGAGCGTAATTTGAACTTGTTTCTCCGCATAGAAAGCACGACAGGGTTCGCTTTCCGGAGAACCGTGGATGAAGCATCCTGGTAGAACCTCACACCAACCACCACCACAGTTTTCAACTACGTCAGCGAAAGAACAATCATCGGTATCTGTGCTTGAGCCGGTGTCGGAATCCGAGTCCGCATCCGTGTCGGCGTCACTAGAATCGACCGTTGCGTCGGGCATTGTCTTGTCAGATCCAGAGGAGCAATGGGTGAGAAAGCCCGTCGTCGCCGCTACCGCAATGGCGACAAATAGACAGATTTCAGATTTCGGCCGACGTGGCGTCAATGATCTACCCCTGAGTTGCCACCCTGTTCCTCAAATTCCTCGAATTTGTATCCAGTGTACAAATTATCCGCCGCCTGGACGAGGTCTTCCCAACGCCATAGTTCGTTATGGTTGGACTCGGTGTCTACATCGTGCACTTCATCCCAGACAAGAGCAATCTGATTCATAGTGTAACGATTCGTGGCGTCCTCCGTCCACAATCCCCAGAAGAACGCCAGCCAGTCCCACTCCACACCGCGGTCGGCGTATCCATCAGAACATTGGTCCTCCATCCACGTCTTGTCGTCGGTGACGTCGATCGGGCACGGTGGGCTGGTGCAGTCCGTTGCGGGGGCGGCGTAGTTGATGTCTTTGTAATACCCGAACCAGCCATCCTGGGACGAGCGGTTGTTGAACACGACGGTGGAAAAGTAGTGAGCCCAGCCCTCGCTCTCGCCCGCCCGGATGTATTCGCGTGACTGCAGACAGTGCTGGCATCCGTCGGTGGTTGTGTCAGTGTCGATGTGGTCGCAGGAGCACAAGGTAGTGGGTTGATAACTAGTGTAGTTCGAGCCATGAAGGTCTGCTAACCTGTCACCAACTGCATGGCCGATCTCGTGGCCCGCAACGAACTTTTTAACGGACGTTGTGTTGCCCCCCGACCACACGCGGTACCAGTCATTGTTCGAATCATACTGCGCGTATGAGTATGCGGTCGATTTGCGGATCAAAATTGTGGTGTTGCTATATATGGTGATCGCTCCGTCCTCTTGTCGGTCCCAAATCTTGCCTGCGATCGGCGCGATGTTGGTCTCCCACGTCTTCCCGGCTACGACCGTAACTAGGTAAGACACCGATGCTCTCGTTGGTGTGAAATAGAAGTCGTATATTACGTAGCCATCGGGATAGCCGGTAGTCCAGTCCTCTGCGGTATCATTCTGGACGAAAATGTACCTGCTCGAGTCGTACCGGGTTATGGTGCGCATCCGGAATCGGTACTGCTTTCCGACTTCGACCTCCACCAGGGGGGTGCAGCCGTTCTCTGCGAGCCCGGTGTGACCCCAGATCACGGGGTCGGTGCCCGGTGCCACTTCGTATATTGAGGAGTAGGCGTATTGTGCCGGCCGGTCATAAGTGCTCGCCGAGGTGAAGACGTCCTCACCGATGCCCGAGTCGGTGTACTGTGACCTCCACTTGCCGCAAAAACTGACGTGGGCCTCGGCCGACGAGGCGACGGACGGAGTGAGCAAGATAACCGCCACTCCGAGACAAACCGTAATTGTAGTTATTCTCATGGTGTCCTCCTTCACTCGCCCAGATTATCCGGCTGGTCGCCTTCACCGATGGACATGCCGGTCGGACGGGCGATGATCTTGTCACCGACCGTCTCGGTCGTGGTTTGGTCCGACAGCTTCACCACGCTGAAGCCGCCTGCACCATCGGCGACCATGCCGAGCACCTGCTCCGGGTCATTGTTGCCTGTGCAAACGCCAGCGAGGCAGCCGCCGTAGGCCGTCTCGAGCACCTTCTTCGAGAAAAAGGTTGCGTTCTGGTATGCCGTGTCGAACCGATAGTATAGATTGCTCGACCCCACTATCTCCGGGGGCACGGCGAGAGATGCGCTCGTCTCCCTTACGATTGCCACAGCTGAAAGTTGGCTCGCGCCTACCGCGTTCCGGATTGGTAGGTCGGCCACCGGAATATTGAGGGTCTCCTCGTCCCCACCCATCAGAATTATACTCCCGATCGGGAGCACGGCTTGCTTGCCCAGCAGGCCTGAGCACTCGATGCCGATCCCGACTTGCAGCTCGGATTCGGACTGGCTCGTGACTTTTAGCGAAAGGATGGTGGTCTCCACGGCTGCGTCGTTCCCAATCCCCTCCCACTCCAAGGCGACTGGTTCAACGATGATGTCCGGGGCGTCTACTCCTTGTTCTTCCCCCAATGAGATCACTCCCTTGGGGCCGTTACCTTCGGTGAGTTCGGAAGTGCTTCCGTCCGTGCACCCTGCGAGCAGGGCACAGCCGTATGCGATCAACGCAACTCTTTTCATCTTGAACTCCTTTCGCTGAGCATTTGGCAGACTCATTATTCTCCGTCGGCCCGCGCGCTTTTTTTTCGAGCGGGAGGTTTTTGACCGGTTATCTCCGGTCGGGTTTTTCAAAGGCCTTTTGCGGCCTATCTTCGCTCGCCTGCCTATCTCGTGGTCCAACAGCGCGCAGTATCCGGATAGGACCGTGAGGAGGTTGACGAGTTGGGATCTGTTTGTAAGGCCAAGCCTGATACGAAATGCTCAGGGTTAACAAGACGTACACCTGTGACATCTGTTAGCGGTGCGAAACGAGGCTAAGGAACCCACTGTTCTCGGCAAGATTTGCGTGACATTACAAGGCGTTGAATTCATTCGCAGCCTGAGAGGAAGAGCGCAATTGTCTATCTCAGACTTGGGTCGAACCTATTGCTGTTTGCAAATCTGCGGAGGCAACTGTGTTGCAAACTGTTCAACACAGTGGCCGCAACCGCGTTTGCCGAATGAGGCTATGCGCAGGAAACACGCTTGTTTCCTGACTGTGAGAGCCAATAAAAGTACCTATGGGCAGAGAAAAATGAGAAACAGATCGATTGTCACACCTGTACCTGTCGTGAGCAGTGCTTTTTTTTAATTTTTTTGCCGCGCGTATTTTCAAGGTGGTGACCTGATCCACCTCACTCAACCGGGTTGACGTTGACGTAGACTATATACATGCCGTCCTGGTAGTCCTGCTCGTCATAGGCTCTGACGGACATGGCCACGGCGAAATGCTCTTCGTCGATTGCGACGATGTCGCAAGGGGCTGCCCAGTCGTCTGGCGGGTCATCCGGCATAGGCATCGGAGGAAAAATAGAAACGGGATCGCGCAGGAGCCCCCCATTTTCATCCAGCAACATGAATTTGAAAGTGTCGAGCGGCTCCCGGTAGCACACGCCGAAGTACTTTCCGTTCCACGAGGCCATGAAGATCTCCGGCTCCACGTACAGTTTTGCTTCACCATCGAAGGACACCAAGGTATTGGGTCCTGAAAGCACCTGGCCGTCCATGCTCAGAATGTGCGAAATGAGTTCCAGCGGATAGGGATCCGGATTCCATTCCCCGCCTTCATTGTAGTGCAGTGTGGAGACAACCAGAAACGAGTCATCGTGCTGTGAATAGAATCTGTAGCCGGTTTGCGGGAAATTGGTACTAGTCGGATCGAAAGGTTGCATGACGATTTGGGGTTCCATAACCACATCGCCGTTGTGCATGGCCTGAGCGAGGACAAGATGACCGCCTTTTGAGGCTGCCAAGGTAGTCAATACACCGTTCCATTCGAAAGTGTTTGTGCCTCCGTGCCCCGAATAGACAAGGCCCGTGTCATTGACCTGATCGCTCCAGGGGTAGTTTTGGCCGAGCACTAATTGAGGAGGATCTCCGGGGCAATACCGGTACACTTGGTATGCCAGTTGCGAGACAGAGAGGTCGTCGTTTTCTTTGCAATCGGTACATTTAATATTGCCCGCCGTGACGCAACCCGCGCTGTCCTGCGGCCCGGTAGGGCTCATGGCGAGGTAAAGCTCATCCGGATACAGGTTGTAGTACGCTTGGGGCCCGTATGATATCGAAGCACCAAGATCCCATTCACTAAGCACCACCTGGCACCCTGTTTCGTAGTGGGAAGTAGCACCAGTCGTAATCAGAAAGAACCCTTCTTCAGTTGGAAAAGGCTTGGATGCCGGAGCATTCCAGTCAGGCAGATTACAAGCCGGAGGTTCTTCGGGGAACATGCCGTGTTGGGCATTCCATGGCATATCCCACGGGAAAACAAACAACAAAACAAAGGTAGGGTCGGTGGGGATATCTTTCTCACCATTCGACCACGATATTGCGATGTTCTCCCCGTCGAATGAAAACGATGGCTGATTCCTGCGAACCCAATGATACTCTTGCAACAGAAACGGTTCGGTAAGATCGAAATCATCTCCCGGTATCCATATCAGGCCGGTATCGGTTTCCGTTTCCGTGTCGGTGCCTGTACCACTGTCTTGGCCGATTTTCTCACTTGGGCGTTTCGCGGACGAGCATCCTACAAGAACAAGCAGACAACCCCAGAGAACGACGGGTATCTTGGATGCGGGTAAAGATAAGGTCATGATTGCCTATTAACAGGAGGTGGTATCTTCGCACGCGCACGTGTCCGCGCCAGCTTCTCCATCACAGTCATCATCGCCAGCGTCTCCAGAAAGGTCGTCATCACCATCTCCCCCATACAGGTCGTCATCTTTGAGGCCTCCTTTAATAATATCATCATCGGCTTCCCCCCACAGATTATCTGCTCCGCCGTTTCCCTCTATATAATCTTCGCCATCGTTGCCATGTATATAATCAGTGCCAGCGCCTCCGTAAAGATAATCTCCACCGGCGTTTCCTTCGATATAGTCAACTCCGATTTCGCCCCAAATGTTATCCACTCCGTCGCCCCCGTAGAGATCGTCGTTGCCGTCACCACCGTATAGGTAGTCAGCTCCTCCATACCCATAGATTTCGTCGTCTTCACCCTCTCCATACAGGCGTTCATTAGCATGATCGCTACCAAAGATAATATCGTCTTCCTCATCTCCATATATCTCGTAGCCTTCGATAAGCCAGTCGGTAGGAATTCCGGTCACCTCAGATGATGATGCTTCATCGCAATCCATGGTTGTTGCAGTATTTCTTACCACTTCTATCCTTTCTGAATATTGGCAACCGTCAACAATCATATAGGTTGTTGTTAGGTCATTGTAGGTTTCTATGCCCACCTGGGTCCAGGTTCCGCTTATTCTCGCACATACGACAATGCGATCGACCACATCAGACACCAGCTTGCCGATTCTATAGTCGGTGTACTGGGAAGTATTGTTGTCACACATGATTGTTGTTCCGGACAGGGTACAGATGTCTGCCATCGCCGCCTGGCTCATCATCATGATTGCCGTTGCCATTAAAATTGCTTTCAGTAGTCTCATTGTACTCCTCCGTCGGCCCGCGCGCTTATTTTTCGAGCGGGAGGTTGTTGACCGGTTATCTCCGGCCGGGTTTTTCAAAGGCCTTTTGCGGCCTATCTTCGCTCGCCTGTTTTCTCGCCGGTCCAACAGCGCGCAATATCCGGATAGGACCGTAAGGAGGTTGACGAGTTGGGATCTGTTTGTAAGGCCAAGCCTGATACGAAATGCTCAGGGTTAACAAGACGTACAGGTGTGACATCCGGCAGTGGTGCCTATCGAGGCGGAAGGGTGCTCAAGAACTCCACGTTTCCCGCAAGAATTGCGGGACAGTTCAAGGCTTTGGGCTCATTCGCGCCTGTTGTTGTTGTTAAATCGGTACAGGGTAACGGTAGTGCAAACTGTTCAACGAGGGGCCGCAACCGCGTCTACAAAATGAGCCTATACGTAGGCGCCGCGCATGTTTCCTGATGATTGGAGTCAAGGAAAGCACCTGTTAACGAAGCAAAAAAGGAAGCGGAGCATTTGTCACACCTGTACGGGGTGTGAGCGGTGTGTTTTTTGAACTTTTTTTCGCCTGCGCGTGTTTTCGAGGTAGCGGCGGTGCTCTGGATCGTTACCTATCTATCCAGAAAGAAGTCAGTCCTTTGATTTCGCACCGCACTAATCAAGGCGGGAATCGTTTGGGGTCCGCCGCCGTTTTGGTTTGTCCGCCTTCGCGATCAAGAGGACAGGCTACCCGCCGTCGCAAGGCTATGGCGAGGCAGGCTCTGGATGAACGTTTGGGGTCCGCCGTCGTTTTGGTTTGCCCTGCGTCGCTCGCTAACGCGAGCTATGCAGGGTGGCACGATTTGGACCTTGGATGACGGGGATCTTGGATGACGAGGAGGGCTAGTAGTAGATCACAAAGGATCGGAAGTCAGCTTCTTCGTTGTACACTCGAAGACCTGCGGGTCCGCTGATTCCCGTTATGCTCGCGGTGGGGACAACGGCGGTGGCTGTGTCGCCGCTCTGGTCGTCGTAGGTGCATTCCAGGGTGCTGCCGCCGTCGTAATAAACGCGAACTCGTCGCCAGTGATCCCGGTCGGAATCATCACCGGTGGCCTCGGTGTCGGGGTAAGAGTAGCCGGTATACTCGTGCCAGGCGATGAACTGGAGATCGCGGCTGTCCCACTCGAACTGACAGGTCCACCATGACGCCGGAGAGCCCGTGCCGCCGTCGATTTGCGCGAAGTGCAGACCGGCCCAGTTGGCGCCGGTGGTGGACGGGTTTGGATAGGTGAAGATAACCTCCACCGAGAAGGGCTGCGTCAGGTTGGTCTCGGGAATGTAGTAGCTGCTTCCTCCCGAGCTGGAATCGCCGGTCCTGTCGTCCGTGTTGAGGGTCCAGGTGCCGCTCACGTCGTCCCATACGGATCCCGGGGTAGACGAGACCGTCATGGGTTCGAACGCCTGGATCGTGCTGAGGGTGCCCGTGTGTCCGCTCCACTCACACGCGTCGCCGATGTCGTCGCTGTCGGAGTTCTCCTGGTACGGGTTGTAATATGTGGGGCAGTTGTCGCAGTTGTCGTCGAGCCCGTCCCAATCCTCGTCGTGCCCGTTGCCGACGCAGGCGGGCAGGCAGGTGAGATCGAGATCGTACGCGCTCACAACGCCCTCGAAACCGTCCACCGCGAGGTAGTAGGTTGTTCCCGCAGTCACATCGGCCCATCCGGTGTAGTGCGCGTATTCTATACACTCGTTACCGTCGCACCCGGCGCCGTTCTCCTCGATGAGGAACGCGTCCAGATCCTCGGTCATGTTGGACAGCTCGAACACAATGTGAGCGTCTGCCGCAGGGGTAAATGAGTAGGTGTACTCGGGGCCGGTCTCGTCCCACCCGACGCAATTGTACAGGTCGATATTGTCGGTGGAGCCGGCCGCGTCGTTTGCGCCTGTCACGCTCGAACCGCAAACCAATGTTGCCGCCGGGTAACAATGCTCCGTGTCGGTGCCGGTATCAGTATCGGTGTCAGTGTCGGTGTCAGTGTCGGTGTCAGTGTCGGTGTCGCTGTCGGTGTCACTGTCGGTATCGCTGTCGGTATCACTGTCGGTATCGCTGTCGGTGTCGCTGTCAGTATCGCTGTCGGTATCGCTGTCGGTGTCGCTGTCAGTGTCAGCGTCGGTGTCAGCGTCAGTGTCAGCGTCGGTGTCACCGTCGGTTCCCGAATCTGCGACGAACATTGCGGGCGCCTCGCCGGAGCAGCTCCACAGCAATGCAGCCGCGAATATTAGTAGGAATCGATAATTCATATCCGACCTCCTTGTAACTAAATGAATCGAGAGTTACCGAACATTATCCGTCAACTCAATCCCTGCTTGCAAGCATTGACGTGCTTTACGGAATACGAACCATTTGCGATTCATCCGGATCGAGCCGTGTTCACATGAACCGTGACTCTCAGAAACTGACGATCCGACCCACGTACCGCGCCCTTATGAGGGCGCGGTCAGGATGACCTACGTTTCCGTGGCCCCCCGGGGTCGCTACCGGTCAAGCCCGGAGGGCTTTCCGGTTGACCAAGAAACCTTTCGCGGATAGTCGATCCGCATGAAACAGAGACATTCGTTCACGAACCTCCTGTATCACATGGTCTTTCGCACCAAGTTGAGGGAGCACTTCATCACCACATCCGAGGTCGAACACGTGCTTTTCGGCTTCCTCGAAGTCGAGCCACGATGGGTTAAAGGCGAATATTCGCAACCAACGAAAACACCATGAGGAACGAACTACCAACGCCGAGTGGGAGCCCGAGGAGTGAAGCCCGCAGGGCTTGGCCGGCCGGTACGCAGAGATCATTCGGCACCAGGCCATCCTGACCGCGCCCTCATAAGGGCGCGGTGAAAAGACCGGTCAGCACGGCTGGATCCGGATGAACCTCATTTTATGAACAGGCGCGTCGTTTGATCTACAGGAGCTTTTTTTTGACGGCCGAACGGTAGGCGCTTTGACCGGCCAGCATGGCTCCGGTGAAGCCTCCTCCGGGCATCGCGTACCCGGAGGCCAGGAGCAACCCCTCCACCGATGTCTTTGAAGTCGGGCGAAACCTCCCCGCGTGGGCCGGTTCCTGAGAAAAACCGTAGACGGCGCCGTCGGGGGTGTTGAGGAAGCGTTCCATCGTCTTGGCGGTGGCCATTTCGCAATGAAGTACGGCTTTCTTGAAACCCGGGTAGTGTTTATCCACATCGTCTATCACGGCGTCCTGCCAGGCTGCTTTTCTGCCCGCGTACTCTTCCGCGGGGAGGTCCTTCCAGTTGGAAATGTGGTCGGGGCCGCAGATGGCCACCACGTATTTTGAGTCCCCGCATATGCCGCTGTCGATCCGCCCGTAGTCGACGATGACGTAGAGAGGTATCTTTCCGGTGGGAGGCTCCCCCATCATCGTCAAGTGGTTCTTGACGTCTTTGAGATGTGTCCCCTCTTGCGGGTAGACGAAGGTGGAGTAGCCGGGCACGCCAAGACTCTCGGTGGTGCGATCGAGAATTATGTATAGCTGCCAGAGAGACATGGACAGTGGCACATGTTCGTATTGCGCCATGAAATCCCCGCACGCTTCCTCAGGGAGCATCTTGCCGAGAACAAGGGGGGAGGCGTTGCCGAAGATCAAGGGAGATTTGACATCCCGGGAATCTTCTCCGGTGCCGGCGTCCGTATGGGTGACGCCTGCCGCACGCCCGTTCTCCAGCAGGATTCTGTCGACCGATCGACCGGCCAGAGCGCTTCCGCCCGCCTCCTCGATGATCTTTACGAGGTAGTTGCTCAGCTCGCCGGATCCGCCCTTGATGTAATGACATCCTCCGGCGAGGTATGACCCCTGGGCTACAGAGAAGAACAGCAAAGAGAGTTTGTACGGGTCATCCGAGAAATAGCAGAGGTTGCCGCACAGGGCGATCTTGACGGCCTCGTCGTCTCCGAACAGCTTGTCCAGAAAGCCGCCGAGGGTCACCTTTTCGTTTTTGCCGACTATCCAGAACCGGAAAGGAATGGTGACGGCGGTGAGGATCCAGTAAATAAGCGGTCTCTTCTTTTGGGCCAGGGACGACACCTTGTTGCGGATCTTGGTGATGGTCGAGAAGTAAACGCGAAGGTTCTTCTCGTGTTGCGGAAAACGATCGATCATCGCTTGAAGGGCGCGATCGGTGTTGTCGGGCATGGAGAAATCCTCGCCGAGCAGCGGGTGGCTCACGGTGAAGAATTCGTTGATGGGTACGATATCGAGGTTCTCCCGGATCTTCAGTCGCTCGATCAGCGTTATCTTGGCATCGTTCTCGTCCAGGCCGTCCAGCTCGTGCAACCCAACGTCGAAGCTGCATCCCTTGCGGCTGAACATCGAGGCCGCGCCGCCGAACCTGTCGTGGCGCTCCAGCACCAGGACTTTTTTCCCGTCAAGAGCGGCCAGGGCCCCCGCCGTGAGCCCGCCGAGGCCCGATCCGATGGAGATGGCGTCGTAGTGATCGTTCATGAGTTACTATTTAACTTCGGCGCCGAAGTGTTTTGCGGTGAGGTCCTCGCCGGTGGCGTCCTTGACGAACTTCGGCCATGGGGAGCTCATGCCCGGCTTGAAGATTTTTTCCTTCAGGAATTCGCCGAAGTCCTTTCGTCCGTTGAAGCTCAGCTCGCTTGTGGGGCCGGTGTGCCCCGACATCCCCGCGAGGGTGTGCCGAAGCTGCGCAGCCATGAGCTCGCCGAGCATGTAGTTGTGGTAATAGACCGGCGCGATGGTGAAGTGGGGCTTGGCCGCCCAGTCCGGCGCGTCCCTTTCGGGCGGGGGCGTCAGAAGCTGAAAGCGCTCCACGTTTTGCCACCAGAGCCCGTTGAGGTTTTGATCAGGATTTTCGTACATTGATTTTTCGAAGTTGAGCATCACCATGGTCCAGCGCGCGAAGATGAGTTGCTCGCGTCTGCGCTGCTCCAGGATGGGGCCCTTCACCTTTTCCACGCGCTTCTCGTCGGCGCCGGCGTATGCCACCATCCATGTGGGGTTCTTTCCCAGAGCGCCGAAGAGCATGGCAATGGCTTCGGTGGTGAATATGTGGTTCGCCTCGCGCAGGTTGTACGGGAGGTTACGGTCGATGCCCGTGTAGTAGATGGCGTGGCCTTCCTCGTGCAGGGAGGTGTCCATCCACTCGGCTGTGGGTTTGATGTTCAACAACGTGCGCACGTCCGCTCCGCGATCGATGGTGATGCAGAACGCGTGCTGGTCCTTGCCCTCGCGTTCGTAGAGGTCAGAGTTCTTGATGACGTCGTCGCAGGGCAGGCCGATATCCGTGTAGAACTTTGCTGCCAGCTCGATGATCTCTTCTTTTTTGCGATCCTTGTAGAATTCGTCGAGGTCCACAGCCGCGGCCGGGGGAGCCGCCTGGAAGAAGGGGTTGTCGTAGTGCCACGGCATCATCTGCTCCGGGGGGATCCCGAAGCGCGCGGCCTGCTCGGCGTCGAGCTTTTCCTTCATCTGGCGGAAGGGAGCGTCGGTCAGCTTTTCGAGCTCGTCGAAAATCTTCACGATCTGGACGGGATCGTGCTCCTGGAGCCTGATCTGCATGTCCCAGAAGTTTTTGTATCCCAGGTGGACCGCCGCCTTGTTTCTCAGCTTTGCCAGTTCAACAAGCTTGGGGCCGACCTCGCCCCCGACCTGCTTGAGGCTTTCCCATACGGCCTTGCGCTGCTCGGTGTCGGTCTCCTTTGCCAGCTTTTCGAGCAAGTCGTTGTTGGAGAACTTCACGCCGCCCAGCTGCCCACGGAAGGTGTTGAAGGCGAGCTCGATCTCCTTGGACGCGTTGACCATTTGCTCCAGAAGCTCCGCCGGCAGCTGGTTGCCCTTGAAGGCCAGCTCGGACACCTGGAGGGATCGCACGTCGAGCGGATCCAGCCCCTCTTTCGCGGCGAGCAGTTCCTGGATCTCGGTGTATCTTTCCGGGTTGCTGTGAAGCTTCTTGAGGGCCAGCTCGGCCTTGCCCGACGCGTCGAAATCTTCTTTCTTTCCCGATGTGGCGGCGGTCCAGAAAGCCAGGTTGTACGCCTTTTCGAGGCCGGCGAATTTCTCGAGATAGGTGTCAAGGAACGCTTTTGCCTCGACCTTCATGTCCTTCTTCTCCTTTGCGACCCGCTCCACGGGGGCCGTTTCTTCGATTGCCTTGTCTTCCGTTGCCTTCTGTTCGCCGCATCCCGGCAGGACCGTGAGGGCCGCCGCGATGAGCAGGAGCGCTCTTTTCATTTGATTTCTCCTTCTTTCCTAAGAAAGGGCTTTCACAATGTCTTCATTGTTGAGCAGTTCCTCGAGTTGGGTGCCGAATGCCTTGGGAACGGCCTTCTTGGCGTAGCCTGCGGGGTTCATGACGCTCCCCTTCAGGTTGTCCTTGCCGTCCTGCGCACCGGTGGAATTGTTTTGCGCTAGCACGTTGCCGTTTGAGTCCGTGACCATGGCGATCATCAGGTAGTGCATGCCCACGTTGGTCATGGTATCGGCCTGCCACTTGTGAATGTTGATCAGGAGGTGCTTGTCGGCGCCGGTGGCGGCGAGCTTGACCCGTGCCGATTCATCATCTTCCTTTATGTCGAGGATGACCGGGGTGGTCTTGAAGCCTTTGGCCTTCAGTCCCTTGGAGATTACGTCGGTGAAAACGTCCGCCAGGGGAACGTAGCCCTTTACGTTCACGTCGAACGGGTTGCCGAATCCGCCGCGCAGCGTGCCGGCGAAGGACGGTTTCTTGGCGCCCGTCTTGATCCATTCGCGCTTGTCGAGGGCCGCGATGGCGATCGTTCCGGCGCCGGAAGCCAGCAACGATATCGTGACCGCCGACAGCGCGAACGACTGACCCATCGCCATGCAACCACCGCAAAGGAAGGCCAGCGGAACAAAAACGAACAATGATCGAATCAATGTACGAGACATGGTGAACCCTTTCTTGAAGCCGGGATGGGTTGATGACTATTTCCTAGCATTCACCGAGATTTACGGCAAATCGTTTGTTGAGTCGACATCACTCGATGCAAGCCGTCCTTGACCATGTATCGGGGTGGGGGGTATGAACGGGCGACGGAGAGTTTGCGGGGATAGGCTCCAGGGAACAATTAGTCTTGTCCAGTGTCAATCTGGGTAGAGCCCCAGGAAGGGAAGTCGACAGATGAGCGATCTCGAACACACGGAGAATGCCACGACGGAGGACCCTCAGGACGGTCTTGCTTCCTTCGAAGAATTCAATCTTCACCCGGAGGTTCAGGAGTCCATCAAGAAGATGGGCTTCAAGGAGCCGACTCCGGTTCAGTCCAATACCTTCAGGGAAGTGGCCGGCGGGCGGAGCGTGATCATCATGGCCCAGACGGGCACCGGAAAGACCGCAGCCTTCGGCATTCCTTTCGCGCAGTTCCTGGATCGCGACAAGGGTATCCAGGCGCTGGTTCTGGCGCCGACGCGAGAGCTGGCCCTGCAGGTGGCGAGGGAGATCGACAATATCGGCAAGGGGCGCGGCATCAAGTGTGCCGCAGTCTACGGCGGCGCATCGTTTACCAGGCAGGTGGAGGAAGTCGACGCCGGCGCACAGATAGTCGTGGGAACCCCGGGCCGCGTTCTCGACCACATGCGGCGCAAGACCATCCGGTTCGACAAGATCGCCACGGTGGTGCTCGACGAGGCTGACGAGATGCTCTCGATGGGTTTCGAGAAGGAGCTGTTCGAGATAATGAGCGGGCTGCCCAAGAAGAAGCAGACCCTCCTCTTCTCCGCGACCATCCCCGAGGACATCAAGCGATTATCCGCACGGTACATGGATGACGCCATCACCATTTCGGTCTCCGGGGACGCCATAGCCGCCAAGGAAATCAGCCACTACGTCTACCTGGCCACGGGGGCCGATCGCAGGAAGGACCTGATTCGATTGCTCAAGATCGAACGCCCCACCTCCGCGATTGTCTTTTGCAACACCAAGGACGAGACACAGGCCGTGTCCAAGTTCATGCGAAAAGCGGGCTACAACGCGAACTGGATCAACTCGGATCTATCGCAGGCGGAGCGTGAAAAAGTGATGGCCGATACCCGAAAGGGGAAGGTGAAGTTCCTGGTCGCCACCGATGTGGCCGCCCGCGGTATCGACATCTCTCACCTCAGCCACGTGATCAATTTCTCGTTTCCCGAAGCCCTCGAGATCTACGTACATCGAACGGGCCGTACCGGTCGCCAGGGGAGACACGGAGCCGCAGTCTCGCTCATTACTCCCCAGGACATCGGAAACCTCTACTTCCTGCGACTCACCTATAAAATATTTCCGGTGGAGAGAACATTTCCGGCCAGCGAAGATGAGGCCAGGGACCAGGAGATCGATCGCATGGAGACGTTGAGAAAGCGCTTCACGTCGGTTTCCGATGCCTCCTACTCGGCGCTTGCCAGGCGGCTGATGCAGGACCTGCACACAGAGAGGCTATTGGCGGGATTGCTCGAACAGTACTTCGTCGGGGCGCGGGCCGATAAGAGCGAACCTCCCGTGGAGACTGCGAAGCCGAAACCGGAACCGAAGCCGAAGCCGAAGCCGGAACCGAAGCCGGAACCGAAGCCGAAACCGAAGCCGGAAACGAAGCCGGAACCCAAACCGAAACCGGAGCCCGAGAAGAAGGATGACGAGGAACAGGGCGCCAATGAGATATTCATCGGCGCGGGCCGCAAGGACGGGCTGCGCATCTCCACTCTGATGAAGGAGATTGTCGAGATCACGGGATTGAACCGCGCCACGGTGGGGAGAGTAAGAATGCTTTCGCGATCCACGTTCGTGGCCGTGCCCAAGGAGAACTTCAAGAAGGTGTACTCGGCCCTCGGCAAGATCAAGATCGGCGGCCGCAAACTGAAATTCGAACCGGCGAAGGAGTCATGAAAGCTCTCTTCTCATCACCCCTGTTTCTGACGGTGGGGATTCTTCTCACCGGCGGCGGAGCCCTTGCCGCCATTTTTCCGGCTGCCGATTACATTACCAACAGGTCGTCGTCGACAACGGACAATTTCTATCTGGGCGGCGCGCTGATGGCTTTGCTGGCGATGTCGGCGGTGTTCGAGGCGTTCCTGGTCATCAGGCTGGTATGGGGAGCTCAGGCGATCAGGGGGATCGACACGGCAAAGGACGGCAAGAGAGACGATGACGACGACCTCGTGGAAGTACGTTCCATGCGGGTGACCGGTATGAAGAAAGCCCTGGTATTCGGTGTCTTGTTGGCGGTCAATATCATTGTTTTCGATCAGATTGGGAGCGGAATCCTGGTGACGGCAACCCGCAGGATTCACGTCCTCACCCAGTTGAGATCCGATGATCCGCAGGACCGGTCCAATGCGGTGACGGACGCCATTCAATTGGTGGGAGACAGGGAAGTGGCCGCCGCCATCGGGAAGGTTCTGGAGACTCCTGGAGAGGCGCGTGAGTGGGCCGCGTATGCCGCAGGGGTCCGTAACGATCGCTCTTTGAGGGATCAATTAGCAGAGCTGACGCGTACCGGCACCGGGCGCGAGCGGGCCGCCGGGGCGGTTGCCCTGGCGAGGCTCAAGGATCCCGAATTGCTTCGGCTTGCCATCGACGCTTTTCCTGAGGCGGGCGAATTCAAGGCCGATATCCTCATCGCGATGGGCATGAAGGGAAAGCTGGGCGGCCTGCGGAGCGAGCTGGAGCTGGAGGAGGCGGGACGGTTTCTTTCAAAGATCCTGAGGGAGGGGAAGCTCGACAAGGTGCAGACTCGCCTGGCCCTGTGGGTGCTCGGGCAACTGGAGAGTCCGCAGGGGTTGAAGTACCTCAAGGGGTTGCTGAGTCCCGAGACCGACATAACAACACTTTGTGTAACGCTCGAATCCCTGGGAAAGATCGGCGAGGCGGCCTCGTGCGATGACATGATGGCTCTTTTTCCCAAACTCGACAGTGCACAGCGATGTCCGGAGCTGGTCGCGGCCGACTTCACCGGGCATGAAGTTCTCCTCTGCGGAGGACTCAACCTGTTGCAGCGCGTTTTGCGGGAGGTTGCCCGCATAGGGGACGATCAACAGAAGATCGCCCTGGAGCGAATCTCAGTGAACGAGTCGTACCCGGAGGACGTTCGCAAGATGGCCGCAGAGATAGCGTTTCAGATGCGCTACAAACCGGTGCAGCGTTCCATACAACAACAGTAGGCGAGACCCCACCGATCAATCCGGCAATGGTATTTTGTAGACGTCGAGTCCGCGGCCGACTTCGGTGTTCTTGAAAACGGCCCTTGCCTCGTCTCTCAGGATCGATTCGTCCGCAGTGGTATAGCGCGGGCTGATATGAACGAGCACCAGCTTCTTCACCCCGGAATCCAAAGCTGCGCGCGCCGCCTGCGCGGCTGTCATGTGCTTTTTTTCCAGGGCCTCGGTCTTGTGCAGGTCTGTGAACATACCTTCCGCGAACGCGATGTCTGCGTTTTTGCACGCCTGACTCAGACCGTCGCAGGGCTGGGTATCGGTTGCAAACGTGACGATCCTGCCTCGTCGGGATTCTCCCAGGACGTCTCTGGGGCGCACGACGCGTCCCTCGGGAGTGGTGATCTCTTCGCCGTTCTGCAACCGGCCGAACAGGGGTCCCGAGGGAACCCCGAGATCGGCGGCCTTGTCGAGATCGAACTTCCCTGGTCGGTTCGCCTCCTCCAGGCGGTACCCCAGGCAGAAGGTGGAGTGCCGCAGGCGATGCCATGTGATCTCGTGCCCGTTCCACGACCAGGCCGTGTCGCCGCATCCCTCGCTCCATTCGACGAAATCGAGCTCGTAGGTCAGGTGGTATCGCAGATCGGCGATGGTGTTACGTACGAAGCGCTCGATCCCCGGCGGGCCGATGATGGTAAGGGGGCCGGTATCCTCGCACTGCGCCCTGAACATCATGATGCCGGGAAGTCCCAGCACGTGATCCGCGTGGAGGTGCGAGATGGCGACGGCGTCGAGCGACGCTATCCCCAGACCACCTCTCTTGAGCGAGATCTGGATTCCCTCCCCGGCGTCGAACATGAGCATCCGCCCCTCACGGCGCACAAGGACCGAGGTAGTCATTCGAAGTGGCATGGGCATCATGCCCCCGGCTCCCAGGATCACGCATTCCATGTCGGGAGAATACAACCATCGCTCAACTATTTGCGACTATTTGCGATTATTTTGATATTATTAAGCCATACGAAGCAATGGAGGGAGTAATGCCTCAAACAGCGATCAGGCCGTCAACAACATCAAGGGTGAGACGATTTCTTTCCGAGCAAGAGGTGGATCTGCGCCCCTGGTCGGGTCTCGACGAGACATACGCGCGTCTCTACACGCTTCTGAACGAGAGGAAAGACGATCCAGCCTTCTGGTCACCGCTGTCCGACCTTCTCGGTGACGTCATCAACGACACAATAAACGAAGTCAGGTTGCCGGCGCCGCAAGCGGAACTCCTTGCCTCGTGGGATATCGAAGATCTGATGCGCGATCTGCGAATGGCCTTGCCAGGAGGCGATCAACCGCCGGCACAGTCGGCAGTGAAGCTGTTCACGGGAGGGCTCTCAGCTCCGGTCCTCGGGGGCTTCCTCATGTTGGGCCTCGCCAGTATCGCTTGCGATGAAGTGAGGTATGTCGACGATGAAGATGAGGATGCAGACACCGACACAGACGCAAGCACAGACACAAACAGAGATACCGATGCTGATGATGATACTGATGCAGATGTTGATTGGGACGCCGACTGCGACCTCGATTCATCGGTACTGTGGGGTACAATAAATGATTCCGATCTTGATAATTCGGAAAAAAAGGAACTTTGCGTTTGTTTCGAATCGCTAAGCACCGACTGGAACACCGGCCTGGCCGATCTATTTCAAAACGGAACACCGGAGGATGTGGCCAGCGCACTTGAAGATATGATTTCCTGTTGCTCGCTTCTTCCGGAAGTACTCGAAACCCCGTACGGGCAAAACACCCAAGACGCCCTCATCGCTGAAACCCTCTGTTCCGATGTTCCGATATACAAGGGTGTTTCCTTTCCGGGGAAATGACGACGAACCTCGTCAATGTTTTGCCCAGAATTCCAGTTTCTTGCTTCTGGGAAATTACTGACGCTTGCAATTTGCGATGTATCCACTGCGAGGCCGATGCCGGCGTGCGTTCCCCGGACGAGTTGAGCACAGATGAAGCCTTCTCGCTCATCGACAGTCTGAAAAGGGCCGGCTGCGAGAATGTAATGTTGACCGGCGGCGAGCCGCTCGTCAGGAAGGATTGGCCCCGACTGGCCCGCCGTTCGGCCGATCTCGAACTGAATCCGACGATCATAACAAACGGAATCCTCGTGGATGAGGATATGATCTCCAGGATGATCGATTCCGGTGTGACCGCAGTCGCGGTGTCACTCGACGGAAATCGCGAGGTGCACGATTCCATTAGAGTTGCGCCGAGGCCTACCACGGTCTCAAGTTACGATCGTGCGATCCATGCCATCGAGATCTCCTGTGCATCCGAACTTAAAACCGCCGTTATCACGCAGATTCACAAACGGAACATTGACGACCTGCCGCGTATGCACGAACAGATGATCGCACTGGGTGTGGATGTGTGGCAGGTGCAGATATGCATGCCGCTCGGGCGTCTTCTGAAGTTGAAACACGAGTACCTGATAGATCCTTCGGACATTCCCGCGCTCACACGCACACTGGCGGGCTTCGTGGAAGACGGAGGAGTGAATCTGGCGGTGGCGGACAACATCGGGTACTACGACGAGTACGAGCCGATTCTGCGTGGTTCACTTCAGGACAGACACTCCTTCTGGACAGGCTGCAAGGCAGGGTGTCGCGTTGTCGCCATCTGTGCCGATGGTGAAATAAAGGGTTGCCCATCGCATCCCCGGTCGTTTTCAGTGGGTAACATCAGGCAGACGCCGTTCGAGGAAATCTGGAAGGACAGCAGCCGGTTCTCATACAATACGGAATGGCGCGAAGATCTCCTGGAGGGCGAATGTGCAAAGTGCCCGTTCCGTCGCTTGTGCCGGGCGGGTTGCACATCAATGGCCTTTTCGGTAACCGGCACTATTTATGACAATCCTTTTTGTGTTCAAAGAGTCAACAAGGGAAAGAAGCAACGTTGAAAGATCTGAACCGTTACAGACCGAGAAGTTGCGTGTGGGAATTGACGCTGGCCTGCAATGCTCGATGCGTCCACTGTGGGTCATCTGCGCGAGTCGTGCGTGAAAACGAGCTGACTACCGACGAGGCTCTTGCGCTGGTCGATGATCTCAAGGATCTCGACTGCGAATCGATCACTTTCTCGGGAGGTGAACCGTTATTGCGGAACGACTGGGTCATCCTTGGAAAGGCGGTCCGTGAATCGGGCATGCACCTTGAGATGATCACGAACGGCCTGGAAGTGGAAAACCAGGCAGAACTGATAGCCGATGCGGGGTTCTTTGCCATGACCTTTTCGATAGACGGCGATGAGGAAACCCATGACGAACTCAGAGGTGTACCGGGTGGATTGAGCCGCCTGCTGAACGGATCTCGCGCGATCAAGGAAAGGGGAGTGCTCATCGGCGCGGTCACGCAAGTCAACCGTCGAAACATCAATCTGCTCGATGATATTCATCGACTCCTGATCGATAATGATTTCGATGGATGGCAAGTCCAGCTGACCATTCCCCAGGGAGAAGCCGCCGCCGATGATGGCGCCATCTGCATTTCTCCGGAAGATCTCGTCGAGGTAGACAAGACCCTCGTGAGGCTCAAGAAAAAATCCGATTTCTTTATACAAGCGGCCGACAACATTGGTTACATGAGTCGTCACGAACCTCTCCTGCGCAGCGGAATGCGAGGCGAAGAGAAGTTTTTTGGGGGATGCCAGGCGGGTATGCAGGTAGTGGGGATCACCAGCGATGGAACAGTGAGAGGTTGCCTCTCCCTTCCCCCTTCCTTCGATGAGGGAAACATTCGCAGCAGGTCGTTACGCGAGATCTGGAACGACGAACAGGCATTTCGCTACAATCGCGCGTTCAAAGTCGACGACCTCGACGGCGCCTGCCGGCAATGCCCGTTCAATAAAATCTGTCGCGCCGGATGTAAAAGCCAGGCAATAGCGGTGACCGGATCTGTGCGCAGTAACCCATACTGTTTGCGTCGCCTTGAAGAGGGATGGGAGTAATGCAATGACCAGCGCGGTCATAGTCGTCGCTGACAGCCTCAGACACGATGCTCTCGGCTGTATGGGCGGAGAAGCTCAAACCCCCACCGTGGACCGGATGGCTTCCGAATCGACCGTGTTCGAACGAACGATTTCGGCCTCTCCATGGACAGTTCCATCGATCGCATCAATGCTGACAGGTGTCTATAGTCACCGCCTCGGGCTCGCCAAGTGGGAACAGCCCTGGCCGGGGGAGTACCATTCACTTTTTACAAGCGCCACGCGATCCGGCTTGCGTGTTGCTTCGTTCGTTTTTGACACGGCGCACCTGTTTCGGAGAGTGCCTGAGGCAGGCGTGGCGGGCTCATCTCAAGATACCGACTCGCTGATTCGATGGCTCAAGGAGAACCGCAACGAGCCCTTCCTGCTCTTTATTCACTACTGGTGGACGCACATTCCATACGTGGACAAACCAATGACAATGGGCGCATGGAAACAGACTTCAGATCGCGTACTCGAGGTCTTGCGGTCTGGTGGCGCGGCGCGCAAGGGCGTGAAGGCACTCTATCTGCGAGCAGTGGAACGGTTCAGCGAGATATGGCTCCCTCGCGTATTTGATGTTCTCGACATGGACGCCACCTGGACAGTGCTGACCGCGGACCATGGAGAATCATGGGGCGAGCGGGGGGAAACATCAAAGCTGGCGGACGTCTTCGATCTGCATGGCAACACACTCTACGACGAAGTGCTGAGAGTGCCGTTGATCATCCGTCCACCGGGAGGCGGCCGATCCAGCAGAATACGACAACTTGTTCGAACCGTGGATCTCTCGCCTACAATGAGTGATCTGATGAGCCTCGACGAGGGCTCACAGAGATCTTCGATCGATGGTGTGTCCCTGGCGAATTGTATCAGGCAAGGCGCGCAGCCGCCCGATCTCGACGCCGTTTCGGTAATGAACCGGGATTTCGTGGACCTGCCGGATTTGCCCGGATCTCCCGATGAACTATGGAATGGCTTTGCCCTGACGACAAAACGCTACAAGCATATCTGGCGTCCGCAAACCGACATGCGACTGTTGTTCGACCTCGATGTTGATCCCGGCGAGACCCAAAATATTCCTGCGCAAGAGCTTCCGGAGTTCGAATCGGGGTGGCGTCGCCTGAGCAGTGAACTCGCTCGCGCGAAGGTGGGAGAGGTGATGCCGAAGGATGTTGAAAAGACCAGGCAGCGCCTGCGAAATCTGGGATATCTGGAGTAGACTCCATTTTTTTCGCAACATTAAGCAGGTTAACACGCGCAAACCCGTGCTAGACTGATCTCTTTGGTTTTGCTCACCGGGAGCATCAAGGAGTCGGTATTGGGCGATGGTCGCGACAAGGTAATCTCAGCTACCGCCGTGGCGGAGGAGCTGGAGATGCTCGACAAGGTGCTGGAGTGTCTGGACAGGTACGGTCGCGTCACGTCTTCATTCTCTGATTACGACGCCGAACTCATCCAGCTGAGAGACGCCATCGGCGAAGCGAGGGCCGAGGACATTCCTCCATTGGTGGAGCACATGACGCGCCTTTCCGCCCTCGCTGCACAGCGGGGCAGGGGAGAAGAGATCCCGGTGGACAGGGCGAGTCCCTATTTCGGTCATCTGCGGCTGCGTGAGGACACGGATTCCAGGGACGTGCTGCTGGGCAAGCGAACCTTTCTCGTGCCTGACGCCGACATCCGTATCGTGGACTGGCGAAACGCTCCGGTCAGCCGGATGTACTATTGTTACGAAGAGGGCGACGACTACGAGGAGGAGTTCGGAGGCCGGACCAGGCGAGGCATCATCACGGCTCGTCGATCGGTAACCGTTACCGATGGAACTCTCAAGCGTGTCGCCGGCCAGGAGGGAGTTTTCGTTCGGCGGAAGGGAGAGTGGATACGGCTCGAGGGCGACGGTCCGCGGCTTGCGGGAGGGCAGGGGGTCGCCATCAGAGCCGAGACCCTTGCGCCGGTTCGAGGGAAGCTCGGTGTGGATGCGCAGGGCTCGGCGCGGACGAATAAACAACTGCCGGAGATATCCGCGCTCCTGGACAGGGAGCAGTTCGAACTCATCTCCAGCCCGGCTTCCGGCCTGATAGTGGTGCAGGGAGGCGCCGGTTCGGGCAAGACCACCGTCGGTCTGCACCGAATAGCCTACCTCGCATTTCAGAGAACCAAACAATTTCGACCGCGTCGCATGTTGGTGGTGGTCTTCAACCAGGCGCTCGCGTCGTACGTCTCCGGGGTTCTTCCCGCGCTGGGGGTCAACGGCGTCAAGGTTGTGACTTTCGATGACTGGGCGTTCGAGCAGAGGCGCAGGCACATCGCAGGGTTGCCCAGAAATTACAGCGAGTGGACACCCTCGATCGTGACAAGGCTCAAAAAACACCCGGCGATGTTGCGAATCCTCGATGACATCGTCGATTGCCAGGACGAGGAGATGACCGCCGGGTTGCACGAGGCCGTCGCGGGAACTGCGGACGAGAAACGGGTTCGCGAGGCGTGGAAGACCCTGCACAGGATGCCCCTGGATTCCAGGCGCAAGCGGATGCTCAGGTGGCTGGACGGTGAAGTTCGCATCGGACGAGATCGAGGAGATGGTCTGGACTCCCGCACGGGAATGGCGGCCGAACTGGAGTTGAACAGGATGGCGGTCCGGACGCAGGATGTTGTCTCCGACTGGGCCGATCTGCTGACCGACCGCAAGGCGATGGGAAGAGCGCTCGATGTTCACGCTCCCGCAGAGTTTACCGATGCGGAGATAGATCGGGTTCACGAGTGGTGTGTGCGGATGTATTCGAGGATCGACGAGGCTGCTGTTTCGGGGAGTGGTGACGACGAGCCTCCGACGCTCGATCGCGAGGACGACGCCCTGTTGCTCAGACTACACCAGCTCAAGAGGGGATGGTTGCGCGATCGGAACGGACGCCTGGATTACGATCATCTCATGATAGATGAAGTACAGGACTTCAGCGCGCTGGAGGCCGGGGTGCTCATGGATACGGTGGGCCACGATCGTCCGGTGACACTCGCGGGCGACACGGCCCAGCGGATTGTTCGCGAGAGCGGTTTCGAAGACTGGGACAGCTTTCTGGACGACCTGGGTGTGCGCGGCGCGAGGATCGAGCCGTTGAAGATCGCCTACAGGTCCACCGTGGAGATCATGAAGGTGGCCCGCGAGGTTCTGGGGCCTTTCTGTGGGGAGGAATCCGAGGCGTATCGCCACGGGGCCGAGGTGGAGGTGCACCAGTTTTCGGATCCGGGCCAGGCCGTAGATTTCATCGGTACTGCGTTGCGCGACCTCGCCGCGCGGGAGCCACTCGCAAACGTGGCGGTAGTAGCCAGGCACCAGGCCCAGGCGCGCCTCTATTTCGATGGACTCAAGAAATCGGAGGTGCCCCGGCTGGAGCTCATCACGGATCAGGACTTCTCGTTTGCGCCCGGCGTCGAGGTAACCGACGTGAAACAGGTCAAGGGGCTGGAGTTCGATTACGTCGTCATGGTGGAGGTCAACGCCGACTCCTACCCCGACAACGAGGAGGCCAGGCATCTTCTTCACGTAGGCATCACCCGCGCTGCTCACCAGATCTGGCTGCTCACAACC
>JAUVDV010000142.1 GCA_030595125.1 Deltaproteobacteria bacterium
ATGACCACCTGCTTCGCGTTTGATAAATTTGGGGTGGATTGTTCAGGTGGTGGTTCGATATGCAGCGTAGACGGTTCCGGCGGCTTGGTTGACTCGTCTTGTCCAGATGACGTTTGTACTTACTCCTGTCATGATGGTTCCTATCACGACAATTGGTGTCTGGCGTCGATTACGTGCGGCACATCCGGGTCGTACTTGGGGCTCTGCGAACCGTAGAATCTCGTTCCGCGGGGTAAACCCCACGGCAACGATGCGTGCCGCGCAAGTCCTGAGGACTGTGGTTTGGACGGCTTTTCGTTCTATCTGACAGCCCATGGGGCTTGTCGCCTCGGCGACATCCTTACCGCGTCATTCATGGCGCGGTTAAAAGCCGGATGAGCCATTCACAGACACCAAGCTCATTTTCAAAAGCGTCATTCCTCAATCACTGCTAGAATACTCCCACGTTCACAACGAAAGGGTTGGTGCATGAGATACTTACTTTTAATGGTGCTTGCGACGGTGCTGATTTGCGGGGGGTGCGGTGATGGTAGCAGCAGCAGCGGAGGGGACACGGATACCGATTCGGATGCGGATACCGATTCGGATACGGATTCCGATTCGGATACGGATTCCGATTCAGACACGGATTCGGACACGGACACCGATACCGATACGGATACCGGCGCAATTTGTGCTTCGATTCCCGTCTGGACCGAGCACACGGTGACTGATGCATTCAGCGGCGCCTATTCCGTTTACGCCGCGGACATTGACGGCGACGGCGACCTGGACGTGCTGGGAGCGGCCGATATTGCCGATGAAATCACCTGGTGGGAGAATGTTTCGGGCGACGGGTCCGGCTGGATCGAGCATACGGTAGACGGGTCATTCTGGAGCGCCGCCTCGGTGTACGCCGCTGACGTGGACGGCGACGGCGACATGGACGTGCTCGGCGCGGCACAGAATGACGATGACATCGCCTGGTGGGAGAACACGGCCGGCGACGGTACCGCCTGGACCGAGTACACGGTAGCCGGGACATTCGGCGGCGCCCATTCGGTATACGCTGCGGACGTTGACGGCGACGGAGACATGGACGTGCTGGGTGCGTCACTGGATGGTGATAACATCAACTGGTGGGAGAACACCGCGGGTGACGGTACAGCCTGGGCCAGCCACACGGTGGATGGGACATTCGCCGGCGCCAGGTCGGTATACGCCGCGGACGTGGACGGAGACGGGGACATGGACGTGCTCGGAGCGGCAAGCGGCGACGATGAAATCACATGGTGGGAGAATACCGCAGGCGACGGGTCCGCCTGGACCGAACACATGGTTGGTGGAGGTTTCTCCGGCGCCCATTATGTATACGCGGCGGACGTAGACGGAGACGGCGACATGGACGTGCTGGGCGCGGCCTGGTCTTCAGGCGGTTGTATTGCCTGGTGGGAGAATACCGCGGGCGACGGGTCCGCCTGGACGGAACATACGGTGGATGGGAGTTTCTTGGGCGCCTCGTCGGTATACGCGGCGGACGTGGACGGCGACGGTGACATGGACGTGCTGGGCGCGGCATACGACGACGATGACATCACCTGGTGGGAGAATACTGCGGGCGACGGCACCGCCTGGACGGAACACACTGTGGACGGGGCATTCGACGGCGCCCATTCGGTATTGGCGGCGGACGTAGACGGAGACGGTGACATGGACGTGCTCGGCGCGGCAATGTGGGATACTGCGATCACATGGTGGGAGAGTGATTGTATTCCGTGAACGGTTCCTTTGAGATGGCGCCGGGCCTGCTCATCTTCCGCGGGGTAAACCCCACGGCAACGATGCGCTTAGGACAAGTCCTGCGGACTCGTTTCGTTCATCCGCCACCTGCCTCGCCAAATTATAGATCTCAAAAAAATCAGATTTTTCGCAACTCTTGCGTCAAACGTCCGATTAAGGGGGTATGGCCTGCATGGGAAAACCTGAAAGGAGCGAAACGTGCGGCGTGGTGAGCCGTTGATCCCCAAGCATGGGGGCTATCGGAAGCTGAAGAGCTTTCAGGTGGCGCAGCTCGTCTACGATGTAACCGTGCGCTTCTGCGATCGCTACATCGGCAAGCGCAGCCGCACCCACGACCAGATGGTCCAGGCCGCCCGATCCGGCGTCCAGAACATCGCCGAAGGCAGCCAGGCCAGTGGAACATCCAAGAAATTTGAACTCAAGCTGACCAGCGTGGCCCGGGCCAGCCTCGAAGAACTGCGACTGGACTACGAGGACTACTTGCGTCACCGCGAATTGCCGCTCTGGCCGATCGATGATCCCAGACGCTTGATGCTGGTCGAACGCCGGCCGAAGAGCGCCGATGACGTGGCCGACTGGGTCCGGATCGTTCATGGGGGCGACAAAGGCAATGGACAAGATGGACGAGATGGACTGGATGGACAGAGGGAAAAAGAACACCGGTCCATTTCGTCTATTTCGTCCATACCGTCCATTGCTCCCTCCTATTCAGAGATCGCGGCCAACGGCGCGCACACGCTCATCGGCGTAGCCTGTAGTCTTCTGGATCGCCAGGTGGCCGCGCAGGCCAGGGCCTTCGAAGAAGAAGGCGGATTCACCGAGCGTCTCTACCGCACACGAACGGGCAGGAGAAACGCATGACCCACGGCCGCGGGACTTGCTTCCGCGGTGTTGCCCTGTCTCCTTTCTCCCTCCCGGGAAGTCTTTTTCTCGATACTGCGTTGACATGGGGACACCTAAAAATGAGGGGAATTACCCATGAACGACAAGCAGGTCGAAACGAAGTGGAGCATGACGGAATTTATGGCCGAGAACACGGCCATGCGGCTGGTCATTACGGCGACATTGATACTGTTGATGCTCATCCCGCTCGCACTGGTCGGAACGGTAGTGGAGGAGCGCCACATGGCCTACGAGGATGTGCTGGCGGACATCAGCGGACACTGGGGAGGGGAACAGGTGCTGACCGGTCCGGTTCTGATAGTGCCGTATACCGAGCATCACGAAGTCACCGAGACCAAGGTCGACAATCTGGGAACCGAGTACCTGGTCAAACGCCTGGTTGCGAAAAACTTCCGCGCAGTGATCCTGCCCGAGTACCTCAGCCTCGAAGGCAAAATACATCCCGAGTATCGCTATCGCGGCATCTACAAATCGCTGGTCTACGATCAGGAAGTGACGCTCGAAGGATCCTTTGCCAAAGTGGAAGCGCAGATCCGCAGCCTTAGCGAGCCGAACCTGTTGCACGAAATTCACTGGAGCAAGGCTCTCGTAGCCGTGGGCATGTCCGATCCCAAGGGCATCGCTCGCGTGCAGGCGCTCACATTCGGCGGCGCAAAAGTAGATCTGGGCCCCGGCACACGCGCGCCGGAATTGCTGGCCAGCGGCTTTCATGCTCCATTGAACATCGGAGCAATAACCGAGGCGGGCTTCAATCTCGAAATGAAAATCAAGGGCAGCCATGGGTTCCGCCTCGCCCCACTGGGAAAATTGACCGAGATGAACCTCTCCTCCAGTTGGGCGCATCCGAGCTTCTACGGAGATCTGTTGCCGGCCTCGCACGAAATCGGAAAGGGCGGTTTCAAGGCCAGGTGGTCGATCCCGCACCTGGTGCGCTCGTACCCGCAGAACTGGATACTGGAAAGCAACGCCTATCGCCTCGATGCGTTCAGCGCCGGCGTGCGCCTGTTCGAGCCGGTGACCCTGTACACGGAGGCCACGCGCGCGGTCAAATACGGAATTCTGTTCATTGCGCTCACATTCCTGACCCTGGTGTTGATGGAGCTCGTGACCCGCGTTCGGCCGAGCATGATGCAATATGCGATGATCGGCCTCGCCTTGTCGTTGTTCTATCTGCTGCTCATCGCCCTGTCCGAGCACGTCGGTTTCAACCTGGCGTATGTCATCGCCGCCGGCAGTGTGATCGCCATGAATTCGCTGTACTGCATGGCCATGCTGAGCAAGAAAAAGCTGGCCCTGATAGTGATGGTTGTATTGATAGCTCTGTATGCGGTGCTGTTCATGATCTTGAGGGCCGAGGGCCACGCCCTGCTCGCCGGATCGATGCTATTGCTGGCCGCAGTCGCCGCGACGATGTTCTTCACGCGCAACTTGCATAAGAGCCTGCCGGGATAGGCTCCAAAAAGACTCTCTGACAAGATTCAATGGTTGTTTCCCCCCCCGAAGAAATGGGGTATATAGACTGAAAACCACGTCCCATTGTTTATCGACTTTGTTATTGAGGGGGCGCGAAAAAGAAAGGAACGACCATGTTTTTCTTGAGGGGAACAGTTTTACTTGGATTATTGATTGCATTTGCGGGCTGTAGTTCCGACGTGACGATCAACGAAATCGATGGCGGCACAACGGACACCGATACGGACACCGATACGGACACGGATACGGACACCGATACGGATTCCGATACGGACACCGATACGGACACCGATACGGATTCCGACACGGATTCCGACACGGATACCGACCTGGCTCCAACTGTCATCGATACCATTCCCGGGCTCGCCGCCACCGGAGTCGCCGATGATATCTCCATCGTCGTCACGTTCAGCGAGGCCATGGACACAACCACCACTGAGGCAGCCTTCTCATCCGCCAGCATCGGCACCGTCGGCTTCTTGTGGAGTAGTGGTGATACCGTGCTGATGATCGATCCCGACACAGACCTCGTGTATGCCTCTGGCACCGATGAGATTGCGGTCTTGGCCGATGAATACACCTTCACCATCGCCACGACAGCGACCGATGCTGGCGGGACCCCGATGGAATCCGCGTTTATCTCGAATTTCTTCACACTGCGCGAGATCACCAATGTGCTCTCGGCTGCCCTCGGACTGACGGGTGCGGTGGTCAGCACCGGGGTGGTCCAGACCGGGGCGGGCGACGATCCGGTCGCTGGGGATCACGACGACAACCTCCAGCGCAAGGGATTCATGGGGTTCGATATCTCTGGCCTTCCCAGTACCATTGTCGGGGTCGCGCAGGCCGATGTCGCTTCCGATCAGTGGCTGGTATCCGGCACGCCGTTCGATACCCTGGGTGACATCTCGATCAATCACATAACGGCTGCGGCTCTCGATCAGAACGCCTTCGACGTCACACCGTTGTCGGCGCTCGGTGTGTTCTCCGATAGCGCCACTTACGAAATGAAGACCCAGGATGCGACCGCTGCCGTGGCGGATGATATCACCAATGCTCGAACCTACTCCCAGTATCGGCTCGAGTTTGCGACTGCCACTGACTCCGATGGTGTTACCGACAGAGCCCGCTTCTCTTACAACAACTCTACGCTCACGATCATCTACTTGCTCCCGTGAGCTGGCTACCGTTCTTCCCCGGCCTCCATACCGATCACTAGCTCCGGCGGGACGACGTTTTTGAGCTGGGCGCCGGGTCATGTCGCTGTAGGTGTAGGGGCCGTTGCGGCGGGCACGGGCACCGTGGTGCTGGTCTCGAATCCGTAACTGCGTGGGCAAATGGGCTAGAAAGTCCCCTGTAGCATCAATCCGGAGAACTCGGGTCCAGCCGAGGGAAGGAGTGATACGTCTACTTCTCCACCATCCTCTTTTTTCCCTTTTACAGCATCGACGATGAGCAGCACTGCTCCCGTGACGGCGATCGCCCCACCAATTCCCAGGAAAATACCGGTCTTGAGGTAAAGGGAATCTGTTTCCTCTTTCTGAGGATCATCGCATGGCGGAGGGGTACACGAATCGAGATACTTCTCGTCGGATTTTATTCCCATTACTCCGGTGATTACACCCGGAACCATGATTGCCACGCCCACACCGACAGAAATCCATCCCCCAATCTTGAGCCCGGATGCGCTGTCCTCGTCGTAAGGGGATTCCCCCGTCGCCTTTTTTTCGCCTTGTTTCGCAGTTGAGCCGGCGTCCGAGCCGGGTGAAGCGGGCACATCGATGGTCAGGGCGATCCCGCCTCGGGCCGTCTCCGTCTGAACGAGCCACTCCACATTCCCGTCCATGATCCGAAACTCGTGGGGCACTCCGGCGGATACCATGATCCCCGTGCTGATAGGTGTCTTGCCGCGATGAACGCCGTCCACGAAAATGTCCAGGTTGTACGGACCGTTGATCTTGACAACCCCGACCATTGCTCGCAACCGTTCCAGCTCCGAGATGACTTCGTCCCGTCGCGCGGAGGGAATATCGTCCCCTCCCTTGCCCACGTAACCCTCGAACGCCTCGATGGCCAGACCGTACCTCTTTAGCGCCGCCTCGCACTGCCCGATGTTGTACAGTATCTTCCACGAGGGATGCAGCTCGTTGGCGTTTCTGAATGCCTCCACGGCTTCCTCGTACTTGGCGTTGTTGAAATCATCGACGCCTGTCTTGAAGGCCTCCATTGCAGCAGCCTCATCATCGCAGAATGCCGACGGACAGGCGATGAGAACGGTAATTATGAAGCCCAATGTGGAGATGAATCTCATTTGCAAGTACCCCCTGATGGTGGTGTGTTGATGAGAAGTTAGCATAATCGATGTGGCAAAGAATACCAACAGGTCGAAAACCTGCGTACGATGTCTAGTGTGAATACGCGCAGGATAGACACCTATCGCATGGAGTTGCGCAAGACCGGCGCCATGAAGACCAATGCACTGGTATATCTGCACGAGCGCATGACCGCCGAGGATGAGGCGCTGAACCAGCTTCGGGACGCGGCGTCCATTGACCCGGGAGCGATAGTGGTGGGCACTCCCGATATTCACGTGGGCTACGGCGTTCCGATCGGTTCGGTGATCGGCACGGATGAGTTCATCTCGCCGGCGGCGGTCGGGTACGACATCAATTGCGGCATGCGCCTCATGCTCACGCCCATGGGGGCCGACGATTTTCCAGTGGAACGTGTTGCGGACGCTATTCGCCGCGACCTGCCTCTCGGTGAGGGAAAGAGCAACCCGGCGCTGTCCCTCGGTGGCTCTGCTCTGGAGAGGGTTCTTTCGCAGGGAGTGAGCGGGCTTCTGAGCGTGGCGCGGTCGAGCGCGGACCTTGCCCGTATCCTCGATCCCGAACGGATGGAGGCGGATCTCGCGAAGATAGAGGATGACGGTTGCCTTCAAGCAGATCCAGGCGTCATGTCGCAAAAGGCGAAGAACAGGGGGGCCTCTCAACTCGGTACTCTCGGGGGAGGAAATCACTTTGTCGAGATACAGCGCGTCGATCGCGTGGAAGACAGGCGAGCGGGCAGGGCGCTGGGAATCAACGAAGGGCAAGTGGTGGTGATGATCCACACGGGATCTCGCGGGTTGGGTCATCAGGTGGCGTCGGAGCACATGCGGGCCGCCGGTGATTGCGCTGCCCGGCGTGGACTGACGTTGCCCAACAAGCAGCTTGCCTACGTTCCCGCAGACAGCGTCGAGGGAAGAGATTATCTGAACGCCATGGGCTGCGCGGCCAACTTCGCGTTCGTAAATCGCCAGGTCATCGCCGCGCTGGTGAGGAACGCTGTGGCGCGGGTTCTTCAAAGGTCCCTGGGAATGCCCACGTTGTACGACGTCTCCCACAACATCGTGAAGCTCGAGCGACACGGCGGCTGCCGGCTGTATGTCCACAGGAAGGGCGCAACACGGGCCTATCCCGCCTCGATGATGCGCAACACGGCTTTCGAGAAGCTGGGTCAGCCGGTGCTCATCCCCGGCTCCATGGGTACGGCGAGCTATGTCCTCTTGGGCACCGAGTCGGCGTCCGAGTCGCTTTACTCGGTGAACCACGGCGCCGGGAGGGTGATGAGCAGGACAGCCGCGGCGGGGAAGGTCAGGCGGCGCGACGGCAAGATCCTCAAGCCGGGCATGATCTCCGACAAACGATTCGAGCAAACCATGAAGGATGTCTACCTCCTGTGTGAGGATCCGCATACCATCAAGGAGGAGGCGCCGGACGCGTACAAGGATGTCGACCTGGTGGTGGATACCGTCGTCGGCGCCGGGCTGGCCAGAGTCGTGGCGAGAATGGTGCCCCTGGCGGTGTTGAAGGGCTAGGGGATGAGGGCGCGGTCAGGATGACCTCTGCTCCTGTGAACCCCGGGGGCGCTACCGGTCAAGCCCGGCGGGCTTTCCGGTTGACCAAGAAACATTTCGCGGATAGTCGATCCGCATGAAACAGAGACATTCGTTCACGAACCTCTTGTACCACATGGTCTTTCGAACCAAGTTAAGGGAGCACTTCATCACCACTTCCGAGGTCGAACGCGCACTTTTCGGCTTCCTCGAAGTCAAAGCTCACCACCTCGATGCGTATATTCTGGAGGCCGGTGGTTGGAGAGAGCACATTCACTTGCTCGTTCGCGCAAGGCCTACGATGGCCCTATCGGATGTGTACGGGCAACTCAAGGGATTCAGCTCGAGATCCTGGCACAGGAAGTTTCCCGATATGCCATTCGGATGGGCGGACGGCGTGTATGCCGTGACCGTGGATCCGGAAAACCACGATGGGTTGAAGGCATATATTCGCAACCAACGAAAACACCACGAGGAACGAACTACCATCGCCGAGTGGGAGTCCGAGGATTGAAGCCCTCTGGGCTTGGCCGGAAGAATCAAAGAGCAATCTTGAAAACCAGGCCATCCTGACCGCGCCCTTATGAGGGCGCGGTGCGCGACGGGGGGACATCGGGGGCAGGCACCCGTTAGAATCCAAACCTGTAGGTCATACCCAGCCCCACCATTGGGCCGGCGATCAGCACAGTTTCTGTCACGGAATACGGATCTGCCGGGGTCGTCGTCTTCTCCCGCACTCCCCAGACCACCGCTCCTCCGGCGAGGGCGGAGATCCCGATGGAGCCGGCGTCGCCGTTTCCGCGAACCCAGGTGAACACTCCCAGATCGCCAAACCCGTAACCCATCACACCGCCGCCGCCTTCCAAAAATATGAAAGTGCGCGCAGCCAGGGGGACAGTGATCTTACCGGTGGTTCCGGCGTAGATGAATCCGGAGTTGTCCTCACCGCCGTCGTCGTTGTTGTTGTACATCAGCAGGTTGTAAATCGACACGTTCAACCCGTCCCTTGCCCCCAGCCTCACCTGTTGTGAGATGGTGAACGCCGCCTGTGTTCGTTGATCCCATTCTATCTCATCGCCGCCACTTTCATCGGATGCCATCGCCGTTCCACCGAAGGACTGCATCATCTCGTCGATGTC
>JAUVDV010000069.1 GCA_030595125.1 Deltaproteobacteria bacterium
ATAGACCTGGGTTCCGGGAACCGGATCGCCGTATGCGTCTTGCACCTCCACCACAAACGGGTTGGCCAGGAGGTTGTATACCGTGCCGGTCTGGTCGGGGTCGCTGTTGTTGGAGCCGCCGGACACATACACCAGGTCCGCAGCCACGCCGGCAGGCTGGTATACCAGAGTGAAATCCACTCCTACCGTCGGAGTATCCGCCTGGACAAAGACATTCTCCTCCAGTCCGGTAATATAGTCGGCCTTGCCGGCCTCCACATCCCACATGCCCGGTTCGACATCTGCTATTGTGTACAACCCGCTCGAATTGGTGCTGCCAGAGTGGGTGAGAGACGGGTTCCACGTGGCCGTGGCTATCACACTCACTCCGCTGAAATCCGTCGTATTCTCCAACGTGACCGTGCCGCTTATTGAGGAAAGGGTTTCATAAAGCGTTATGGTCGGCACGTCGGTGTTCTGACCTGCCATCACTTCCTGATCGGATTCCAGGCCGTCTTCGTAACCGTCGAAAGATGCCTTTACCGCATAGTTGCCTTCCTCCACGTCGTCCATTGCCCATGAACCTGTCGGGTCGGTAACCGCCACGTGGGACGTACCCTCGAGGATCACGACTATCCCCGTGTGATCGGTCTCGCCGTCCAGCAGAACCGTCCCCGACAGGCTGCCAATCCCCTCCAGCAGCGTCAGCGATTCCACCATCGTGGTCTGGCCGGGTGTGACCGCAAACGGATTGGACGTCTCGGTGGAGTAACCGGCCAGCGATGCCGTAACCGTGTACGAGGCGGGAGACACGTTCCCAATCTGGTAGTGACCGTCCGACCCGGTCACCGCGTCCTTGTCGGTTCCGTCCAGCGCAACGGTCGCGCCCGAGTGATCCGTCTTGCCTTGAAGAAAGACGTACCCCTCCACAATAGTGTCACCGTCTGTGTCGGAATCCGTGTCGGTATCGGTGTCAGTGTCTGTGTCAGTACCGGTATCTGTCCCGCCGTCGGTTGACGATTCGATGTCGTCACAACCGGCGACAACACATAACCCGCCGACAAGCAGACATGCACGAAGCAATAGAATCTGGCGTCTCATAATTGCCTCCATTGTGGGAACTCCGCAATTTTACCATGTGGCCGAACGAGCTACAACCTCACTCGGCCTTACGGTCAGCGATCGGGGCGCTTGTCAGGCAGTTTCCAGTCCTCGGTGAAATATCCTGTCTCGATCTCCTTGCGACCTCCGAGGATCATGAACGCCTTTCGGCGTACGGTCTGGTGGTTGTAGACCATGTAGTCGGCCAGGTAGATCGGCAGTCTCCCGCCCGATTCCACGGCTTCTGCCGAGGTCCCGGTGGCCACCACCAGGTATCTGCCCGGCATCAGCGGGTTGGGACAGATGAACCGCGCCCCCACTCCCCATCCGCTTATTTTCCTGCCTCTCAGCTCCAGGTGCTTTGGGCCGACGACGATGGGCAACCTGTCGCCGATCTCCTGGAGCACAGAGTTGTTCGAACCGTTTCCATAGAGGACGATAGTGTTATCCCGCATCAACTCCCAGGTGAGGCTGGAATCCGGGATCACCTGGTGCCGGATCTCCGTGTAGTCACGAGCCATCATCCACCCCCGAGCGCCCAGGTACGCCGCCTTCTTGAGTGTGCCCACGTCATCCTCGACCAGTGTGCCGTAGACATGAATCTGCTTCTCGTAGTTGGCGTCCCCGAGGGGACCGCTGAGCGTGTCGGTCTTCGTCGTGCCGGCGGGGGCCAGCGATCCGTCCCATTGCTCCCACATGGGATTCGTGACCACCTTCCCGCCGTCCATGCCCTCCACCGGCGCAAGGGACGCGCTGAGCGTGAGCCGGTTGTCCTGCGGCACCGGCCCGCTGTAAACTATCTGCCCGTCTACCTGAACCGAAAACGGGGAGGATATCGGAGCCTCTTGCGTAAGGATGGAGAAGCGCTGAACGTTGTTCGTGCGCACCTGGATCAGACCGTCGTCGAGCACATCGGCGTCCAGTTTTCCCGGACGGGTGTGATCGAGCCTGTTGTTCAGCACGAGCCAGCCCTGCCGATTGGCGTGGCCCGAGGCGGTGACCAACTTCACGGACGGGGGCGCGATCTGCCGCGTGTATTTCCTCACGTAGCGCATGATCAGGAGCTTTCGCCACAACACGTATCCCAGATCGTGACCACTGTACTTGAACTCGTGGTACTTGAACGGTATCGCAAGGCGCTCCAGTTTTTCGGCAAGGCTCCGGGCCTGCTCCACATCGAATCCCGGATCGTTGAGTCCGTGATAAAAACGAAGATGGGTGTTTGCCGCGTTGGCCGCATATGTGATGGCCGACTCGTTCCTCAACACGTTTCTCTCGCAGGATCTCCAGCGCCCGTCGGCCTCGTGGTGGATCTGCCAGTCGGTCACACCGGCCACGGGCAATACCGCCGCGAATCGACTCGAGTGCTTCAACCCGATGGTGTACGCCCCTATGGCTCCGTTGGAGAGCCCGGTCAGAAACACCTTGTCGACGTTGATATTGTAGTTGGCGCTCACGTCATCGATCACATCCAGGACATCCTGCTCGCCGGCCCACTTCCAGCGAATCTGTCCCAGGCCGTCCGGGGAAACAACGATGGCGTTGGGGTGCCGTTTCGCCCGATACTCTTTCCTGAAGCTGCCCCAGTAATCGGCGACGGAGATCTTGTTCCCCAGGTTTAGCGCCAGCCAGACGTTGTGGTTCGACGATCCGCCGTGCAACGTGACGATCAGCGGTATGGGCACCTTGGGATCGTAGTTGTCGGGTACGTATATGGAGTACATTTGAGGACGCTGCGAATACCTGGAGCGATATCCGCGCCACAGGAAACCCTTCTCCTTCGCCAGCAGATCTCTCTTACCTTCGGCGGCGTCCAGGATGTCGGAGATCCTCGCGGCCATCCGATTCTCGTACGACTCGTCCCTGTTCTTGACCAGGCGGAGATCGTGAATGTAGCTGTTCAACGTCGCCAGGCTACCGAACGTGACTTCGTCGTTCCGACCGCCTCGCACAGCCTTGTAAAGAGCTTCGAGCCTGTCCTCAAAAGAGAGTTTTTCTATAGTTGTTCCGGCGTCGGACAGCTGCCCTCTTGCGGCGACGCAAAAGAATCCGGTAACCAGAACTGCCGCGAGCAATACGCGACGGCGGCAGGCGTTCATATCCTCTCCATTGACAATTCAATATTACAGAGAGGCGTCGGCTTACCAAGAAAGTGGCTAACCTATCGTGAAACCATCTTGGCCATGTTGTTCATCATGTTGCGGGAATCCGCGTCCGATATACCCAGGTTGCGGGCAACATCGAGGAGCAGCTTCTCCTCTTTGGAGTCGATCCGCCCGTCAATCAAGGCCGCGGAGACGAGCCCGGACAGGAACCCGTCGGGGTTGGACGGTCTCATGGTGCTGAGGGTTCCAGGATCAACCTGGCCCTCGAGGATCGGCTTGATCGACTCGAGCGGCACCGCCCAACGCTTTGACGCGGATTTGAGCAGCTTGTGCTCCTGCTTTGTGACCACCCCATCCGCCATTACCACCGCCGCCATTCGCATGAGCAACAACGTCCGCTCCCGGGGATTTCCCATGTCGGGAGTGGCCCACACCGGGATCTCGCCGACATTTCCCGTCCCCGCAACAGGTTGTTGCCCGGCGGAACTCACGTGTATCTCCTCTGGTCTCAGCACCGCATCCAGAACCCAATCGGCGTTACCGGCAGACAGATCCGCGCCGCAGTATTCGCACGTGGGAGCATCGTTCTCGCCCAGCGGTCCCTGGCACTCCGGACAACGGGCGTATGACAGCCCTCCTGAATCGGTCGCCCCCGCCTTGCGACCCAGCATCAGCACATTCCCGGACGGCGCAGGGGCGGCCTTGCCGGATCGCGCGCTGCTCCAGAGGATCTTTGTGTAGTAGTGATCTCTGCCTCCATCCGCCCCCACCTCGCAGGCAACCAGATCCACCGATCCCACTGCCGTCTTGAACAGCGCCGCCGGCCCGCCCTTTACCTGATCGACCATCCTGGCTTTCATTTCCGGAGATGCGCACTTGGCCAGCGGTCCCACATCGGCGGTCACGAGGGCCTCGACCCATCGCCAGAAAACGTAGGAGCCTCGATCCTCGGCAGCCTGTCTATTGAACCCGGGATCCCGGGACGACAGCTCCTCGATCCCCCGCACGGTGCCCGTCGACGACGGGCGCCACTCGATGGGCTGCGTTATCTCGGCGAGCACCCAATCGTAGTCGCCGGAGTTGATGAGCACCTCGCAGTGCTCGCACCGGGTGGCCTGCCCCATCTGGATGGGAGCCCCGCAACTGGGACAGTACCCGTCCACCGCTCCCCCGCCGGTCAGGGTCTTCGCGCCGGGTCGGCGCAGGAACGACCAGATCTCCGTGTATGTTTCTTTGCGCGCCTTCGCCGCCAGCTTCATCGCCTCCTCGTAGGAGAGATCCGCCGACACCTCCACATCCCTGGCCGTCGCCTCCATGGCCACGTGAATCGTGTCGAAGTGCGTATCCTGCTCCACGGCGTGTATATGTGACTTGACGATCTGATGATCGGCCATGGCGTTCCGAATTCCCTGATACTTGATGATCGACAGCTGCGCGGCGAATCTCCGCAGCAACCCATCGCTGAGAAACGTCCTTACCGGAAGCATGTCTCCCCTGCACCAGGCGTCCTGAACCGCCGTGTCGACCTTAGTGACTTTCTCAAGGAACGCCTCCGAGTCGAAGCCAGGATCCCGCTGGCGTATTCCCTCCAGGCCGGATGTGCTCGGGGCCCCGACGTGCTCCAGCTTCTTGACCGCCCTCGCGGTCGTGCGGTCGGGGTTGAGTCTGTTCTTCACAATGCCCACAACAATAACCACTATCAGCAGCGGAACCCCGACCTCCGGATAGGCGATGGCCAGGTAGATGAGCGCGCCGATCCCATCGCCACCACCACCACTACCTCCTCCGCCGCCACCGGTGTAATTGCCGCCGCCGCCCGCCCGGGCGAAAGCGTGAGCCGAACAGAGCAGCGCCGCCAGCGCGACCAGCCCGCCCACAAGCCATCTGTGACGCGAAAACAAACTCGCTATTGAATCCATCCATTTCATTATTCGAATCATTCTGATCTCCTTCACGGCAAGAACATCGAGCGGGCATAATACAATAGAGTTGTCATCCACGACAATGACACTTGATGAACGACTATTTTGGCTGCATGCTTGTAGTAGTGGGGGTTGCAGACGGGACATAATAATGAAAGACCATTCGCCAATTGCGCTGCTCGCGCTTCTCTTCTTCTTTAACCCCGGAGCCTGCAGCGACGACCCCGGCTGGGAAACGGGCTCCGACTCCGACAGTGATTCGGATTCCGACAGCGACTCGGACTCCGATTCCGACGGCGATTCCGATTCGGACTGCGATGTCTCGGGCGACGGGTACTGGGATGCAGCCTGGGCCGAATGGGAGTGCGAGGTGCTCGACCTCACAAATCAGTATCGCTCGCAGGGCGCGAACTGCGGATCAGAAGGCACCTTCGCCGCCGCGCCGCCGCTGGTCATGCAGGACGAGCTGAGAGAAGCGGCGAGGTTTCACAGCCAGGACATGGGAGAGAGGAGTTTCTTCTCTCATGACAGCCCGGGTGGGCCCAACGGCGACGACATGACAGAACGGATCGAGACCGCCGGATACACCGACTGGCAAACCATCGGCGAGAACATCGCCGCCGGCCAGACATCTCCTTCGGAAGTAGTCTCCGGCTGGATGGCCTCGGACGGGCACTGTTCAAACATCATGGAACCCGCGTTCGAAGAGATCGGCGTGGGGTACGCATACGTCACCGGGAGCCCAATGGGCCACTACTGGACACAGGACTTCGGCGCTCAATTCTGACCTTCGTTTTCCATCGAGGTTTTGCGTCTTGACTCCCATTGGCCCGACACATATCCTCCGCGCCGGAGAGTTGGCCGAGTTGGTCGAAGGCGCACGATTCGAAATCGTGTGAGGTTAAGAGCCTCCGTGGGTTCGAATCCCACACTCTCCGCACTGAGTGTTCGTTTACAATAGCTTGCTTGACAATCTGGGAGAGATGACCGAGTTGGCCGAAGGTGCACGACTGGAAATCGTGTGTACCGCAAGGTACCTAGGGTTCGAATCCCTATCTCTCCGCAGGAGTTAAAAACCCCGCTGGTAACCCGGCGGGGTTTTTTTTATCTCCTGCGTGTGCCGGAATGCCTCCAGTGGAGGGTTTTCGGTCCGCCAAAGCAGGGCATCGTCACACGGCTAAGCCCACCTGCACATATGCCGGATCGATAGACTTCGTCATCGTGCCATCCTGCATAGCTCGCTTGCGAGCGAAGCAGGACAAACGTCACCGGCGTGGACTTACCGAACTCTCATGGAAGCTGTCGGATCATTTACCGTTGTGGGTGGAGTTTGGGGTGTAGGGGCTGCCTTAGTCCTCACCATGATCCTCAGGATCCTCATGCAATCGAGCCGGAGGGTTCAAACCTTCATAGTGTGCTTTGGGTATCTCAGGTTCCGATGGCTCTACCTCGATCACTTCGCGGGGAATAGTTCGCATATCTGCCGGAACCGAAACACGTTCAATCTCGATTTCTACTGCGGGCGGTCTCTCCTGCAGTTTCGGCGGAGTTGGAACCCAGGCTTTGAGTCGCTCACCTACACGCCTATAGAAATCCGGTATGGTCTCTTCAGTGGCCTCTATGAAGGTTTTTGCACCTGAGAATTTTCCAGCCAGATCGCGCACCAGAGAGACCTTGAACCAACTCGGAACGCGACTGGCGTTATCACCAATGATGGAATTCGGGTCCTCTCTTAGCGCGCTCAACGGAACTGACGTATCCATTGCACGCCCAGGCCATTCAGCGGTAACCTGGATACCCTCAGTATTCTCCTTGGGAAGCTGTTTCAGCAGCCAGTTGATCCGGGGTTTGGTGGATTTCTTGTCGCCGGGGGCTGCTACACGCATGGAGCAGCACAGAGTACGACGCGCGAGATCCGCGATGACCTCAATTGACGCTGCCGCATCGGGCACTTCAAGGGTGGCCGTAAGGAGATGTTTCTGGGCAAGCGTCTGACAATCAACACTCAGGCGATGCTCAGGATCGCCCCGCTCCTTCGTTTTCAGTTGTAGTGACACCGGCGCATTAAGTTGGCGAGTGAGAAGAAGGCAGATGTCTCGTTGCTCTTGATGCCACGCCCCCACAGTGCTCCGAACGTCCTCAGCTGTATTGGCCATCGGGACACCCGTACGGACCTTCTGGCAAATATCTTTCCATTCTCGATTCATGCGGTCGAACGTTTTTATGCCAGAACTGTCGTGTTTCAGAAACCGCACCATCTCCCCGAGAATGTAGCGCTGCTCGGGATCGATGTCCGGGTGTATCCGCATGTCCAAGATAGCCTGTGTAAGAATGTTGACCCAAGACCAGTGAAAGATTTCGATTCCTTTCAGAGCTGACTTTGGCAATTTGACCGGGTGGTGCGTCGGAAGGGCGGCGAACTGGTTCGACACCGTGATGACGGCATCGATGTTGTTGGCCCTGGCAATTGCAGTGTATCGCTCAATTTGCCCGTCATCCAGAACGGCGTTGCCGGTTTTTGCCTCGACCAGAGCAGACCATCGCCGCTTGCCGATGTTCACGATGATCAAGCCGTCTGGACGGTCCCTTTTGTCACCATCTTGAGCGAACACAACCTCAGTGAAGCACTCGATCGTTGCGCGCTTGCCAATCTTCTGTCCGACGGAGCCCAGCATGGCTCTGCCAAACTCCTTAACGACCGACAGCGTGGCGAGAAAAATAGACGTAGCTCGACGTTCCTGATTCTTTCCAGATCCAACCGGGATCAACCGAGCCCGTTCACCCGATTTCAAGAACTCTGGCAATGCAGGTTTGGACATTATTCTACCCCCTTTGGCTTAGTTCGTATGCGCATCCTCAGTACGGGTTCAGGGCGCCCTTTGCTTTCTTTCCCTTTTCTTTCTTTTTCTTCTTTCCCTTTTCCTTTGGTTTCTCTTCTTTTTCTTTCTCCATCTCGCCACCAGCAACTATCTTGTCACCAACCTCTGGCTCCGGATCTTGCGTTGGGACCATCGACTTGTGCGGGTTGTCCACGCCAGCCGTTGACGGCTCCTTAACCCTGACCATCGGCTGTGCAACCGGTTCAAGAAGCACTGCCACGTCAGCGGAGATCACTGTGCATTTCTTGCCTCCAAAAAGAAAAAACTCGAAGGTTTTGTCTTCAACGACGTTCACAAGCTGATAGTCCTGACCAATCCTACGGGGCACTTGTTTGTGAATTTCACTTATCGCCCTGGCGTAAGACATGTCGTCGATGCCGAAACCGAAAATTATTGCCTTGCAGGCGTCAGCCCTCAACCCGTGAACAATGATCTCGTAGTTCCTGGTTACCAGAGGCACCTCTGTGGGAGTAGCGTGAAGGCTTACTCCAGTCGTTCCGCCACACGAGACACACATCAATGCCAGCAACAACACAAATAAAATTGATTTGCTCATTTCTACCTTCTTTGTTTAAAACCCACCCACATCGTCATCAGTTGAAATTCCAGAATAACGACCAAGACGACCGCTGTCGAGACATACTCACCCTGCTCTCTCGCTCCCCAACCCAAATGCACCCATGTCCACGAAGTCCAGCAAACAAGCGGAGTTTCGCTCCACCTTGCGCCATCGTTAGGGTTCCTCTACGCTTGAACCACACCATGGATAACGAACAGTTAGATCTCGCCGTCCGGCAGGAAGCGTTCCGCTTTCTCAAGCAGTGCTTCGATGTGCATGGCGAGGTTGTTCCCTACAAAGTTCTGTCACAGGGCTTTCAGTTCAATGGAGTTCGAGTGCCGTTGATCGGTCCGCAGGGTATCTTCAAGCCAAGGGTGCTTCCGGAGATGCCGCTATCCATCACGACAGCGCCGCCGGTTCCGGGCAAGCCAGCACCCTACGACGACAGGCCTACCGAGGACGGTGTCATCGAGTACCGGTATCGGGGAACCGATCACTTCCACCGAGACAACGTGGGCCTGCGCCTGGCTGGAAAGCGACGAGTCCCGCTCGTTTACCTGTTTGGATTGGAAAAGGGTCTCTATCGCCCAGTCTGGCCTGTGTACGTGCTTTACGACGATCCTCAGAACCTTGCCTTCCACATCACGGTCGATGACGAGACACTGGCACTCAGCGACTTGAGTTCGGATGAAGAGGTGAAGGTCGAGGCTCGCAGACGCTATATAACGGCCAAGACCCAGGTAAGACTGCATCAGAACGCCTTTAGAACGAATGTGCTTCGGGCGTACCGAAAGTCGTGCGCAATCTGCTGGCTACGACACCCGGAACTGCTCGAAGCGGCCCACATCATCCCCGACAGCGACCCACGCGGCGTACCCGAAGTCAGAAATGGCCTCTCCCTGTGCGCCATCCATCACAAGGCTTTCGACAAGAACATCCTGGGAATCAGACCCGACTATCACGTGGAAGTACGCCAAGACATTTTGGAGGAGATCGACGGTCCGATGCTCAAGTACGGCCTGCAGGGCTTCCAGGACAAAGTCATCCTGCTGCCCAGGCGCAACGACGAAAAGCCGGACAAGGATTCGCTTGACGAACGGTACGAGAAATTCAGGAGCGCGGGGTGATGAAGAAAAAATCACCCACCAATCTGATCGTCTTCGGCGAAGAAGTTCTCAATCTTCTTCACCGCACAAGAACCGTCTCAACCTACAAATACGCGGTGCTCCTGGGAATCATTGACCTGTGCATGGAGCACAATCTCGTTCACGATGGCGACAAAGAGAGCATCACCACCAGGCAACTCGCTGAAAAAGTCATGGCGCTCTACTGGCCTCAAACACTGCCGTACAAGAAACAGACTGACTCCCCGCCCTTGAAACAGAATAGCGGCAACCAGGCAAAGATTCTCAGCCTGATCATCGATTTCAAAAAGCACCTGGGGGATGGAAGCGTCACCTTGTCGAAAGCAATTTTGGCAGACAAAGATGAGTACGAAAAGACCGTTCGGGAGATTGAGTGGACTCTGATTCACATGCCGTTGCCCAAGCTTCAGCGTGTTGACCACGCCTCAAACGAGCTGCTTTATTCAATTGGATGGGACGATAACGTTAAAAGAGGACAGGTATCAGAATATCAGAGGGCAAAGCCAAGCTCTGATTTCGACAATCTCATTCGACTACAGCATGGTGTCGCCGACAATCTGGCTTCACTGAGTAGCTTGTTGCGGCCCCTTATTCACAATCTGTGGATGACCCAGGTTGCTCACCTCAACAAGAAAAAGCTGGAGGACTCACAACTTGAAGAGTACCTCTTTGGTGCGTCAAGAATACCGCTGACCCCGATCAAGAATAGGCTGCGCGACATTCATAAAGATGAGTGTTTCTATTGCGGGGGCAAGCTGCCCAACAGCTACGAAGTAGACCACTTCATTCCCTGGGCTCGCTATCCCGACAACGGCATCGGCAACCTGGTGGTTGCTGACCGAAAATGCAACGGCAACAAGAGCGACTTTCTGGCAAGTGAAGATCATCTGGAGAAATGGCGCGACCATATCGATGAGACTTCCGATGACCGGATTCAACTAGCCAGGGATAAGAAGTGGGAAGGGGACATGGGTAGAACCACGGGCGTGGCGACTACTATATACTCCGCGCTCACAGGAGATGCTTCACTCTGGCAAGGTATTGATCGCTTTGCATCTGCAAAGCCGGAGAGGATTCGGAGTATTTTAGGCGGCTTCCGTTAGCAACCGCAGCGTGCGGCACCCTAGTCCTCCCAGTACTTCGCCTTGCCGGGCAAGACCCACCTGACCCCACCACGTGGGTCGTCGGTGTCGCCTTCGTATCTTGGAATGAGATGAACATGCAGGTGCATGACGGTCTGGCCGGCGGCGGGGCCTATGTTGATGCCGATGTTGTAGGCGTCTGGTTGTTTGTCCTGCTTATGTCGTTTGCCCGCCGTCGCAGGGCCTATTGCGGGTTTTGGACCTTCGACTTTGGACCTTGGACCTACGAGTTGGTTTATCAATTTAAAGATAGCTATTTGTTCTTGTTCGGTGGCGTCGAACCAGTTTGCGATGTGGCGGCGGGGGATGAAGAGCATGTGGCCGGGGCTGACGGGGAAGTTGTCGCAAATGGCCAGGGCGAGGTCGTTTGAGGCGACTATTCTGTCGTCGGGGAGGTTGCAGAATGGGCAGTCCTTGTCGGGCATGAGGGGGAGTATAGCTTATGAGGGGGTGGCTTGTAACCGCGCTCAGACAGTCCCCGACCGTTCCTGTTTGGCGAAACTCGGTTCGCCCTGAGGCGCTGCCCCTTTCGCCTGAGGCGCATTTCTGGCCGCGGGATTTACTTCCGCGGGTGACGTCTGGCCGCCGGAGCAGGACAAACGACAAACATCCCGAAACCCTGGTAGAATGTTCTCACGTAAAAAACGAAAGGCGGGGGTGATGCGATACTTGTTTCTACTGATCCTGGCGACCGTGCTGGTTTGCGGCGGGTGCTCGAAAAGCTCGTCGAGAAGTGACGGCGGGATCTACTCGTCCACCGACACGGACACCGATACAGATACTGACACCGACACCGATTCTGACACGGACACCGACACGGATACGGACACAGATTCCGATGGCGACACCGATTCCGAAACGGACTGCCTGGATATTGAATTCTGGGAAATTCACGACAACTGGAGTGAATCCGTTCTGCAACCGTACCCGTGCATAACGGGAAGTCTGAGAATCACTGCTCCGGGGCTCACGTCGATTGACCTACCCAACCTTCAGTGGATCGGTGGATTCTTGTACATCAATGAGAATGATTCTCTTGCCAGCCTTGCTGGCCTGTCATCTTTGACGGACGTAGGTGGAGATCTTTCCATTGGAGACAATCCCGCGCTTGTTAACTTGGATGGTTTAGAAGGACTGACAACGACAGAATACATCGGTGTTTCCTGGAACGATAACCTCACCAGCCTGAGCGGACTTGAGGGACTCACGTCAGCCAATAAAGTTTCGATATGGGGGAACCCCTCACTTCAGAACCTGGACGGGCTGTCGGGTTTGACGACGGTGACGGGTGACCTGCACATCTACGGTAGTGATTCGCTGTTGGATATTGATAGCCTCGTCGGGTTGACGACGATCGGGGGCGATCTCATGATCTATGATAATGACTTGCTCACGGATCTCGACGGTTTGGAAAACGTTACGGAAGTTGGTGTCGATCTGCAAATTTGCGGAAACCTCAACCTGATCGATCTGACCGGGCTCGAGGCAATTGAATTTGTGGGCGGCAGGTTAGCAATAGACAGCAACATCAAACTAACTACCCTGGACGGTCTGAACGGAATCGAAGAGGTCGGCGGAGATCTCTGTGTCGGCAGCAACTGGGATCTCATCAGTCTCGCCGGCCTGAATGGAGTTACTCAGCTCGGAGGGGATCTCGTAATTGGAGCTAATTTCGATCTTCCATCCGTGGAAGGGCTATCCGGCATTGTCGAGGTACCTGGGAGATTGTATGTTAGCTACAATAACTTGCTTACCGACATGAATGGAATATCCGGCATTACCACTGTCGGCGAAGACCTGATCATATATGGAAACGACCAGCTCGAAGGCCTGGAAGATCTGGCTCAACTGGAGACAGTGGGAGGCGGACTGGAAATCTGGGACAATGATTTATTATCCAGTCTTGCCGGCCTGAGCGACCTAACTTTTATTGGAGATGATCTTTTAGTTACATCGAATGCATCTCTTCCAGACTGCGAGGTGTGCGACCTTCTGGACCAGATCACCAGCGTACCCACTGCGATAGATGTCCACGACAACCTCGACGACTTGTGCACGCCGGTTCCGACCAGTTGCCCCGGTTTTGATGCTGGTGTCGATGGTGGACCGTAGTGGTCCGGACAACCGTAAAGACCCATGTTAGAATGCTCTCACGTCAATAACGAAAGGCGGGGGTAATGCGATACTTGCTTTTGATGATGCTTGCGACCGTGCTGGTTTGCGGCGGGTGCTCGAAAAGCTCATCGAGCAGTGACGACGGTGGGGCGACCGACACAGACACTGACACGGACGCAGATACGGATACCGATACCGACACGGACTCCGATGCGGACACCGACTCTGACACCGATACAGACAGCGATACGGATACGGACACGGATACCGGCACCGATACGGATATGGATGCCGGGCCGGACGGAAGCACCGATACCGACTCTGATACCGATACCGACTCTGATACTGACACCGACACGGATACTGACACCGACACAGATACGGAGATGGATGCCGGGGCGGACGGAAGCACGGACACCGACACAGATACTGACACCGACACGGATACTGACACCGACACAGACACGGATACCGGTCCGATCGTGTGCAATCTGGGGGCGTACAGCGGCGACTTAGAGATCACCACACAATCGGATGTCGCAACCCTCGCGGGATACACATCGATCTCGGGATACCTGTATATTCACTGCCCTTCATGCACCGACTTGAGTGAGTTGTTTTGCCTTGACTCGGTAGTTGGGAACTTTTCAATTCAACTGAACGACACCCTCACCAACCTGGTCGGCCTGAGCAACATCACCTCGGTGGGTGGATGGTTGCAAATCTGGGACAACCTCACCCTCACCAACTTGGACGGACTGAGCGGAGTAACCTCGGTTGGCGGGGTCCTGGGGATCGCCTACAACGACGCCCTCACAAACATGGACGGCTTGAGCGGCATCACCGGCACGGTGGGAGGGGCATTGGTCGTCGCCAACAACCCAGTCCTCACAAACCTGGACGGCCTGAGCGGCCTCACCGGTCCGGTGAGTGGGAGCTTGCTAATCGGTTTCAACACCATTCTCACCGACCTGAATGGTCTCAGCGGCATAACCTCGGTGGGCGGGGACTTGGAAATCGCTTTCAACGATACCCTCACAAACCTGGACGGTCTGAGCGGTATAACCGGCGCGGTAGTCGGGGACTTGTGGATCTCAGGCAACTACGCCATCACTGATCTGGACGGGCTGAGCGCCATTACCTCGGTGGGTATGGAATTGCAGATCACTTCCAATACCGCCCTGACCAACCTTGACGGCCTGAACGCAATCACCTCGGTTGGTGGGTACTTTCGTGTTTGGTCCAACGCCGCTCTGTCCGACATTGGCGGGCTAAACGTCCTCACCTCGGTGGGTGAGTACTTGATTATTTCCGAAAACGTTACGCTGACAAGCCTGACCGGTCTGAACGCGCTCACCTCGGTGGGTGAGCACTTTCGGATCACCCAAAACGACACCCTTGCAAATCTGGACGGCTTTAGTTCTCTCAACTCGGTGGGCGGGGACTTTGACATTTACTGGAACGCTGTCCTGCCCGACTGTGAGGCATGCGACCTGCTGGACCAGATCACTACCGGACCCACTTCGATATATGTCGAAAACAACCTCGACGACACATGCACGCCGGTTCCGGCAGGTTGTCCGTAGCCCTCATCCCTTGAGCGCCTTCGGTGGACGGTGTACGATCAGGCATCCACAAGATTGGGGGAGAACATGAAGTACTTGTTTTTTGTAGTGCTGGCTACCGTGCTTGTTTTCGGCGGGTGCTCACACGTCTTGGCTATCGTAGACGGTGGAACCGACACGGACACCGATACCGACACCGATACCGATACCGACGGTGACAGCGATTCGGATACCGGAAACCCCGACCACATCCTGGAGGGCATCTCCATCGAGCCCGCGAACTTCATTTTCGAAGTGGATCTCAACGCGCCGGCGACCATGCCTTATCATTGCATCGGATATTTCGCCGACGGCGTAAACGAGGATCTCACGAGCCAGGTGACATGGGATGTCGACAACGCCGCGCTCGGTGATTTCGGCGGCGACTCGACCCTGGACATCCCGGCCATAAGCTCGGTGGGAGCCCAGGTGGGAATCGTGTCCGCGGTTTACGGTAGCGAATTCCAGACCCTTGCTCAGTTGACAGTAGTGGTCTATCAGATGACCGGACCCAATCAGGACTTATTCTTCGTGCTGCCGTACGAAGATCAGGGCGGCCCCCAGGACAAGCCGCTCGATTTCTCCACCGACGTGCAGGACGCGGACATTTTCTTCGCCATGGATACAACCGCTTCTATGGGCGGCACGATCTCCAGCCTCCAGTCATCACTCAGCGGAACGATCATCCCGAGCATCCAGGCCTCGATGGCGACCGCATGGTTCGGAGTCGGCGGGTACGATGATTTCCCAATATCTCCATACGGCAGTTTTGCGTCCGGAGATCAACCGTTCTACCTTCTTCAGGAGATCACCGATGTGGCGGCGGACGCCCAGGCGGGCGTCAACGCGCTCACTACTCACTACGGTGGGGACGGAGCCGAGTCGATGATCGAAGCGCTCTTCCAGATCTCGACGGGATACGGCCTCACCGGTCCGTCTCCCACCGTTGTAGCGCCCAACACCTCGGGTGTCGGCGGCGTCGGGTTCCGCGCGTACACCATGCCGATAATCGTGCCGTTGACCGACATCTACAGCCACAACGGGATCAACCCGGCCTACGACTACACCGGCGATGTGGCCGCAGTGGCTGCAACCAGGGCGAACACGGTAGTGGCCCTCGAAGACATCTGCGCCCGGATCGTGGGTGTCGCTTCTACCTCTGGAGATCCCGATATGGTCGCCATGGCCGAGGACACCGGCGCGCTCATTCCTCCGGAGGCGTGGGGTCCGGCGGCCAGCCGTCCGCCCGGATGCGCGGTGGGCATGTGTTGCACCGGCGCATACGGAACGGGCAGGGCGACCAACGCTGCCGGCATGTGTCCTCTCGCATATATCCACTCTGGAGGCACGGGGCTCGGCGACACCATCGTCACGGGCATCGATATGCTAACTCACTACGCGGCATTCGACTGCGAAACCGAGACCAGTGGCGAAACCGCCGACATGGACGGCAACCCGTTGCCGACGCCACACACAACCGCCGACTTCATAGTATCGATCGTCCCTGTTTCCTTCGTTGTTCCCGTGGATCCCCCCGGATTGCCCACTCCGACGATTACGACAGACGGGTTCGACAACGTGACCCCGGGCACCATCGTCACTTTCGACGTGACCGCGTTCAACGACTTCGTGGAGGTGACCCTCTATGCCCAGTTCTTCGAGGCGAAGATCACCGTAACCGCGGGCGGCTGTTTCCCCCTCGACGAACGCGTCGTCCTCATCCTGGTCCCGCCCACGCTGCTAGTACCTGTGCCTCCCCAATAGGTGAGACCAAAGCCTGAGATAGACATCTTCTCCCTCCCGCCCAGGCTGTCCGTAGCAGGACACACTTGAAGGAGAGTTCTCGTACAAACCGGAGGCTCGGAAAGTGCAGGTGAGGTTTTAACCTTCGTCCGAAAATGCCGCCATGGCCGCATCGTAGACCGCCACGGATATCCTGAGCCCGCAGCTACGAACGAGCCGGCGAAGATCGCCTGCGGCCTCCTCGCGGGACAGAATCCCTCCACGCGACGCGGCGTACAATATGCCGATGGTTCCCGTTACCGGGATGCCTTTTGCCGAAGCAATGCGTCTCATGAGCCGTTCGTCAACCAGAAGCCGCTCGGCCCCTTTTCGAACAGCCAGGGTCAGGGTTGCGTTGTCGGCGACGCTGAGAGCCGCGCCGAATTTTTTGGGTCGGGGAACGGGGACGACACTTATTTCGTCAATGAAGCGGGCCAGGGCGTATGCGTCGTCGCTCTCGATCTTCGGCCTCGTCAGCTCCATCTTCACCTGGGCGGGAATCGCAATACGATCCCCGTAGAGGCTTTTTAAAAGCCCCAGCCGTTCCACTTTTGCCAGAAAGATAAGGGGGCTTGAGTCAGCTACCACGATCACGGGCGCAGATCCGTCTCCAGATCGTCGAGTCCGTACTTCATCTCCAGATCGAGCTGATCCATCCTGGCGATCAGCTCGTGCAGGGAGACCCCTGTTATCTCCGCCGCTCTGGAGAGGGTGACCTCCCCGCGACGATACGCGCCGGCCGCCTGCTCCAACAGCACTTCGGCCGATCCCAGGCGAAGCGCCATCTTGAAGAAGGTCGCCCGGTCCATGCCCAGCGCCCCGGCTGCGGTCTCCAGCCTGCTCACGTCCGAGCTGGGCAGTCTCATCGAAATTGTCACTGTATCACTCATGTTTACAACTCCATCATCTGTATACATCCTAGTAACGACCTCCCAATTTGTCAACATCGGCCTCTTGCTTGCGGCCTCTTGCGACGCCTCTCCCTCACCAATCTGGACGGTCCTGGCGCCCTCACCTCGGTACGCCGCCTACTTGATGTGCAGGGCGGTTTTCAGGGCGAAGATCGAGGCGGGTTTTGAAAGAATGTCGTCGACCTCGGGGATCGTCGGGATCATGGATCTCTGCGCGCCGGAGTGGATGATCGCCCGCTCGATGCCGGGGTATTGTGAACGCCATTTTTGGACAAGATATGTACCGACCGGATGCTCGCCACCAAGGTCGAAATCGCATACCAGGTGCGTAACCGGGTGGGCCGCAAGGATCGCCTCCGCATCGGCCGGGTTCGTCGCACAGTAAAACTGATCGAAAAACTCCTCGAGCCTGCGCGACAACAACTCGATGACTCTCTCGTGGTCATCCACGGCCAGACCGATCCTCGGTGTTTGTGTTGTCACGGCATCACTCCATGGAAATGAGGAGGTTACTCACACTCCTCGAACTGGGTCTTGCACCCGAAGTCCAGCTCGAGATAGCAGTCCGGCTCGTCGAGCAAGCCGCATACCCCATCGCAAAGCACCATGACCCCGTATGACTCCCACGACCAGCCGTCGTCAAGGCAGCATTCGTAAACGTTGGAGATTTGCTGGACCCCAGATGTGTCGTCGTAAACATAGGCATTGACCAGGCACGGATCGAACGCCCCCCCCGTGGGAGAATCCCATATTGCCTGAACATCGATGGTGCAATCGGCCTGCGGCACGACCTCCCACGAAAGCGACATCGTACACTCGTCGTCGACGTCCTCGCAGGGATCGGCACAGGGATCGATGCCCGTGTCCGTGTCGCTGTCCGAATCTGAATCCGAATCGGTATCGCTGTCCCCGTCTGTATCCGCATCCGTATCCATGTCCGTATCCGTATCCGTATCAGAGGCCCCCGAATCTCCGAAGAAATCGTCCGGTTCGATCACGTTGTCACAGGCGAAACAGACCGCGCCAACGGCCACGAGCAACAACAGTAAAATTCCATCGAGTTTCATTTGCACACCTCCACAGAATGTCTCTTCTTGATGAACACTATGTTATCAAGTGGTGCGGGGACGATCAATTCATAGACGATATTCCTGTTTGGGTGGTCAGGTAACAGGAATCAACACGAACGATCTTTTTGCCTATTGTATATAATAAGGCGTCGCACATGAGGCCGCAACTGTTGGGTTGAACCGATGAAAGCACTTGCAAGACGAATTCTCGATCAATACGCGCTGAATCCCTACGACAGCCACGGCCTGTTGCACTGGGTGAGAGTGCACGAATCGGGGATCGAAATTGCATCATCAAGCGGCGCAGACAGGGACGTTGTCGCTTACTTTGCGCTGCTGCACGACTCTCGAAGACTCAATGAGAGCCGCGACCCACAACACGGACCACGCGGCGCGGAGTTTGCACGGCTTCTTCACAAAGAGGGTCTGGTCGATCTCAACCCGACGCAGCTCCAGGATCTGATCACTGCCATTGCGCATCACAACAGCCATGATCGCGTCGAGGATATGGACGGAAACAGTATCACCATCGGTACTTGCTGGGATGCCGATCGGCTCGATCTTCCCAGGGTGGGAACAACGGTCAATCCCAAATACCTGTACACCCAAGAAGCAAAACGGCTGGCCAACCTCTGGAACCATGAGGACGCATACTTCATCACGGACGACAGAAGAAAATTGCTAAAAACCTGGGGTGCGACTCTTCCGGAGAAAAACCAACCGTTCTGAGGCCATTTTTTCACATCCATTTGTCGGCGCCGCTACACAATGATGAAGACACTATTTGCCGATGCTGTCTCCATGTTCTATGGTAACATTGATATGGTGAAGCAATTCTATCCTGCTGCACAGGAGCGCCCATGAAGAAACTCCCGATATTGAAGATCGCACTATTGCTGGGAATCATTATCGGTGCTTCTACGTGCGCAACCATGGAGGTAGTGCCTCCGGACCACCAGGACACCGACGAGGACGGGGGCTCCAATTCGGATTCCGATTCGGACTCGGATTCCGATTCGGACTCGGATTCAGACTCCGATTCGGACTCGGATTCGGAATGCTCGGTCAATCTGCTGGAGTCCTTCGACGGATCCGACTTGCCCATCGGATGGGATGTCGTCAATTTCGACGGTGACGCCTACAATTACAACTGGACCTGGTCCGATACAAGCAACACCACGGGAGGTGACAGCGGCCACTGGTGGATCAACGGCGCTTTCCCGTCGGATTTCGATGATCGATTTATCACCGCATCTTACATCAGAGGCGATTGCACCAACATTACGGTGACATTCAACCACTATTTTGACAGCAGCGACGTCGATGATTTCGGTTACGTGGAGATCGAGGTGGGCGGCGGCGCCTGGCAGACCATCGGCACGTTCGATAGTACCAACAGCGGCTCCCAGAGCATAAACATTTCGTCGTATCTGCCGCTTGCCGCCAGCGAGTTCCGGATTCGATTCCGATATGTCGGCTACAATGATCTCCACTGGAAAATAGACGACTTCGAATTGTCCGCCACGCCCTGATCTGCGGTCGTCATTCGTAGACACCATCGCCGGAATTGATGGTATTATGATATGGGTAAGTAATCGGAGGTTCCGCAAATGGAAAAATCAACTTATTTCTTGGCGTTCATGTTGTTTGCATTGCTCGCGCTGGGTCTCTCTTCTGCAAGCTGCAGCAAGGGCACTTTCGATGACGGCCTCCCGTCAGACGCAGATTCAGACAGCGACACCGACACCGATTCCGACTCGGACACCGACACTGATACCGATTCAGACACCGATACCGACTCGGATACGGACGGAGATGCCGACTGCACACTCGATATCCAGGAACCGTTCGACGCGGCAGACCTGCCGGTGGGATGGGAGGTCGAAAACTTTGATGGCGACGCTTACGGCTATGTCTGGTCCTGGTCCGATACCGACAACACCACCAGTGGAGCAGACGGATACTGGTGGATCAACGCAGAGTTCGGATCTGACTTCAATGATCGATTTATCACCAGTAGTTATATCAGGGGCGATTGCACCAGCATTATCTTGTCCTTCAACCACTTTTTTTCCAACAATGACACTGACGATTTTGGATTTGTGGAGATCGAAGTTGACGGTGGCAACTGGCTGACCGTGACTACCTTCAACAATTCCAGTATGGGCGCGCAGGAGGCGGACATCTCATCGTACCTGCCGAGTCCGGGTTCCGAGTTCAGAATTCGGTTCCGCTACATCGGCTTCGACGATCTTCACTGGAAGATCGACGACTTCCGCCTGACCGCCACGCCCTGATACCGGAGATCCTTTTCCGGTAACCGCTTATCTGTCACACTCTGATATCATCATGCAGGACTTGAACAACTCTTCTTTGAATCCCGGGTCAATCAGAAGATCCTGGATAATGTCCGGCATCGCAATCGCGGTGGCCGGAGTTCTCGCCTTCACAGGGATCACCGCCAACAAATTCTGGGACGACGAGGCCAACACGGCCATCTTCGCGCAGAATCTTCTGGACACCGGGCAGTTGAGCGCCTGGAACGGCACAAATCTCATCGGATATCGAGACGGAGCCGAGCTCAATGAGGACCTTGTCAACGTATTCATGCCGCCTCTCCAGTACTGGCTGGCGGCCGTAGGCATCACTTTCTTCGGGGGTGACGAGTTGGGGCTGCGGGTGCTGTTCGTCCTTTCGGGGTTGCTCTGCATGATCGCGCTGGCGTTGTTTGCGCGGGGCATGCTGGGCGATCGGTTTCCCTGGTACCTTCCCCTGTGGCTGACGGCCCTCACCCCTGCGTTTCTGCTCTACATCAGAAACTGTCGCTATTACTCGCCCGGAGCTGCCCTGAGCATCGGCCTGCTGGCATGTCTGGCCGGCGGGATCCATACCGGACGGGGGTTTCTCCTGCGCGCCATGCTCTCCTCGGTTCTCTCGACGCTATTGATGTTCACCAGTTACTTCAACGCGGCGGGAACCCTTGTGGCCCTGCCGTTCCTTTTGCTTTTCAGGGCTCACAGGACAAGACGTCACCTGATCGTCGGCGGCGCGGCGTATCTTTGCGCGGGTATAGCCGGCGTATACGTGCTCATGACCCACAACCCCTTCGCCACATCCGTTCCGAGACCCGATGAGGTAGAAGGGATCGAGAAAATCGCCACGTTGCTCTGGCGGAATCTGCGCGACATCGGGACTTTCGAGTTCTTTCCCGTAACCCTGTTACCGGTCCTCGCGCTGCCTTTCCTGGTGAAAAGACTATCGAGCCTCGTAAACGAAGCGAAGATCGGCCTGGCTGTTGTAGGAATGATGCTGGCCGCAGTGATCGTCACTTCGTTGTTTTCCCCTCAATCCGTGAGCGGATCCACGCTCGCCGACATGCGATATCTGGTCCCGTTGATTCCCCTCGGCGCTGTCGCGACCGCGGTAATCCTGTTGATTCTGTGGCGGCTGGCCCGTCCCATGGCCATCGGCGCGGTGGGCCTGCTGGTCTTTTCCAACATCCTCCATCTGGGCTTCGCAGGAGCCCACAACTCCTATCTGCCCACAAGGGGAGTGGAGTGCACCCTGTGTCAGTACGTCGACGAGGTGACCAGCGACCGTACAACCAACACCGAAGCCATCATCGACTACCTGGAAAAGCTATCAGAAGACGACGTGCTGCTGGTAGTTCCTCCCTTCATGGGCTATTCGCCCATGTACTACCTGCCCAACCACAAATTCTGCTGTCAGCTCATGGAGGACCATCCCCTGAGCGACGAGATTCGAAAAGAGCTCCCGGACTACCTGTTCTGGGAGAGGGCGCACAGGGAACTGGATGTGGCGCTGATAAACGCCATGCCGCCCGCGTCGAAAGAGGGGCCTCTGGCGATACGGGGAGTGAACATGGGATACTACCATTACGTCGGAGTACTGGACATACCGGCCAGAGATTGCTCGAGGCCGGAGATCCCGTGGCACTCGTTCGACGGCACGGACGTGAAGAAGAAACAACACCATCGGTTCTTCGTCGTGAGACTGGAGAGGTAACGATGGAGAGGATCCACGACAACCTGGTGGACGCTCTTTGCGTGTGGGCGAACGAGGTCCCCGATCGGATCGCATTTCGGATTCTGACCGGGTTCGGCCAGGAGGTGGAGGAGATCTCCTTTTCCGACCTGCACAGGGACGCCCTCCACATCGCCGCCCACCTCACACCGATCACGGTTCCCGGAGATCGGGCGGTCCTGGTCTTCTCGTCCAACGCCGGATTCGTCCGCGCGTTCTTCGGCTGCCTCTACTGCGGGGTCGTTCCGGCGCCTGCCTCGCCCCCTTCCCTCCGTGGCACCGAACGGGCATCGTCCATACTGACGAGCTGTTCGCCCAGGGTGGTGTTGACCAACGAGAGTGTGGGCGGTCTTGTCAAACGTCGCCTCGACGATCTCCCCATCCTGAAGCGACCAACGTGGTTGCATGTTGAAGACGTCCTCAAGTGCGAGGTCAACCCCATCGAGCCCGTGCGTCCCATGGCAGATGAAGCGGCCTTCGTGCAGTACACCTCCGGCTCCACCTCCTCACCCCGAGGAGTTGTGGTCAGCCACGGCAACCTGGTTCACAACAGCACTGCGATGGCCCTGGGTTTCGGGTTCGACAAAGAAACTTTCCGACCGATCTCCTGGCTTCCCCTCTTCCACGACATGGGTCTGGTGGGTCACGTGATCAACCCGATCTGCCTGGGGGTCACCTCCACCCTGATGCCCGCCCTCGACTTCCTGCAGAAACCAGCATGCTGGTTGTCGGCCGTTGGCGACTACCGCGGCACCTGCTCGATGGCCCCAAACTTTTCATACGACCTCTGCGTGGACCGAGTGTCGGACGACCAAAAGAACGACCTGGATCTCTCCGGCTGGCGCTGGGTGCTCAATGGCGCCGAACCGGTGCGGCTTGGTACAATGGAGCGTTTCTACGGCGCCTTCGCGCGATGTGGTTTCGAGATGCGCAGCTTCTTTCCCAGCTACGGTCTGGCGGAGGCCACCCTTTACGTCACAGGCGGTCCGAAGATGGCGGTGCCGGACCACCTGAGAGCCGACCGTGCGGCGCTCAGAGACAACCGGGTGGTGGAGGTGAGCGACGATGTCTCTGGCGGGGTGACGCTTGTCAGCTCCGGGCAGATGCGACGGGACAGCGAGATGAAAATAGTGGATCCAGACTCGACCCGCGTGTGCCTCGACATGGAGGTGGGAGAGATCTGGCTGAGGGGGCCCAGCATTGCAAATGGCTACCTGGACGACGAGGAAGAGACGGCGATCACCTTCGGCGCGTCCCTCGACGACGGAGAACCTTTCCTCAGAACAGGGGATCTGGGTTTCACCCGGGATGGCTACCTATTCATCTGCGGGCGCGTGAAAGATCTCATTATTCTCAACGGCCTCAACCACCACCCCCGGGATCTCGAGCTTTCTGTCATTGGCTGTCACGACGCCATCCGGGGTGACTCGGCGGTGGCGTTCTCGGCTGACATCGAAGAGCGGGAGGCGGTGGTGATGACCTGTGAGATCAAGCGTTCGGCGACGGCAGACCTCAACCGGGAGGCGGTGATGGGCGCAATGCGCGAGCGGATCTTCGTCGACCACGGGGTGAAGTTGAGCAAGGTGGTCCTGCTTCGGGAGGGCTCGACGCCGAAGACTACCAGCGGCAAGATGAGAAGGAGCGAGTGTCGTTATCTGTTCGAGAACGGCGGGCTCCTCCGGTTGGAGGGAGGATGAAATGAACGAGCACGAGGCAATGACTGCGGCACGAATAAAAGAGTGGCTGGTCGAAGTTATCGCGAGACGCCTGAATATCCCCGCGCGCGACATCCCCACTGACGAGCCTGTCACCCGGCTGGGGATCGACTCCACCGAGGCGGTGGTTATCTCCGGCGAGCTTCAGGTGTGGCTCGGCCGCCGGATCCCGCCGACGGTCGTATGGGACCATCCCACTATAGACGCCCTGGCCGAACACCTGGGCGAATGAAGGACAACGAAAAAAACACCGAGACTCACCAGGATCTTTTCGATCGAAGGTGGGTTCGTCTGGGTCTTTTCATTGTCGTTCCGGCAATGATCTTCGCCCTTATTTGCGTCGGGATTCGCGTCTCTCAATACGGGATCGACCACACCATCGTCGTGCTGGGTCAGCGACAGCTTCTAGCCGACTCTCACGCCGCCATCAGGGTTACTCTGATAGCCGACGGTGAAGGTTTCTTCCAGCCGGAACGAATCACCGGACACCTGGTTCGAGGAAAAAACCGATACCCATTGTTCGACGGGGCCGTTCACGACGCCGGTTACGCACTGGCCCGCAATTTCGAGGTGCCGCAGATATCGGCGGGGCCGGCGATACTGGAGCTGGACATCCGGTTCGACGAGAAACGGCGTATAGTTCGCGCAAACGTGGAGGTGACGACAGAGCCGCCCGCAAAACATCTCACCGTTCCTTCCGACGTCAAGCTTGACGACATAAAGATCTCTGTTGGCGCAGCCGGCGATTTCGTACAGGCACTCACCGAGGACCGGGGCGCGCCCACCGGGCTCTCATCGGTGGTCTTCCTTCGAACCGTGAATTCAACCGGAGAGCCCGTGAGTATACCTCTGGAGCTGGGTATTCCTGGCGCCGGTCTGTCATCGGAAATGACCCGGGAAGAGCAAAGAACCGACAATCTCGGCCTGACCGCGCTGATGGTCAAGCCCGTGGACCTGGATTATCCCATCAAGGTTGGCGAGGAACATCTGTTTCCCAGGGTAGTGTACGGCGGGCTCAACGCGATGGTGCACAACCCAATGGCCTCACAAAACGAAGCCGTGAAGGTCAACGTGAGGCAGATCACCAGGGGCGGCCCCATCTACGCCGATCTCTTTCATCGCGGCCGCTGGATCCATGCATCATCGGACTGGGTGAGTGGCGACGGTTCGGCCAGACTGACTCTTCAGCCCCGGGTCACGGGCCCGGTTCGCCTCCAGCTGACAAACTCGGCGCTGGGACCCGGCAAATCGGTGGCCGTGAGGCATCTGTACATTCTCGACAAGGGCGAAGATTTCAACGACGGCCTGCGGGCCGTGCTCGGAATGCTGAAGGGGAAGGACGACGGGCCCTGGGCAAGGGCGGTTCTCTCCAGATCTCTCGAGAGCGGCGTCGGGTTCGATCGCAGGCTCCTCGCAGCGTTTTCTCTCTCCAGGTTGTACGCCGGCCACCACGTTGTAGAACGTCTCATCAGCAGCCGCTCGGAGGACGACGCTGAGCTCTCGGAGTTCAAGACCGGTATCCAGAGGGCCGTGATGTTGATCATTCTACTTCTGGGGATAGCGGTGGCGGTGGTTATCGGCCTGATCTCCTCGCGCTCACGACAGACGCAGGAGCGGATCACAATGATGATAATGAACAACTGCGAAGACGACGGCCCTTCATCCGGCAATGAGACCGTACCCTCGAGGGGCTCGAGGGCCCGAGCCGTCTTGCAGGGATTGGCGATCCTCCTCATCATCGTGGGCGCTTTCGCGTCCATTGCAATCCTCATCGACACCATGTCCTGGGGCAACTGATGACTTGTTTTTGGACCTTTCCATATGGTTCGAGGCACCTGTATGATGATCAAAGTTCATAAACAATGGAGATAATCGATGAGAACCATGTACTGCCTGATGCTGATAGGCGCTTTCCTTGTAATATCCCCCGTTGCGAGGGCCGACTCGGAGGATGAGAGGATCACAAAGATTCGAGCCGATATCGATGCGGCCGGATTGAGCTGGACTGCGGGAAAGACATCCATGACGACTCTTACGGAGGAGGAGTTTCGCGCGCAATTGATCCCCCTCGACCAGTACAAAAAGATGATGGAGGAAGCCCGGGCCACGTGGCCCACACAGGGGCCCCCGCCACGGGATTTTGCCCCGGATTCTCCCTTGCCGCCGCCCGAGGACGCGGTCTTCGACTGGTCGAACGTGGGCGGCGAGGACTGGACCAGCCCGGTCAAGGACCAGGGGCAGTGCGGATCCTGCACCATCTTTGCGGGAGTGGCGGCCATCGAAGGCGCCATCAACGTTTCGGCACAGGATCCTGACGTGGACTGGGATCTATCCGAGCAGAACCTGCTGGATTGTACAGCGGTCACCTGCGAAACCGGTGGGTGGGGGGCCAACGTGGCGTTGAATTACGCCGGCATCCGGGGAGTTCCGGATGAACTGTGTCACCCCTATACCCAATCCGATGGAGACTGCTACAATGATGCCTGCGAGGACGTGCTGGACCGAAGCATCGTGGCGTCCGACTGGGACTGGGTGGCGGGTGGAAGTTCACAGGCCACACCGACTGTTCTGCAGATGAAGAACGCGCTGAGCTACGGCCCGGTTGGAACCTCCATGACGGTACACGCGGACTTCCAGGCGTACTCCGGTGGGGTCTACGAGGTCACCGCAGGCTCGGCGGAGCTGGGGGGACACTCGATCGCCATCGTCGGCTGGAACGACGCCAACGACAGCTGGTACGTCAAGAACAGCTGGGGGCCGCTGTGGGGAAACGACGGCTTCTTCGAGATCAAGCGGGGCGAGGCCGGAATCGGGGAGGCCATGACGTCGTGGATCACCGTCGATCCGGCGGACGTGCCCGGATCGTTCGAGGTCCAGCCCGACCAGATCGTTGCGGCCCTGGACTGGACAGTGAATACCCCCAAAACCCAGACCGTGACTATCCAGCATTCTGCGGGTTCAGGAGATGTCCCGTTCAAAATCTCCATCCCGGAGAGCATCGGCTGGCTGACCGTCGATCCCGCACAGGGAACTCTCCTGGACGATACGGAGGTTGAGGTTACGTTCACCTTCGACAAGGCAGGATGGGACCCCTCCGAAGGAACGGCAATAGATGTCGACCTGGTGGTTCTCGGACCGCCGGGGTTTGCCAGGGCGCTGTCCGTCAACCTCACAGTCGCCGGATACATCCCGGGCGACGACGCGGGAGCCGACGGCGGCTCCGGCTCGGACTCGGATTCCTGCAATTGC